>NZ_JAVIJB010000013.1:0-159080 GCF_033977165.1 Mesorhizobium captivum
CGTCTTTGAGGCATCAGTCCCTCTCTCAGGACTGTCCCTTATATCCTTGTCTCAGTTTTGGGGTGCACTCCAGCAGTAGGGGAGTAGGGGAGTAGGGGAGTAGGGGAGTAGGGGAGTAGGGGAGTAGGGGCGCTTCGCTCATTGCTCCGCCCCAGGATGACGACTGCGAGGAACGCTCTGGCTATCGCCAACAGCAGTGCGCTCTAAGCCTGTCGGCACGTCTTGTTGGGCCAGTCGCTTTTGGCTTGCCGGCCGGCGGCGATTGCCGCAAAAGGGTGGCGTCTACCTTTCCTCCGGCCTGAACTTGAACACTCCGAAGAACCCAGACGACAGCGCAACGCCGCCCGCGGCGATGCTGTTGATGCTCTGCGTCTATGTCTGCTTCACCTTTCTCGACACCTCGAGCAAATATCTGGTGCTCGCCGGCGTCTCGGCGCTGATCGTCGCCTGGGCCCGCTTCGCCGTCCATGTCCTGCTTGTCGGCGTCTTCCTGCGCGGCTGGCGCGAGCCGTCGCGCTTCCGCGCCAACAACCTGCCGGCGCACATATTGCGCGGATGCCTGCTTTTCGGCTCGACCATGTTCAACATCCTGGCGCTCAGGACCCTGCAGCTCGCCGAAACCACCTCGATCTATTTCTTCGGACCGATGGTGATCACCGCATTGGCCGGCCCGCTGCTCGGCGAATGGGCGGGGTGGCGGCGCTGGCTGGCGATCCTCACCGGCTTCGTCGGCGTTTTGATCATCACCCGGCCCGGCGTCGGCGTCTTCGGCATCGGCCATCTCTTCGCGCTCGGCTCGATGCTGTCGAACTCCTTTTACGTCATCATGACCCGGCGCATGTCGGCCAGCGAAACATCGGAGAGCCTGATCCTGTTCTCGGCGCTGGCGCCGGCGGTGCTGCTTGTGCCCATGCTGCCCTTCTCGCATGCACTGCCGCAGGACGGCTGGCAGTGGTCGATCCTGCTGATGCTCGGCGTCTTCGGCGCCGGCGGGCATTGGCTGCTGGTCCAGGCCTATCGCCTGGCGACGACGACGGCGCTGGCGCCTTACCCCTATTCGCAGATGGTCTGGATGATCATTTCCGGCTGGCTGATCTTCCATCAGTTTCCCGACCGCTGGACGCTGCTTGGGGCCGCCATCATCGTCGCCAGCGGTCTCTACATCATCCATCGCGAGCACAGGCTGCGCCTGCGCAATTCCGCCTCGCTGGACACCGAGGCCGAGACCCTGGCGAAAAAACTTTGAATTGCTTCGGATCGATGGCATAAGGCCGCATTTAAACAGTTTAAAAACTCTGGGGAACCAAGGCTGGCACAAAAGATCAAGCTTTCGACGATCGCGGATGCGCTCGGCGTTTCGACGGCAACGGTATCGCTGGCGCTGCGCGACAGCCCACTGGTCGCCGGCTCCACGCGCGATCGCATCAAGGAGCATGCCCGCGCCATCGGCTATATCTACAACCGCCGCGCCGCCTCGTTGCGCACCTCGCGCTCCGGCATTGTCGGCGTCGTCGTGCACGACATCATGAACCCGTTCTTCGCCGAGATTCTGCGCTCGATCGAAAGCGAGCTCGACCGCAGCCGCCAGACCTTCATCCTCTCCAATCATTACGATCAGCTCGAAAAGCAGCGCACCTTCATCGACACGCTGCTGCAGCTCGGCGCCGACGGCGTCATCATGTCGCCGGCCATCGGCACGCCGGCCGAGGACATCATCATGGCCGAGGAGAACGGCCTGCCGGCGGTGCTGATCGCGCGCACGGTCGAAGGCGCCGGCGTTCCGGTATTTCGCGGCGATGACGCCTATGGCACCGGCCTTGCCACCAATCACCTGATCTCGCTCGGCCACAAACGCATCGCCATGATCGGCGGCACCGACCAGACCTCGACCGGCCGCGACCGCTACCAGGGCTATGTCCACGCCATGGAGGCGGCCGGGCTGGAGGTGAAACCGTCCTGGCGCATTGCCGGCCCGCGCACCAAGCAGGCCGGTTTCGAGGCCGCAGGACAGTTTTTGGCGCTGAAAGACAAGCCGACCGCCGCCTGCTGCTGGAATGATCTCGTCGCCATCGGACTGATGAACGGCATTGCGCGGGCTGGCCTCGTGCCGGGCGTCGACATCTCGGTCACCGGCTATGACGATCTCGAGGAGGCCGCAATCGCAACTCCGGCATTGACAACGGTCTGGAATGGCCAGCGCGAGGTCGGCCGCCGCGCCGCCAGCGCGCTGCTCGACAAGCTGAACGGGCAGGCCGTGCGGCCCTCGCAGGAACTGATCAAGCCGGAGCTGCACGTGCGCCAGTCCACCGGCAAGCCGGTGGAGCGTCAATGACAAAAGCCGAAGCGAAGCTCCCGGTCGCCATCCTGGTGCCGGGTCATTTCAACGACCATGCGATCGGCCGGATCGACAAGGCGTTCCGGCGCGTGCGGATCGAGCGCGCCGACCCGTCGCTGGTCACCGGCGAGATGCGTGAGGTCGTGCGCGGCATCGCCTGCTTCGGCGGCATCGACGCGGCCATGATCGACGCGCTGCCCAATCTCGAAATCATCGCCAATTTCGGCGTCGGCTATGATTCGGTCGACGCCGGTCACGCGGCCAGGCGCGGCGTGATGGTCACCAACACGCCGGACGTGCTGACCGAAGAGGTCGCCGACACCACGATCGGCCTGCTGATCAACACGGTACGCGAAATGTATGCCGCCGAGAAATGGCTGCGCGACGGCGATTGGGTGAAGAAGGGCAATTATCGCCTGAGCCGGCTTACCTTGCGTGGCCGAAGCATCGGCATCTTCGGCATGGGCCGCATCGGCCTTGCCGTCGCGCATCGTATCGAGGCCTTCGGCCTGCCGATCGCCTACCACAACCGCCGTAAGGTCGAGGGTCTGTCCTACGAATATCATCCCACGCTGAAGGGCTTGGCCGAAGCGGTCGATACGCTGATTTGCATCGCGCCGGGAGGCGCCGCGACGGAGAAAGCCATCAATGCCGAGATTCTGTCGGCGCTGGGTCCGAACGGCGTCTTCGTCAATATCGGCCGCGGCAGCACGGTGGATGAGGCAGCGCTTGCCGTCGCCCTCAAGAATGGCATCATTGCCGCCGCCGGGCTCGATGTCTTTGCCGACGAACCGAATGTGCCTCAGGCGCTGCTCGATGCGCCCAATACCTCGCTCCTGCCGCATGTCGGCTCGGCGTCGGACCACACCCGCCGGGCCATGGCCGATCTCTGCGTCGACAATCTGCTCTCCTGGTTCGGCGAGCGCCGGCCGCTCACCCCGGTGCCGGAGACGATCGGCGTCAAGCCGCGCGCCTGACAAGCCGCATTGTTAGCGCCTGGTTAACCATTCGGAATCATTGTGCATACTTCGTTATGCCTGTCGCCTAAGTTCGCGGACGGCGACATGCGCTTTGGTATGGAGAGGCAGAGTGAAGCTGTTGGCCGGACTGGTTGCGTCGGTTGCGTTGTTCGGGGGCGTTCAGTTTCTGCATGGCGGCGCGGTCCAGAGCGCGGCCGAAGAAGCTGCCCCATCCGGCACCTATCGGTTGACGGCCAACGGTGACGAAGCGGCCTGCGCCGTCGAGCGCGGCGCCGAGCTATCGGGCGGCTTGTCGCTGCTCCGCGTCGCACCGAACTGCCGCAAGTTGATGCCCGGCATCGAACGCGTGAAATTCTGGCGCGAGCAGGCCGACGGCTCGGTTGCGTTCAGCGAGAACGGCACTGATCCGATCGTCACCTTCAGCGTCGCCGATGGCGACGGCTACGAGTCCTACGCGCCGGCCGCGCCGCTGCTGGCACTGAACAACGAATAACGAGCGGGATTCCAGAGCAATTCCAGGAAAAGTGTGAGCGGTTTTCCGTCCGTAATTGCGTCAAAACAAAGAGATGGAGCGGTTCGCCGTTTCCGTGAAACGGTGAAACGCTCTAGAGCAATTCCAGGAAACGTGTGTAACGGTTTTCCGTCCGGAATTGCGTAAAAACAAATGGTTAGAGCAGTTCAGCGTTTCCGTGAAACGATGAACTGCTCTAGAGGCGGGCTTACTCCGCCGCCGCCCGCGCACCGGTCTTCGCCGCCACATGCAGGCGCACGGCATCGCCGAAGGCGCGGAAGATCTTGGCCGAGTTGCTGTCCGACTTCACCCAATATTCCGGGTGCCACTGCACGCCGACCGCGAAGGCGCGGGCATCCTTGACCGAAACCGCCTCGATCGTGCCGTCGGTGGCCAAAGCCTCGACCTGCAGCTTGGAGCCGAGCCGGTCGATCGCCTGGCGATGCAGCGAGTTGACCTTCATCTCACCGGCGCCGAACACGCCTGCGAGGCAGCTTCCCGGCTTGATCGAAATCGTCTGGTGGATGCCGAAGCGCTCGTCCTGATTGTCGCTCACCGGCGCGCGGTGATCGAGCGAGCCCTCGCGCTCCTGGATCTCGGTGCCGAGCGTGCCGCCCAGCGCCACGTTCAGTTCCTGGATGCCGCGGCAGATGGCGAGCAGCGGCACGCCGCGCTCGATCGCCTTGCGGATCAGCGGCAGCGTGGTCGAATCGCGCGCTGGATCGTAAGGGCCGTTGGCCTCGCTGGGAACGCCGCCATAGAGCGAGGGATGCACGTTGGATTTCGAACCCGTGATCATGACGCCGTCGACCGAGGACAGCAACTCGTCGAAGTCGAGCCGGTCGCCGAAGGAGGGCACCAGCAGCGGGAACACGCCGGCGCCGGCGATCGCCGCCTCGATGTATTGCTGCGGCGCGGCATGCCAGGTGTAGTTGTCGAACTGGCGGACATCGGTCGAGACGGCGACGAGCGGCTGCTGCATTTTGGATACGGTTTCCATCGAGAGCTAACGAATTATTCTGCCTACAAAATAGGCGATCCGAAGGCGCTTTGCCATGGCAAGTTTCGCCGTTCCGGCTGGGCCACGGCGGTTGACGTTAGACTATAGTTGCACGTTGCCCGCGATGCTGGACTCGACACCTTGCCCGTGTATTGTTTCGCGCAGCCGGCCAGGGCAGCGAGGATGCCTGTAAGTCGGTCTGTTGATCCAAAATGGGAGGAAACTGCATGGATCGTCGTTCATTCATCCGCAAGGCCGGTGCGTCCGGTGTCGGCGTCGCGGCGGCGGCCGCTGCGCTTGCCACGCCGGCGATAGCTCAATCCAATCCGAAAGTGACCTGGCGGCTGGCATCGTCCTTCCCGAAATCGCTCGACACGATCTATGGCGGCGCGGAAGTCTTCTCGAAAATGCTGTCGGAAGCGACCGACGGCAATTTCCAGGTCCAGGTCTTCGCCTCGGGCGAGCTGGTCCCCGGCCTGCAGGCGGCGGACGCCACCGCCGCCGGCACGGTCGAGGCCTGCCACACGGTGGCATATTACTATTGGGGCAAGGACCCGACCTGGGCGCTGGGCGCCGCCGTGCCGTTCTCGCTCAACGCGCGCGGCATGAATGCCTGGCATTATCATGGCGGCGGCATCGACTTGTTCAACGAGTTCTTGGCCACGCAAGGGTTGTTCGGTCTGCCGGGCGGCAATACCGGCGTGCAGATGGGCGGCTGGTTCCGCAAGCAGATCAACACCGTGGCCGACCTTTCCGGCCTCAAGATGCGCATCGGTGGTTTCGCCGGCAAGGTGGTGCAGAAACTCGGCGTCGTGCCGCAGCAGATCGCCGGCGGCGACATCTACCCGGCGCTGGAAAAGGGCACGATCGACGCCGCCGAATGGGTCGGCCCTTACGACGACGAGAAGCTCGGCTTCTACAAGGTCGCGCCCTATTACTACTATCCCGGCTGGTGGGAAGGCGGCCCGACCGTGCACCTGATGTTCAACAAGGCCAAGTACGAGGAATTGTCGCCGGCCTACAAATCGCTGGTGCATACCGCGGCGCAGGCCGCCGATGCCAACATGCTGCAGAAATACGACTATCTCAACCCTGCGGCGGTGAAGCGGCTGGTGGCCGGCGGCGCCAAGCTGGCGCCTTTCAGCCAGGAAATCATGGCGGCTTGCTTCGAGAAGGCCAACGAAGTCTATGCCGAAATGGAAGCCAACAACGCGCCGTTCAAGAAGATCTGGGACTCGATCAAGGGCTTCCGCAAGGAGCACTATCTCTGGGCTCAGGTCGCCGAATACAATTACGACACCTTCATGATGGTGCAGCAGCGCAACGGCAAGCTGTAGGCGGGGATTAGTCCCTTCTCCCCGTCACTATACGGGGAGAAGGTCCCGGCAGGGGGATGAGGGGCGGCGCCGACTTTGGCAATTAGTTCGCCCAGGGCCGTAGTCTCGGTCTAATTTACCCTTACCCATCCGACGTGGGCGCCGCCCCTCACCTGCCTGCCGGCATCCTCTCCCCGTATAGTGACGGGGAGAGGGGCGCTGTCATCAACGGTTTCGCCAATCGCCAACGTTGCAAGACTTCAGCCCTGGCCCGGCACGACCAGCACCTTGACCTCACCCGGGGCCGCGGGATTCGAGATCACCTGCGGCGCCTCCTCGAGCGACACCTGTCTCGAAATCAGCTTGTCGATCTCGATCGCGCCCGACGCGACAAGGTCCGCGGCGCGCCGGTGGGTGAAGGGATTGAGGAACGAACCGAGCACCTTCAATTCGCGGAACAGGATGTCGAAGGGCTCGAAGGCCACCCTCTGCCCTTGCGGCATGACACCGACAATCACCACCGTCCCGCCGGACTTGGCCAGCCGCATGGATTGCTGGACGGTATCGGGGACGCCCGCGCATTCGAGCACCACGTCGACGCCGCCCGGCACCAGGCCGGCTTTTCCGGCGATGGCCTCGATGGGATCGACGGCGCTGGGGTCGACCGTTGCCGTTGCGCCGAGCTCCTCCGCCAAAGCCCGGCGCGAGGCTTGCCTGGTCGACAGGATGATGGTCGCGGCACCCGCGAGCTTCGCCAATTGCACCGTAAGCAGGCCGATAACGCCGCCGCCGAGAACGACCACCGAGGCCCCGGGCTTGATGGCGGCGAGATCGACGCCATGCAGGCAGCAGGCCAGCGGCTCGCAGAAGGCGCCATGCGTCGGCTTGAGACCGGCGGGCAGGACGAAAGCCTGGTTTTGCGGCATCACGACATAGTCGGCGAAACCGCCGTCGCGGTGGATGCCGATGGCTCTCAGATTGCTGCACAAATTGACGCGGCCGGCACGGCAGTGGCTGCAGCGCGCGCAGGAAATGTTGGGATCGCCTGTGACGCGGTCGCCGACGGCGATATCGGCGACAGCCGCTCCGACGGCTTCGACGATGCCACAGAATTCGTGGCCGAGCGTCACCGGCGGCTTTGACGGAAACTCGCCGAGGAAAAGGTGCCTGTCGGTGCCGCAGACGCCGCAGACCTCGATCCGCACCAGAACGTCCTCCGGCCCCGGCGAAGGTTTCTCGACCTCGCGAAGCGCGATGCTGCCGACTGCTTCCAGCCTTACGGCTCTCATGGCTTGCTCACCTCAATTGAAACTCGGCGGCTTCGAAAGGTCGGGCGCGGGTGCGGCCGGCTTGGCCGGGGCGGTGTCACCGAAATTCGGCGGCTGTGACAGATCGGGCGTGCCGGGCGCGGCGGGCGCCGCGCCGCCATTGACGGGTGCTGCGCCATTGTCGGCCGGCGGCGTGCCGAGCGGCGCCAGTCCCGGCATCTCCGGCAGTTTCAGGTCGATCGTGCTCGGTTCTACCGTGGCGCCCTTATAGCGCATCACCATTTGCGGGAAGGCGATGGTGAGCCCGATCATGATCACCTGGATGCAGACGAAAGGCACCGCGCCCCAGTAGATCTGGCCGGTGGTGACCGGCGCGATCTGCTTGCCGGTGAGGCGGTCGAGATAAGGGACGCGCGCGGCGACCGAGCGCAGGTAGAACAGCGCGAAGCCGAAGGGCGGATGCATGAAGCTGGTCTGCATGTTGACGCCGAGCAGCACGCCGAACCAGATCAGGTCGATGCCGAGCTTGTCTGCGGCGGGCGCCAGCAGCGGCACGATGATGAAGGCGAGCTCGAAGAAATCGAGAAAGAAGGCGAGCACGAAGACAAGGATGTTGACGCCGATCAGGAAGCCGGTCTCGCCGCCCGGCAGCGAGGTCAACAGGTGCTCGACCCAGATGTGGCCGTTGACGCCGTAGAAGGTGAGCGAGAAGACACGCGCGCCGATCAGGATGAACAGCACGAAGGAGGAGAGCCGGGTCGTCGAGGCCAGCGCCTGCTTGATGACGTCGAACGACAGCCTCCCCTTTGCCGCGGCCATGATCAAAGCACCGACTGAACCCATCGCGCCGCCTTCGGTCGGCGTCGCGATGCCAAGGAAGATGGTGCCGAGCACCAGGAAGATCAGCGCCAGCGGTGGGATCAGCACGATCACCACCTGCTGCGCCAGCTTGGACATCATGTTGATCCCGAGCCGCTGGTCGGCAACCGCCACGATGTAGGTCACGATGACGCCGACGGTGGCGCCCAGTATGTCGGCATTGTCGCCATGGGCGGGCACGAGGTAGCGATAGGCCGCATAGGAGACCGCGACCGCGACCAGCAGGGCTACGATCAGCGAGATCACGCCGCGGCCGAGCGTGCGCGCTTCGATGGGCAGCGCCGGCATCGAGTTCGGCCGGATGATCGACATGATCAGGACGTAGGCCATGTAGATACCCGTCAGCACGAGGCCGGGGATCAGCGCGCCGGCATACATGTCGCCGACCGAGCGTCCGAGCTGGTCGGCCAGCACGATCAGCACCAGCGAGGGCGGGATGATCTGGGCAAGCGTGCCCGAAGCCGCGATCACGCCCGAGGCGAGCCGGCGGTCATAGCCGTAGCGCAGCATGATCGGCAGCGAGATCAGCCCCATGGCGATGACGGAGGCCGCCACCACGCCGGTCGTCGCGGCAAGCAGCGCGCCGACGAAGATCACCGCATAGGCAAGCCCGCCGCGGATCGGGCCGAACAGCTGGCCGACCGTGTCGAGCAGGTCCTCGGCCATGCCGGATCGTTCCAGCACGATGCCCATGAAGGTGAAGAAGGGAATCGCCAGCAGCGTGTCGTTCGACATCACTCTGGTGCCGTAGAAATTGTCGGGCAGCGCATGCAGCAGCGGCCAGGCGAGGTTGATCGACCCGCCGGAATAGGGCGACAAGAGCACGCCGATGAAAAAGAACAACAGGCCGTTTGCGGCGAGCGAGAAGGCGACGGGGTAGCCGATCAAAAGGAAGATAATCAGCGAGGCGAACATGATCGGCGCCATGTTCTGCGCGATGAACTCGATCATGAGCGCACCTCGCCGGCCAGCGCCTTGGCTTCCTCGGCAAGCGCCTTGGCCTCGAGCTCGGCCTGCTCATGCGCCGAGATGAAGGGATTGGGATCCTCCATGTCGCCGCGCATGATGGCGATCTTCTTGATGATCTCGGAAACGCCCTGCAGCGCCAGCAGGAAGAATCCGACGAGCAGGATGGCCTTTGCCGGCCAGACGATGAGCCCGCCGGCGTTGGTCGACATCTCGCCGCTATGGAAAGACAGCGACACGTAAGGCACGAAATAGATCACCATCAGCACCACGAACGGCATCAGGAAGAGGAGGTGGCCGAGGAGGTCGATCCAGTGCTGCACGCGGCGGGGAAACATGCCGTAGGCGATGTCGATACGGATATGGTCGTTCTGCTTCAAGGTGTAGGCGGCCGCCACCATGAAGGCGGCACCGAAAAGGTACCACTGCAGTTCCAGCCAGGCGTTGGACGAGATGTCGAACACCTTGCGGATGACGGCATTGACGGCGCTCACTAGGATCGCAAGCAGGATCAGCCATGACACCCAGCGGCCGATGAACTCGTTGATGCGATCGATCGTCCTGGATAGAGTGAGCAGCCCTGCCATGCATTTCCTCCCTCGCGCATCGGCCCGAAAATCGAGTTCGATTTTCGGAAAGCACGATGCGTAGACTCAAAGTGCTGCTGCGCGCCCGATTCCCCCTCCGGTGTCGCGCCGCTTGGCCCAACGGTATGCAGTGCGTGGTCTGGCAGGTCAACACAGCAAGGCGCGACAAACGATGGCGCCGGTGGAAACCCGCCGGTTCACCGAACGTCATGCCACCAAAGTCTGATGGGTTCAGGCGACCTTGGCCTGGTCTCGGCTGGCGCCGATCAGCACCAGCATGGCGACGAGGAAGAGGTATATCCAGGCGTCGCGCCATTCGATCGGGAAATAGCCGGCCCACAGCGATTCGGCCATGCCGAAGGCCGCGGCTCCGAGCGCCGCCTTGAGCGGCGACAGATAGCCGCCGACCGCCGTCACGAACAGAATCTTGAGGCCGTAGACGAGGCCGGTGCCGAAGCTGATGTTGCCGTAGTAGAGGCCGGCGAGCACACCGGCAAAAGCCGCGCAGAAGCCGCCGTAGAGCACCGCGCGGCGAAACACGGCGCGCACGTCGATGCCGCACATCGCGGCCGCCTTCGGGTCGTCGGAGACGGCCCGCCAGGCGCGGCCGAAGCGAGAATGCGAAAACAGCCAGGCGGCCAGCGCCACCACCGCGATCACCGCCGCGCAGTCGAGCAGCTGGATGACGGTGAGCGTGACCTTGAAACCGGTATCCTGGGCGAAGATGACGGGCTGGGCGAGCATCGGCGGCAGCCAGAGATCATGGGTGTCGGCGGCGATGCGGCTTGCTTCCGACAGGAACAGCAATATGCCGAGCGTCGTCACCACGATGGCGTTGGGCGACCTGTCCGCCAGCCTTTCGAACACGCTGCGCGACAGCACCTGGCTGATCAGCACCGCATAAACCAGGGCGGCGACGACGCCGAGCGCGACCGAGGCGAACAGCGTCAGCCACAGCGCCTGGTAGCCGAAGGCCGCGGTCAGGATCATGGTGTGGCCGCAAAAGGCAAAAAGCGCGCCATAGGCCAGGTTGGTGCGGTGCAGGATGCCGTTGGTCAGCACATAGCCGAAGGCGAGCAGCGCATAGAGCGCGCCCGAATGCAGCCCGTTCAGCACCTGCTGGTAGAAATAGAGCATGCGGCGTCCTTGGCCCGAGCGACGGACCCTATGGCGAGCCTTGCATCGGGAATCTAACTTGTCAAACACGTTTTATAGGTTAGATTTCCGTTATGACGGTATCCTGGACCCCGCACCGCTTCACCGGCGGCATCCTCGCGCTCGACACGGCGAACACCGTCGTGCTGCGCAACGATCCGGAAAAGACCTTCGACCGCTTCGACGACCCGGCCGAAATCGCCCGTTTCGCCGAGGCCGCAAGCGGCTTCCGCGCCGCCGAGCTCGGCGGCCGGCGGCTGGAGGCGTCGGAACCGGACGGCATCGCCCCAATCGTGCTGTCGATCCGCGAGGCGACCGACCGCCTGTTCCGCCATGCCATAGCAAAGGGCGCGATCGCCGCCGGCCTTCTGCCGGACTTCCTGACGGCTTGCGCCCAGGGGCTCTCCGGCAGCAATGCTGAAATCGGCGCGCCCGGGCAGCCTTTCGGTCATCCGGCGACGCCGATCGCCTTCGAGGCGGCGTTGGCCGTCTCGGCGCTTTCGCTGCTGCGGGACGACACCGTTGCCAGGCTGAGGGTTTGTCCGAACTGCAGCTGGCTGTTCGTCGACCGCAGCCGCAACTCCAGCCGCCTCTGGTGCGACATGGCCGTTTGCGGCAACCGCCAGAAGGCGAACCGCTATTATCGCCGCCGCAAGGCGGCCAGGGAGACCGACAATGCCTAGAAAATTCCGTTCGATCGCGCTTGGCGCGGCATTGATTGCCGCGACGGCACTCGGCGCCTGCCGCGACACCGGCAAGGAGCAGCTCTTCGCCATTTCCGGCAAGCTGTTCGAGTTCAACTACCGGCTTGGCATCGCCACCTACGTCATCACGCTGAGGCCGCTGCGGCCAATGGCCGAGGGGCAGGTTGCCGTGGTGAATTTCCAGAACCCCGCCGGCGGCGATCCGATCATCGTCAACCAGAAGATCTGGCCGAAGCTTCCGCATATCACCTTGACCAGCCCGCCGCTTAGCTGCGTGGTCAAGGACAAGCCCTATTCCGTCACGATCCGCATTGAGGATTCGAGCGGCACGCTGCTCCAGAGCCTCGACACGACGATGACCTCGACCGAGGATCAGACCATGCTGCCGGATCGGCCGCTGGTGATCGGGCCGAAATACGAGCTCAACCCGGACCTTACCGGTCATCCCGACGGCAAGCTGCCCGACGAGCCTAAACCGGATTGCTCGAAGGCCGTCTAGATGTGAGCATGGTTCCGAAGAGCGTGTAGCGGTCTTTGCTTCGCTGGCCTTCAGTCCGGAAAAGATCATGCTCAAGCAAACAGTGCGCCGGCCGTCGAAATTTTCGTGCTTCATGAAGCATTTTGCTTCATCTTAAATGCGCTGGGCGGTTTCACCCGGACCATTTGTTGCGTCCGACCTGGCCTCTGCGATTTTGTTTGACCTCTCCCGCAAGGGAAGAAAGACTGCGGCCTCCCACTCCGACGTTGGCCGCCCGGTCTGAGCCGTGCCTCCGCAGAGGAAATGCCTGATGACGCTGCATGACGTCGCGCTCGACGACAAGTTCGACCTTGGCAAGGAGCGCGTTTTCCTGTCCGGGGCGCAGGCCGTCGTGCGCATGCTTTTGATGCAGCGCGAGCGCGACCGCCGCGCCGGCCTCAACACCGCTGGCTTCGTTTCCGGCTATCGTGGTTCGCCGCTTGGCGGCCTCGACATGCAGCTTTGGAGGGCGAAGCGGCAGCTAGCGCAGGCCGATATCGTCTTCCAGCCTGGCCTCAACGAGGAACTGGCCGCCACCGCCTGCTGGGGGTCGCAGCAGACCGAACTGCTCGGCGAAGGCACGCATGACGGCGTCTTTGCGGTCTGGTACGGCAAGGGACCGGGCGTCGACCGCTCGGGCGACGTGTTTCGTCACGCCAACCTTGCCGGCTCGTCGAGAAATGGCGGCGTTCTCGCCCTGATGGGCGACGACCACATGGCCGAGTCCTCGACCAATGCTCATGCCACCGAATTCCTGTTCGTCGACACCATGGTGCCGATCCTCAATCCGGCCGGCGTCCAAGAGATCATCGACTACGGCCTTTACGGCTTTGCCATGTCGCGCTTCGCCGGCACCTGGGCGGCGATCAAATGCGTCAAGGACAACATCGAATCGACGGCCTCGGTCGACGCCTCGATCGACCGGTTGAACATCGTCATTCCGGACTTCGACATGCCGCCTGGCGGCCTCAACATCCGCCACGAGATCGACATGCTCGGGCAGGAGGAGCGACTGCATGAGCATAAGCGCGCCGCGGCTTCGGCCTTCATCCAGGCCAATGGGCTGAACCGGATCGTCTATTCCGGCGGTCGCAATCCGAAGCTCGGCGTCATCACCATCGGCAAGAGCTATCTCGACGTCCGCCAGGCGCTCGAGGATATCGGCATCGACGAGAGGGCCGCCAACCGCATCGGCATCCGTCTGTTCAAGGTCGGCTGCCCCTGGCCGCTCGACTATCAGCATATCGCCGACTTCGCCCGCGGCCTCGACACCATCGTCGTCGTCGAGGAGAAGCGCTCGCTGATCGAGGTGCAGTTGCGCGAGAACCTCTACGGCTCCGCCATCCAGCCGGCCATCGTCGGCAAGAAGGACGAACGCGGCGACTGGCTGTTTCCGGCCAAGGGCGCGCTCGACCCGAACGAGATCGCCATCGCGCTCGGCGAAAGGATCCTGCGCACCATCGGCCCGTCGGAGGAGATCGCCGCGCGCGTGGCGAAGCTGCGCCAGTTCCAGGCGATGCTTGCCGACACCGTCGACATCGGTTCGCGCACCCCCTTCTTCTGCTCGGGTTGTCCGCACAATTCCTCGACCAAGGTGCCGGAGGGCTCGCTCGCCGCCGCCGGCATCGGCTGCCATTTCATGGCGCTGTGGATGGATAGGAATACGGTCGGGTTTACGGCGATGGGTGGCGAGGGCGCGCAATGGGTCGGTCAGGCGCCGTTCTCGAAGCGCGACCATCTCTTCCAGAATCTCGGCGACGGCACCTACAACCATTCGGGCGCGCTGGCGATCCGCTTCGCGCTGTCGAGCCGTGCCAACATCACCTACAAGATCCTCTACAACGACGCGGTCGCCATGACCGGCGGCCAGCCGCATGAAGGCGGCCTGACGGTGGATATGATCGCCAGGCAGGTGCGCGCCGAAGGCGTCGACCGCATCGCCGTCGTCACCGACGAGCCGGACAAATATGCCGGCAAGGCCGATTTCCCGGCCGGCGCCACCATCCATCACCGCGACGACCTCGACCTCGTCCAGCGCGAATTGCGTGAGGTGAAAGGTGTCTCGGTGCTTCTTTATGACCAGACCTGCGCCGCAGAAAAACGCCGCCGCCGCAAGCGCGGCACGTTCCCCGACCCCGACAGGCGCGTCTTCATCAACGAGCTGGTCTGCGAAGGTTGCGGCGATTGCGGCGTGCAGTCGAACTGCGTCTCGATCCAGCCGGTCGAAACCGAATTCGGCCGCAAGCGCCGGATCGACCAGTCGAGTTGCAATAAGGATTTCTCCTGCCTTGGCGGCTTCTGCCCCTCTTTCGTGACGGTGCACGGCGGCAAGATCAGGAAGGCCGAAGGCATTGCCGGCAAGCGCGATCCGCTGGACGGCGTGCCGTCGCCCGTCGAATTCCCGCTCGGCGGAGAGGGCTGGGCGGCAATCATCGATGGCGTCGGCGGCACCGGCGTCGTCACCATCGGCGCGGTGCTCGGCATGGCCGCCCATCTTGAAGGCAAGGGCTGCGGCATGATCGACATGGCGGGTCTTGCCCAAAAGGGCGGCTCGGTCTTCACCCATGTCCGCATTGCCGCGACGCCCGAGGACATCCACGCCATCCGTGTTTCGGCCGGCAAGGCCGATCTCGTGCTTGGCTGCGACCTCGTCGTCTCCGGCGCCAAGAAAGTGCTCGCAGCGGTGCGCGAGGGGCACACGATGTTCCTCGCCAACACCGCCGAGATCATGCCCGGTGAATTCACCCGTTCGGCCGACTTCTCGCTTCCGGTCGAGCGGCTGAAGAAGGCGATCCGTGCCGCCGCCGGTGACGACAAGGCCCACTTCTTCGACGCCACCCGCACGGCGACGGCACTGTTCGGCAATTCGCTCGGCGCCAACATGTTCATGCTCGGCTTCGCTTTCCAGCATGGCGGGTTGCCGCTTTCGGCCGAAGCCATTGAAAAGGCTATCGAATTGAATGGCGAAGCGGTGGCGATGAACATCGCCGCGTTCCGCTGGGGCCGTCGCGCCGCGCACCAGCCGGACTTCGTGCGCGGCTTGGCCGGCCCGGCCGGCAAGCCGGCGTCCGCGCCCGCCGAAACGCTCGACGACATCATCGCCAGGCGCGTTGCTTTCCTCGCCGCGTACCAGAACGCCGCCTACGGCAGGCGCTATGCCGACAGGCTCGCCGCCCTGCGCGCCGCCGAGGCGCGTGCAGTTCCCGGATCGAGCGCAGTCACCGAGGCCGCCGCCAGGAATCTCTTCAAGCTGATGGCGATCAAGGACGAGTATGAGGTGGCGCGGCTCTATACCGACGGCAGCTTCGCGGCCGATCTCGCAAGGCAGTTCCAAAGCTACGAGAAGCTGGAATTCCACCTCGCGCCTCCGATCCTCGGGCGGCGCGGCAACGACGGCAAGCCGAAGAAATCGAGCTTCGGCCCCTGGATGATGAAAGCCTTTCGCCTGCTGTCGGCCATGAAAGGCCTGCGCGGCACGGCATTCGACCTGTTCGGCCATACCGCCGAACGGCGCGCCGAGCGGCGGATGCTTGCGCAATACGAGGCGGATCTCGATCTGATCGCCACGGCACTTGCGCCGGGCAGGATCGATGCCGCCGCCGCTCTGGCTTCCGTGCCGGCGCTCATCCGCGGCTATGGCCATGTCCGGCTGGCCAGCGCCGCAAAGGCGGCAGAGGAGCGCTCCAGGCTGCTCCAGCGGTTGACCCAAACCGTGCCGGTGCCTGTTCTCGACGCTGCTGAGTGATTGCCGGCGTTGGCCCGAAGGCTTTCCGGTCTGCCTGGGCCTCTCCCGTCCTTGACGGGCGGGCCGAAGCCGTTGCTTAAGCGGTCCCTGTTCTAAGCCTTTCTTAAGGCGGTTGTGGCATGACAAGGCTTAGCGTTGGGCCGACCACATGGGCAAAACAAAGACCGAAAGCATCCCCGCGGATGTTTATATCCAATTTGTGCGGTCGTTGTTCGACAACGCGCACATGTTGTTGATCGGTGGTGCGTGCTACTGGATCCTCGGATTCATGATCTATTTGCGCACGCACAATCCGTTGTTCCTGGCGTTTTCTTTTGCTCTGCTTTCGGTCAGCCTTATCCGTTATTTCGGCATTCGCAGCTTCCTGAAAACAGGCGGCGTAATCGCCGATGTCGAGCACGCGCAGCGGTTGGAGCGAAGCTACATCCTCAAGGGCTGCCTCCAAGGTCTCGGATTGGGCGCGCTGTGTTTCGTGTCGATCTATGTCTATCCCGATCCCTTTGCCGAGCTGGCGGCGATGTCGCTGACCTTGGCGACCCTGGTCACGGTTGTCGCCCGCAACTACGGCTCTCCGCGCATGGTGCGGATTTTTTCGGTGACCTTCATCGGTCCGGCGGCGCTGGCGCTTCTGCTGCGCATGGACGCGCCTTCTGTCGTCCTCGGCCTGATGATCATCCCGATGACGTTCATCACCATCACCGGCGCCGACCATGTCCGCAACGTGCTCTTCTCGGCGGTCATCGGGCACAAGCAGGCGAGGAATCTGACGCGCAGGTTCGACCGTGCGCTCAACACGATGTCGCACGGCCTGGTCATGCTCGGCCCGGACGGACGCGTCGCGGTCGCCAATGCCGAGGCCGCCCATCTGATGTCGCTGAAATCGGCCGACGCGCTGCTCGGGCGCTCGATCCACGGCCTTCTGATGCGCGGCGTCGCCGGCGGCATGCTGGCGCCGAAGGACTGCCGCTACATCGAGGCGCAATTGACGCGCGCCCTGCGCGAGGGCCGGGACCGCAAGGTGCTGGTCTCGCTCGCCAACGGCCAGCACTACGAGTTCTCCGCGCGCGAAGGCAGCCAGGAACTCGGCGTCGTCACTTTCGAGGACGTGACAGCCCGCGTCGAGGCGGAGGAAAAGATCCGTTTCATGGCGCGCTACGACAACCTCACCGGCTTGCCGAATCGAGCCTACTTCCACGAGCTGGCCGGCGAGGCCATGGCGTCCGGCGACCGCGACCGGCTCTGTGGCCTGGCGGTGCTCGACCTTGATGATTTCAAAAGCGTCAACGACACGCTCGGCCACCCGGTCGGCGACGGGTTGATCTATGCCGTGGCCGAGCGGCTGGCGGCGGTTGCCGGGCCCGGCATCAATGTCAGCCGCTTCGGCGGCGATGAATTCATGATCTATTTCGACCGCATCGAGGATGAGAGCCATCTCGCGAGCCTGCTCGACGAGATCTTCGCCGACCTGCAGGGCGAGGTCGACGTTGCCGGGCACGGCCTGCGCATCCAGGCCAGCGGCGGCGCAGTGCTGTCCATGGTCAAGGACACCGACGTCGACGCCATGATCGTCAAGGCGGATCTCGCCCTCTACAAGGCCAAGGAACTTGGCAAGAACAGCTGGCGGCTGTTCGAGGCGTCGATGGATGCCGCCTTCCGCAACCGTCAGCTGATGAAGGCCGATCTGCGCAGCGCTGTGCAAGCCAAGGAGTTGCGTGTCGTCTACCAGCCGATCGTGTCCATGAGCACCATGCGCATCGCCAGCTGCGAGGCGCTCTGCCGCTGGGACCATCCCGATCTCGGCCCGATTTCGCCGGGCGTATTCATTCCGCTGGCCGAGGAGATGGGCATCATCTCCGAGATCAGCACCTTCGTGCTGCAGGCGGCCTGCGCCGAATGCGCCAAATGGCCGGCGCAGACCAGTGTTTCGATCAATCTCTCGGCCAAGGATTTCCGCAACCGCGACGTCGTGCAGAAGGTGCGCGATGCCCTGGCGGCGTCGGGCCTTGCGCCGCACCGGCTTGAAATCGAGGTCACGGAGACTGCCTTGCTCGACGACAAGTCGCTGACGCGCGAACTGATCGAAGAGCTGAAGACCTTGGGCGTCCGCATCGCGCTCGACGACTTCGGCACCGGCTATTCCAGCCTCAGCTACCTGCACAAGCTGCCGCTCGACAAGATTAAGATCGACCGCTCCTTCCTGATCGACGTAACCCAGAGTCCGCAGT
The DNA here is from genome assembly GCF_033977165.1 of Mesorhizobium captivum. NCBI lineage: Bacteria > Pseudomonadati > Pseudomonadota > Alphaproteobacteria > Hyphomicrobiales > Phyllobacteriaceae > Mesorhizobium > Mesorhizobium captivum. The sequence continues at coordinate 18,189 of NZ_JAVIJB010000013.1, forward strand.
CGCTCGACCTTTTGAAGGGTATTGTCGGCTTGACGCGGACGTTGGGCTTGGTCGTCACCATCGAAGGGGTCGAGACCTTCGAGCAGCTGAAGATACTGGTGCATTCGGTCAAACCGGACCTCGTGCAAGGTTTCCTCTTCGGCGCCGCGCTCAGCGCGTCCGGCATCGAGACGATGTCGAACGTCACCTGGCCATTCGCCGCGGATTTGCGTCTCGCCGCCAAGCGGACAGTCAGCTAGCTGCAACCGCAAAATTTCGTCGATCGAGATCGATATGCGCGTTGCTTGGGTCATACAGCAGTTTGCGCGAAAGCGGAAATATTTAACATCTGCTGGCGACGCTCTTTTGTAGTAATTTCAGGAAAATTCTGCAGAAGATTTCCATAAGGATTGTCTCATAAAAATATTATCAGCAATATCTGTGTATGATTTTTACTGTAGATGGACCCGTCAAATTGCTTATATATTTCCAATTTTCTGTGCACGTCATATTGAACGCTAACTTAGTTATGGGCGCCAAACTTGGTTTTCAGCTCAACTACACCGGCGGGGATTTCGCCTGACTATTAAGGTTAACGAAGGGTAAATCAGCCGGATCGAATTTTCGGCTTGTGTCTCATTTCAACTCGAATAGCCTATTTTCAGGCGGATACGAGGACTTGAGAATGGATGCTGCGAGAAACGATGCGCAGGCAGGCGCCGGCGCAAATGCTGGGTCGGCGCTGAATCGTTCGATCATGCAATTGCTGGAGCATGTCGACTATCGTCTCATCACAGGGGGCGAGGATCTGGAGGCGATCTACCGCCTGCGCTATCAATCCTACCTGCGGTCCGGCATGTGCGGCCCGATCGCCAGCGGGATGTTCGAGGACCGCTGGGACAATCTGCCGAATTCCTATCGCTTCGGCGTCTATTTTGACGGCCACTTGGTCAGCACGCTGCGGCTCCACTACATTTCCCGTGAGCATCCCTATTCGCCCTCCGTCGATGCCTATCCGGAAATATTGGCCGAGCGGCTTGCCCGCGGAGAGAGCTTCATCGACGGAACCCGGTTTGCAACCGACGCAGATAGCGCGCCCGCGCCAGGGGTGCTGCCTTTCCTGACGCTCAGGCTAGGCATGGTGGCTTCCAGCTATTTTGGCCAGACCGCGGTGCTCACGCCGGTCAAGGTCGAGCATTCCGCTTACTACGCCCGCATCTTCCATGCCATCCAGCGGACCGAGGGCAAGGTGTTTCCGGGTGTCCTTGCTCCGATCGCCTTGTTCGAAATCCCCTGTGGCGAAAACTTGCGCCAGACACTCGAACGGTTCCCGTTCTTCAAGTCGACGCCGGTGGAACAGCGCATGATGTTCGCCAATCCGGCCATCAACCGACTGACGCCGCTCTCCATCGTGCCGACGGCGAAATACTATCGTGACGCTGCCTGAAAAGGGCGTCCTTCAACGCACAATGGACCTTTCCTGCAACTTTGCCGTTATAAGTAGCGGCGTCGCGATCGAGCGCCGCCGCAATCCTGCCCAACAGGCGTTTCGCCCCGGGGCTCATGTCGGGTTGTTCATGGAAGGAACACGATCATGACCATCCACTCGCTTGCGCTCACGCCGCTGATCTCCCTGATCGCCGGCATATTGATCCTGGTGATGCCGCGCCTGCTCAACTACATCGTCGCGCTCTACCTGATCGTCGTCGGCCTGCTCGGCCTGTTTCCGCAGCTCGCCGGCTGAGGCCCGGGAGCGCTCCGGCGGCGCTTCGTCCCAATTTCGACTTTCGCCAATTTCAACTTTCATTTGAGGCTGTTGTCGCGGACCGTGCGGCAATAGCGCCATTGCTCTCCGTTCAGCTTTTCGCTATGTGCCTCAAAGGCATTTTCGAAGAGGTATTCCTATGGCTGATCACACGCCGACCGGTCCTGTCGAACTGGGCGCGCAGATGGACTATGCCGAGCATGATCGCACCTACAAGGCATTCCTCGCGCTTGCCAAATACGGCTCGCTCATCTGCGCCGCCATCCTGCTGGCCATGGCCTTCGGCTTCTTCGTCGGCGGCTTCTTCTCGGCGACCATTCTGTTCATCCTGATCATGGCCGTCGGCTATTTCATTCTGCGGTAGACTTTCCAAGCCACTGCGTCTGACGTCTCGCTGGCGGTCCCGGCCGAGGCCTTGCGCATCAAGGTTCCAGCCGAAAGGATCATGCGGTGGGGCAGACGGTATTCATCCCTCGTGAGCTTGACGCCAACGAGCCGCGTGTCGCGGCCTCGCCTGAGACGGTGAAGCGGCTGGTGGGCCTGGGCTTCGAGGTGATCGTGGAGAAGGGCGCCGGCCTCAGCTCGCGCATCATCGACGCGGATTTTGCTGCCGCCGGAGGCACCATTGGGACGGCCGGCGATGCCAAAAAGGCCGACGTGGTGCTCAAAGTGCGCCGGCCGGCCGATGGCGAGCTGAAGGGCTACAAGTCGGGCGCTGCCGTCATCGCCATCATGGACCCCTATGGCAACGACGCGGCGCTGGCCGCGATGGCCAAGGCCGGCATCACCGCTTTCTCGATGGAGTTCATGCCGCGCATCACCCGCGCGCAGGTGATGGACGTGCTCTCCTCGCAGGCCAATCTGGCCGGCTACCAGGCGGTGATCGACGCGGCTGCCGAATATGACCGCGCGCTGCCGATGATGATGACGGCGGCGGGCACCGTGCCGGCGGCGAAAACCTTCATCATGGGTGTCGGCGTCGCCGGCCTGCAGGCCATCGCCACCGCGCGCCGTCTCGGCGCCGTCGTCACCGCCACCGACGTGCGCCCGGCGGTGAAGGAGCAGGTGCAGTCGCTGGGCGCCAAATTCCTGGCGGTCGAGGACGAGGAGTTCAAGGCCGCCGAGACCGCCGGCGGCTACGCCAAGGAAATGTCGAAGGAATACCAGGCCAAGCAGGCGGCGCTGACCGCAGAGCACATCGCCAAGCAGGACATCGTCATCACCACGGCGCTGATCCCTGGCCGTCCGGCGCCGAAGCTGGTTTCGGCCGCCATGGTCGCCTCGATGAAGCCAGGCTCGGTGATTGTCGACCTCGCCGTCGAGCGCGGCGGCAATGTCGAAGGCGTGGTGCCCGGCAAGGTCGTGACGACGGAAAACGGCGTCAAGATCGTTGGCCATCTCAACGTGCCCGGTCGTGTTGCTGCATCCGCCTCGCTGCTCTACGCCAAGAACCTCTACGCCTTCCTCGAGACCATGGTCGACAAGGCGGCGAAAGAGCTTGCCATCAAGCGCGACGACGAGCTGGTCAAGGCGACGATGCTGACCGATGGCGGCAAGATCGTGCATCCCAATTTCGCCAAGGCGACCGAGGCGCCGCGCACCGAGCCGGCGGCCATTCCCGCGACGATCATGGTCGCTGACGCCTCCGACAAGCCTGCTGCGAAGAAGACGGCGGCAAAGAAACCTGCCGCAGCCAAGTCGCCCTCGTCCAAGTCGCCCTCGTCCAAGTCGAAAGGGACCGCGTGATGGAACAGCTGCAGAAAGCCCTCGACCAGCTCGATCAGGCGACCGCCGCCGTCCGCCTCGCGGTGCAGGATCTGGCCAATGCGCCAGCCGGCGCCGAGGCCGCCGGCAACGCGGCGCATGCGCTCTCGGGCGGCGCCATCGATCCCTTCGTCTTCCGCTTCGCCATCTTCGTGCTGGCGATCTTCGTCGGCTATTATGTCGTCTGGTCGGTGACGCCGGCGCTGCACACGCCGCTGATGGCCGTCACCAACGCCATCTCCTCGGTCATCGTCGTCGGCGCGTTGCTCGCCGTCGGCATTGCGGCCTCCGGCCTTGCCGCGGGCTTCGGCTTCGTCGCCCTGGTGCTGGTCTCGGTCAACATCTTCGGCGGCTTCCTCGTCACCCAGCGCATGCTCGCCATGTACAAGAAGAAGGAAAAGTGACGTGACCGTCAATCTCGCTTCCTTCCTCTATCTGGTCTCGGGCATCCTGTTCATCCTGGCGCTGCGCGGCCTGTCGCATCCGACCACCAGCCGGCAAGGCAATCTCTACGGCATGATCGGCATGGGCATCGCTCTTTGCACCACGCTGGCGCTGGCGCTGCCCTCGGCCGGGCGCTTCGGCCTGATCGTGCTCGGCCTCGCCATCGGCGGCGGTGTCGGCGCCTATGTGGCCCGCCGCATCGCCATGACCTCGATGCCGCAACTGGTCGCCGCCTTCCACAGCCTCGTCGGCTTTGCCGCCGTCATGGTGGCGGCCGCCGCCATCTACGCGCCGGAAAGTTTCGGCATCGGCACGGCGGGCGACATCCACGCCCAGGCGCTGGTCGAAATGAGCCTGGGTGTCGCCATCGGCGCCATCACCTTCACCGGCTCGGTCATCGCCTTCCTGAAGCTCGACGGCCGCATGTCCGGCAAGCCGATCATGATCGGCGGCCGCCACCTGATCAACATCGCGCTCGGCGTTGCCCTGGTGGTGCTGATCGTGCTGCTCGTCACCACCGAATCCAAGCTGGTCTTCTGGCTGATCGTCGCCGCCTCGCTGGTGCTCGGCGTGCTGCTGATCATCCCGATCGGCGGCGCCGACATGCCGGTCGTGGTGTCGATGCTGAACTCCTATTCCGGCTGGGCCGCGGCGGCGCTTGGCTTCACCCTCGGCAACCTGGCGCTGATCATCACCGGCGCGCTGGTCGGCTCTTCGGGTGCGATCCTGTCCTACATCATGTGCAAGGGCATGAACCGCTCCTTCATATCCGTCATCCTCGGCGGCTTCGGCGGCGAGACCGCCGCGGTGGCCAGCGACGGCATCGAGCGCACCGTCAAGCAGGGTTCGGCCGACGATGCCGCCTATCTGATGATGAACGCGCAGAAGGTCATCATCGTGCCGGGTTACGGCATGGCGGTCGCCCAGGCGCAGCACGCGCTGCGCGAAATGGCCGACAAGCTCAAGGCCAACGGCGTCGAGGTGAAGTACGCCATCCACCCGGTGGCAGGCCGCATGCCCGGCCATATGAACGTGCTTCTAGCCGAGGCCAACGTGCCCTATGACGAGGTGTTCGAGCTGGAGGACATCAACTCCGAGTTCGCGCAGGCCGACGTCGCCTATGTCATCGGCGCCAACGACGTCACCAACCCGTCCGCGCGCGACGACAAGTCCTCGCCGATCTACGGCATGCCGATCCTCGACGTCGACAAGGCCCGCACCTGCCTCTTCGTCAAGCGCTCGCTCGGCTCCGGCTACGCCGGCATCGACAACACGCTGTTCTACAAGGACGGCACCATGATGCTGCTCGGCGACGCCAAGAAGATGACCGAGGAAATCGTCAAGGCTTTTGATCACTGATTAGCCGCAGCTTCCGCAACAAAAAAGCCCGGCTTCGCGCCGGGCTTTTTTGTTGCGGAAGGCTGTCGGCCGGTCGGCTCAAATATCCAAATTGGCCACCGACAGCGCATTGTCCTGGATGAACTCGCGCCGCGGTTCCACCTCGTCGCCCATCAGCCGCGAAAACAGCGAGTCCGCGTCCGTCGCGTCCGCCACCTTGACCTGCAGCAGCGAGCGCACGTTCGGGTCGAGCGTCGTCTCCCAGAGCTGCTCGGCATTCATCTCGCCAAGGCCCTTGTAGCGCTGCATGGTCAGGCCCTTGCGGCCGGTGGCGAACACCGCGTTGAGCAGCGCCAGCGGTCCCGAAATTGTCTCGGCGACGTCCTTGCGGCGCAGCACTGGCGGCTCGCCATAAATCTCGGCCAGGCGCGAGGCGTAACGGTCGAGCTGGCGTGCGTCCGCCGAATTGATCAGCCCGGCGTCGAGCTGCACGAATTCCTTGACGCCGCGCACGGTGCGCTCGAACACATAGCCGCCGGCGCCGTCATTGGAGGTCGAAAGATGCCCGGTCCAGCCACGCTCGGTTTCCTCGGCTATGAGGTCAAGCCGCCTGGCGACGCGTTCGGCCATGGCATTGGCGCGGCCGAGATCGGCGAGCACGTCCGCATTGAGCGCGCCGGCGATCGCCGCCTGCTCGACGACATCGCGGTTGTAGCGCGTGTGCAGCCCGTTGATCAGGTGCCGCACCGCCAACGCATCGTCGATGGCACCGCGCAGATCCTGCCCGGTGCGCACCTCGCCGGAAGCGAGCGTCAGCGACGCCTCTTCCAGCCCGGAGTCGATCAGATATTCCTCATAGGCGCCTTCGTCCTTGAGGTATTGCGAGCTTTTTCCCCGCGTCACTTTGTAGAGCGGCGGCTGGGCGATGTAGAGATGGCCGCGCTCGATCAGCTCCGGCATCTGCCGGAAGAAGAAGGTGAGCAGCAGCGTGCGGATATGGGCGCCGTCGACGTCGGCGTCCGTCATCAGGATGATCTTGTGGTAGCGCAGCTTGTCGGCGTTGAACTCGTCCTTGCCGATCGAGGTGCCTAGCGCGGTGATCAGCGTGCCGATCATGTCGGAGCTCAGCATGCGATCGAAGCGCGCGCGCTCGACGTTCAGGATCTTGCCGCGCAGCGGCAGGATGGCCTGGTTCTGGCGCGAGCGCCCGCCCTTGGCCGAGCCGCCGGCGGAGTCACCCTCGACGATGAAGATCTCGGACTTCGCCGGGTCGCGCTCCTGGCAGTCGGCGAGCTTGCCGGGCAGCGAGGTGACGCCGAGCGAGCTTTTACGAGTGATGTCGCGCGCCTTGCGCGCGGCTTCGCGTGCGGCGGCGGCCTGGATCACCTTCTCGACCACCACCTTGCCTTCGGTCGGATGCTCCTCCAGCCAGGTGCCGAGCGCCTCGTTGACCAGGCTTTCCACCACCGGCCGGACCTCGGAGGAGACCAGCTTGTCCTTGGTCTGCGAGGAGAATTTCGGATCCGGCACCTTGACCGACAGCACGGCGGTCAAGCCTTCGCGGCAGTCGTCGCCGGTGAGCGTGACCTTTTCCTTCTTGGTCTGGCCGGAGGACTCGCCATAGCCGGTGACCTGTCGGGTCAGCGCGGCGCGGAAGCCGGCCAGATGCGTGCCGCCGTCGCGTTGCGGGATGTTGTTGGTGAAGGCTAAGACATTCTCGTGGTAGCTGTCGTTCCACCACATCGCCACCTCGACGGTGATGCCGTCGCGCTCGGCGCGGATCGCGATCGGCTTTTCGATCAGCGGCTTCTTGACCCGGTCGAGATATTTGACGAACTCCTCGAGCCCGCCGTCATAGTGCAGCTCGTGGCGCACGAGGTCGGCATGGCGGGCATCGGTCAGCACGATGCGCACGCCGGAATTGAGGAAGGCGAGCTCGCGCAGCCGGTGCTCCAGCGTATTGTAGTCGAACTCGACCATGGTGAACGTCTCGGCCGACGGGAAGAAGGTGATCTCGCTGCCGCTGCGGCCGTCATAGGTGCCAGGGCGCTTGTCCTGCTCGTAACTGCCCGTCACCTTCAGCGGCGCGTCGGCATTGCCGTGGGTGAAGCTCATCTCGAAGATCTCGCCGTTGCGGCGGATCTTGAGCTTCAGCCATGCCGACAGCGCGTTGACCACCGAAACGCCGACGCCATGCAGGCCGCCCGAGACCTTGTAGGAATTCTGGTCGAATTTGCCGCCGGCATGCAGCTGCGTCATGATCACTTCGGCCGCCGAAACGCCTTCGCTGGAGTGGATATCGGTCGGGATGCCGCGGCCGTTGTCGATAACGGTGACCGAGCCGTCGGGGTTGAGCGTCACCGAGACGAGGTCGGCGTGCCCGGCCAAAGCCTCGTCGATGGCGTTGTCCACCACCTCATAGACCATGTGATGCAGGCCCGAGCCGTCATCGGTATCGCCGATATACATGCCCGGCCGCTTGCGGACGGCGTCCAACCCCTTCAAAACCTTGATGGAATCGGCGCCGTACTCGGCTTCCGCGCCAATGGCGCTTTCGGTCTGGTCGCTCATGAAAACCTGTCTGATTGATGTCGCTGATCCGGCGCGGACAAATGGCCCCGAATCGCGCCGTTTTGATGTCCTAGATATAGGCGCAAATGGCTGGTTTTCCAAGGTTTGCGGGCATTTTGCCGGCTTGGCGAGCGGCCTTTCGCGGGCCTTGGCGCGCTGTGTCGGGAAGCGGATGCGGACAGCGGGGCCGTGCCACCGCGAAAAGCCGCGCCGCGGGTGCGGCCCGCGGTCGGTCATATCGCGACGTCTCTTATTCCGAAGGAAGGCCGGCGCGCAGCGCCTTCAGCGCCTCGCTCCAGCGGAACAACTCGTCCAGCATCGTCCTGGCGCCGCCCAGCACCTGCTCGCTCGGATGATATGCGCCGTCCTTGTTGAGCAGCGTCCTGTAGGCGGGCAGCGCCACGCCTTCCGGGATCGGCATGACGCCGACCGAGGTGAGCAGCGGCTTCAGCGCCTGGGCCGCGCGCAGGCCTCCCGAAACGCCGCCATAGCTGAAGACGGCGGCGGGCTTGTAGCGCCATTCCTTGAGCAGATAGTCGACCGCGTTCACGATCGCCGGTGCGACGAAATAATTATATTCCGGCGCCACGAAGACGTAGGCGTCGGCGGCGTCGATCGCCGCCGACCAGGCCTTGGTGTGGTCGTTCTCGTATTTCCGCAGCCGGGGATGATGCGGCTCGTCGAGCAGCGGCAGCTTGAAGGCGGCAATGTCTGTCAGCACCGGTTCGAACTTGCCGTGCTCGCGCGCGAAGCCCTCCAGGCACTCGGCGAAGATTGGACCGGCGCGTCCCGGTCGCGTGCTGCCGATGATGATGTTCAACTGGTGCTTCACGGGTGGCTCCCTCGATCTTGACAGTATCCGTTGGTGACTAGAGGAAGCCTTCACCGACGACAAGCGGGCATTCACTGGCGCTGGTCACATTCCGGCGAGGTCCGTGTCGATCGGCACCCTGCCGTCCGGTCGCATGGACGCGCGCCTTGCCGGGCACTACATTGGAGCTGCCAGCGGAGCATGCCATGGACACCAAGCCCGCCCCCTTCGTGCCGCCCGCGCCGAAGCCGCGCACCCAGCCGCCTTCGACGCTGGAGATGATGCGCATTGTCTATCGCAACCCGCTCGAATTATGGGGCGAGCACACTTACAACGAGCCCTGGATATCGGTGACCGGCATCGGCGGGCCGCTGGTCATCGCCAACGATCCCGGCCTGATCCGCCACGTGCTGATCGACAACGCCAAGAACTACAAGATGGCGACGGTGCGCCAGCTGATCCTACGCCCGATCCTGCGCGATGGGCTGCTCACCGCCGAGGGCGAGGTATGGAAGCGCTCGCGCAAGGCGATGGCGCCGATGTTCACGCCGCGCCACATTTTCGGTTTCGCCGAGCCGATGCTGAAGCGCACGCTGGAATTCGTCACCCGCTACGAAGCCGGCGGCACGTCCGACATCGCGCATGACATGACGCTGCTCACCTACGACATCCTCGCCGAAACGCTGTTTTCCGGCGAGATCGCCGGCGAGCCCGGCAGCTTCGCCAAGGAGATCGACCATCTGTTCGAAACCATGGGCCGCGTCGACCCGCTCGACCTGTTGCGGGCGCCGGAATGGCTGCCGCGCTTCACTCGCATCCGCGGCCGCAAGACCATGGCCTATTTCCGCGACATCGTCGCCGGCACGGTGAAGCTGCGCGAGGAGCGGCTGAAGCGCGACCCCGACGGCGTGCGGCAGGATTTCCTGACGCTTCTGCTGAAGGCCGAAGGGCCGGACGGGCTGACCCGCGCGGAAGTCGAGGACAATATCATCACCTTCATCGGCGCCGGCCACGAGACCACCGCGCGAGCGTTGGGCTGGACGATCTACTGCCTTGCCGAGGCGCCGTGGGAGCGCGACAAGGTTGAACGCGAGATCGACGCGGTGCTGGCGAGCGAACCTGATCCGACGAAGTGGCTGGACGCCATGCCGCTCACCCGCGCCGCCTTCGAGGAGGCGCTCCGGCTCTATCCGCCGGCGCCTTCGATCAACCGCGAGCCGATCGAGCCGGAGACCTGGAACGGTCTCTATATCCCGAAATACGCCGCCGTGCTTGTCATGCCCTGGGTCGTGCACCGCCACCGCAAGCTGTGGGACAGGCCGGACGCCTTCATGCCGGAACGCTTCCATCCGGAAAACCGCGACAGGATCGACCGCTTCCAGTACCTGCCCTTCGGCGCCGGGCCGCGCGTCTGCATCGGCGCCAGCTTCGCCATGCAGGAGGCGATCATCGCTCTAGCCATCCTGCTGTCGCGCTTCCGCTTCGACGTGACGGCCGAAACCCGGCCATGGCCGGTTCAGAAGCTGACCACGCAGCCGCAGGGCGGCCTGCCGATGCAGGTCTCCCGCCGCGGCTGATCAATGCATGTCGCCCAGAAGTGTGCAGCGGTTCTGGGATAACGACATGCATCAAAACTTAGAATCTTCTATCGATCGGCTATTGGCCGGCGCTGCTGGAACTGCCCGGCAGCGCGGAACCGCCAGAGGTAGCTGGGCAGGATCGTGGCGATTGCCTGCGGCTGGATGCCGAGGCCGGTGATGGTCCTGTTCGCCTTGGCGGCGGCCTCGGAGACGACGTTGTGCTCGCGCAGCTGCAGGACCTGGTCCTTGGTCAAAAGCGGGCTGGGCAACAGCTGAAGGATCGAGGCCTGCAGGTTCGCCACCCACCACGGCACCGGCACCAGGAGGCGCCTGCGCTCGATCACGGCAAGCATCTCCTCCATGCATTCCTTGAAGGTCAGCACCTGCGGGCCGCCGAGCTCATAGATCTGGCCGCCCTTGACGTTGCCGTCGACCGAACGCGCGATCGCTTCGGCGACGTCGCCGACATAGACCGGCTGGAATTTGGTCTGCCCGCCACCGATCAGGGGCAGGACCGGGGAGTAGCGCGCCATGTTGGCGAAGCGGTTGAAGAAACTGTCCTCCGGCCCGAAATTGATCGACGGCCGGAAGACGACGGCGTCCGGGATCGTCTCGAACACCGCCTTCTCGCCGAGCGCCTTGCTGCGGGCGTAGTCCGACTGCGAATTCAAATCGGCGCCGAGCGCCGAGATGTGGGTGAGGCCGGCGCCGACCGAGCGGGCGGCCTCGGCGACGGCGCGGGCGCCGAACTCGTGCACGGCGCCGAATTTCTGCCGGCCGGTCTCATGCAGGATGGCGACGAGGTTGACGACATGGTCGGCACCCTGCACGGCGCGGTCGGCCGACCAGCGCACGCGCACATTGGCCTGCACCGGCTGGATCTGGCCGACATTGCCGAGCGGCTGCACATGGCCGGCAAGATCGGGCCGCCGGCAGGCGACCCGGATGCGGTAGCCGCGCTTGGCCAGCGCGCGCACGACATGGCGGCCGACAAAGCCGGACCCGCCGAAGACGACGACGAGCTTGGGGGTCTGCAGGATTTCAGTCATGGCTGGCTCCGGCGCGCTAGGCTTGGCTAGAGGCGTTCATAGTCGGTTTCGCGCCAAAGGCAAAGGGCGGTCGGAACCAATCACGACCTTGTTTCGGCTCGGCTTAGAAGGCCTTGCCGATGCGCGCGTCAACCGAATGGCGGTTGCCGCCGCGGATGACGAAGAAGGAGAGGATGGCCGCCCACAGCAGCGACTTTTCCGCACCCGAAAAACCCTGGCCCATGGTGACCCAGTGGAACCATACCGTGACCAGAAGCACGATCAGGCCGGCGAAAGCAGCGGGGCGGGTGATGAGGCCGATGGCGATGAAAATGCCACCGAAGAATTCGATGCAGGCAAGCAGCGGCGACCAGAAGACGCCGGGATAGAAGCCCAGCCCTTCGACCATTTCCGCGGCGCCGAACGGATTGACGATCTTCTGCGAGCCATGAATGGCGAGGAAGACGCCGGCAACGGCGCGCAACAGGGTTTCGGCGGAATTGTTCAGCGTCGCATAGAGGCCGCCAAGAGCCGGGACGATAAGGCGGTTTCTGGACGTGTCGGTGTTGGCCAGCATGCGGTCTCCTTTGCTGATAATTGACGCGGGCGCCCAGATCTATGAGCTCGGCGGCGCCCGACATCGTCAAATAAGATAAACTTGACAGAATTACGCATGTTTTATTGGCGCGGCTGAAGAAAACAGAAAACCCCGCCGAAGCGGGGTTTTCCGGGCAGTGCTCGCGCCGAAACAGGGTCCAACGAGGCGGCCTGACCTGAGACGGTATCAAGGCGGCGTGAGCAAGCACGCCCGCCCCGGCCCTGGACGCCCGGCGCGGCGCCGCCAACCGCAAGCCGCCACCCAAGCCACCCTCTGCGGCTTGCGATGGGGTGCCGGTGATGCGTCGCCGCAGGGCAAAGAAAGGTTCAATGGCTGCGCGAAGAAGACGCGCGGTTTCGATCAGGCCGAATAGCGTTCGGCGAATTCGGAAATGCGCTGCACGACAGCCTTTGGCACGTCGATGCCGCGTGCCGTCGCCTTTTCCGCGGCTTCCGCCCGGGCGCGGCCGGGAATGTGCACGCCGTAGCGCCGCCGCAGCCGGTCGAGTTGCTCCTTCATGCGCTGCTCGAAATCCGGGTCGAGCAGCTTGGGCTCGATGGCTAAAACGAAGAGCCCGGTTCCGGGACTGTCCGGCCCGCCGGAGAACCATGGCGCGTCGAGCGACCAGTTGGCGCCGGAAATGCCTGCCGCCAGCACCTCGACCATCAGCGCGATATTGGCGCCGCGCTGGCCGCCGAAGGCGAGCATCGCGCCCTTCATCGCCGCAGCCGGATCGGTGGTCGGATTGCCGCTGGCGTCCAGCGCCCAGCCTTCGGGGATCTTCTTGCCGTCCTCGGCCGCCTTGCGGATGTTGACGAAGGCGGTGGCGCTCGACGACTGGTCGATGACCAGTGGCGGCCCGTCGGCGGCAGGTGCTGCAAAGGACATCGGGTTGGTGCAGTAGACCGGCTTGACAGAACCGGAGCCGGCAAGCACCGCCGGCCCGTTGGTGGCGGCGAAGGAAACCAGGCCAAGTTGGGCGAGTCGCCCGGTGAAATAGCCGAGCGCGCCGCAGGTATAGGCGTTCTTCTGCGAGAAGATGGCGACGCCGAACAGCTTTGCGGCCTTGGCGAGGTCATCGATCGTGCGGTCGAAGGCGGTATGCGCAAGCCCGCCGCGCGCGTCGGAGAGATAGACGGCCAGCGCCGGCCTGGTGATGACCGGATCGGCATTGCCGTCGATGCGGCCGGCTTCCAGCGCCTCCAGATAGTCGATGAAATGCGACAGGCCGACCGCCGGCAGGCCTTCCGCCTCCGCCGCGATGATCGAGGCGACCAGCGACTGTGTCGCCTCCTCATTGGCGCCGGCGCCGAGCGCCGCCATCCGGCATAGCCCTGTTGCCTGGTCGAGAGTGAGTTGCATCGGAGTTGCTCCGCAGCAGCGAGTAGCGAATAGGGAATGGCGAATAGGGGGGAGATAAACGAACTACTCGCTATTCGCTACTCTCTATTCGCTACCCGATTTTGACCGGAATTCGCGCCTCGATCCTGCTGAATATGAGCACCAGGATGCCAGTGATCGCCATATAGATCAGCGCCAGGAGCAGCAAGGGTTCGTAGGTGAGATAGGTGTCCTGACGCACCTTGGAGGAGACGGCGAAGATATCGATGACGCTGATCGTCGCCACCAGCGGCGTCGACTTCAGTTGCAGCACGGTCTCGCCGGTCAGCGTCGGCAGCGCACGAAAGAAAGCCTGCGGCAGCCAGATGCGGCGAAAGATCTTGAAGCGGCTCATACCGAAGGCGCGGGCCGCCTCGAGCTGCCCTTTCGGCACGCCGGCGAAGGCGCCGCGCATCACCTCGCCCTCATAGCCGGCGAAGGACAAGGTCAGCGCCAGCACGGCATAGGGCCAGGCTTGCCTGAGATATGTCCACATCCAGGACTCGCGGATCCATGGATATTGCGGGAACAGCGACCCGAGCCCGTAATAGAGCAGCCAGAGCTGCAACAGCAGCGGCGTGCCCCGGATGATGGTGCAGAAGACTTTGGCCGGCACGGCGAACCAGAATGGCCCACCGGCTTGCGCCAGGCCGAGCGGCACGGCGAGCAGGAAGCCCAGCGCGCAGGTGACGACGAGGATCCACAGCGCCCGCCAGATGCCGAGCAGCCCCATTTCCCAATATTGCGGCAGCCAGTCCCAGCGCATGAAGAAGGCGGCGCAGAAAACCAATGCCAGCGCGATGAGGATCAGCACGATGCGATGCGGCCTGAGCCAGAGCGAGGCGCGCGCCGCCATGTTGATTGCGGTCGCTTCGGCCGACATCAGCGAGCCTCCTTGACGGAAGGCATGCCGCGCCGCGACCAGGCTTCGACCCGGCCGATGATCAGGTTGGAGAAGAGCGTCAGCGACAGATAAAGGACGCCGGCAGCGAGAAAGAACAGCAGATAGGCCTTGGTGACGCCTGCCGCCTGCCGCGTCGCAAGCGTCAGTTCGAAGAACCCGACGACGGCAAGCAGCGCCGTGTCCTTGGTGGCGATCAGCCAGAGGTTGGCGAGGCCGGGTATGGCGAAGGGCAGCATCGCCGGCAGCGTTATGCGCCTCAGCATCAGGCCCGGCGACATGCCGTAGGCGCGGGCGGCCTCGATCTGGCCTTGCGGGATGGACAGGATGGCGCCGCGGATGACTTCCGTCGAATAGGCGCCCTGGACGACGCCGAGCACGAAGATGCCAGCCGCCAGCCCGCTGATGTCGACGCGCTGGTAGCCCATTGCCGTCAACACCTGATTGATGAGGTCGGTGCCGGCGTAATAGAGCAGCAGGATCAGCACCAGTTCCGGCACGGCGCGCACCACGGTCGTGTAGACGGCGAGCAGGTCGCGCGCAACCGGGCCGCCATAGAGCTTGCCCCAGGCGCCGCCGGTGCCGATCAGCAGCCCAAGGCAGGTGGCGCCGATGGCGATCTCGATCGAATGCAGCAATCCGACCAGCAAGGTGCCGCCCCAGCCGGGCGGCACGGGCGACAGGAGTTCGATGATGCCGGCCGCCGAGGCCGGAAGAAATATGTCGATCAGCTTCGCCCCCGGATTGCTGGCTCTGGTCGCCGGCGTTGGCGGCCAGCGGCAAGCATGGAAGATTGGGCTTAGGGGCACGGCACTGGGCCATGCCCCTAATTGACGGGCGAAATATCGTCAGTTCGACTGCGTGGCGCCACCGTAGATGTCGAAGTCGAAGTATTTCTTCGAGATCTCGTCATATTTGCCGTTGGCGCGGATCGCCTTGATGCCGGCGTTGATCTTTTCCTTGAGCGCGGTGTCTTCCTTGCGCACGCCGGCGCCGACGCCCGGGCCGAGCACCTCGTCGTCCGGGGCGACCATGCCCTTCAGGTCGCAGCAGGCCTTGCCCTGATCGGTCTTGAGGAATTCGCCAAGCGCGATGGAATCGGCCTGCACCGCGTCGAGACGGCCGGCCGCGAGGTCATTGTTGGCTTCGTCCTGCGTCTGGTATTCCTTGATCTCCTGCGCGCCGGTGAAGTGCTTCTTGGCGTAGACCGCATGCACCGTCGACACCTGGACGCCGACCACCTTGCCCTTCAGATCGTCCGGCGTGGCGCCGAACTTCTGATCCTTCGGCCCGATGATCGCCGTCGGCGTGTTGTAATACTTATCCGAGAAGTCGATCGTCTTCTTGCGTTCGTCGGTGATCGACATCGAGGAGACGATGAGGTCGATCTTCTTGGTGGTCAGCGCCGGAATGATGCCGTCCCAGGCGACGGGCGTGATGACGCAGTCGAGCTTCTCCTCGGCGCAGACGGCGTCGATGAAGTCGATTTCCCAGCCGACCCACTTGCCCGTCGCATCCGGCGAGGTGAAGGGCGGATAAGGTTCGGCGGCGACGCCGATCTTGACCTGATCGGCCTTGGCCACGCCCATCGCGGCGACGCCGAAGAGCAGCGCCGCGGCGAATGTCTTGAGAACAGTCTTCATGTCAGGACTCCCAGTTTGTTGTTGTTCCCGGTTTTTCGCCCCACTTGACGCCGGCCCTAGCCGACGTTGCGGAGGAATTGCTTGAGCCTTTCGGATTTGGGCGCGCCGAACAGCTGTTCCGGCGGTCCTTCTTCCTCGACCAGCCCGTTGTAGAGATAGACGACATGCGTCGCGACCTCGCGGGCGAACTTCATTTCATGCGTCACCAGCACCATGGTGCGCCCCTCGCGCGCCAGGTCGCCGATCACTTTCAGCACCTCGCCGACCAGCTCCGGGTCGAGCGCCGAGGTCGGCTCGTCGAACAGCATGACGCGCGGATTGATCGCCAGCGCCCGGGCGATCGCGGCGCGCTGCTGCTGGCCGCCCGACAGGTATGCCGGATAGACGTCGCGCTTCTCGGCGAGGCCAACGCGAGCAAGCAGCTTCTCGGCCTGGGCGATCGCCTCGTCGCGCTTGACGCCAAGCACATGCACCGGAACCTCGATGACGTTCTCGATCAGCGTCATGTGGCTCCACAGGTTGAAGTTCTGGAACACCATGCCGAGCCGGGAGCGGATGCGCTCGATCTGCTTGCGGTCGGCGGGTACGGTGTGGCCGTGGCTGTCGGCCTTCAGCTTGATCTCCTCGCCATTGACGCGGATGATGCCGCTGGTCGGGTTTTCCAGGCAGTTGATGCAGCGCAGCAGGGTCGATTTGCCGGAGCCGGAGCCGCCGATGATGGCGACCACCTCGCCGTCGCGCGCCGACAGCGAAACACCCTTCAGCACATGCAACTGGCCGAATTTCTTATGCAGGTTCTCGACATGGATGGCTTCGGCGGCGCCGCTCTGCGCCTCGCCGGATGGGACTGCGGCGGCTTCCACCGCGCTCACCGGGTGACCTCTGCAGGGGCGACGGCAGTTCGTCGAACGTCCATCCGGCTCCTCAACATACGCTGTACTGTCCCGCTCCTGACTTCAGCATGGACCCGACCGCGCGAGCCCGTCAATCCTGCTCATTACGGCACTTGCGGGCTTGTTGCGCAAGTGTATAAATAGCCTTTCATGAAATTTTCTTGGATTTTTTCATCTTAAAAGGGCATCAATGAGCGCTTTCGGATCACAGTCCATGGCGGCGCCGCTGCGGCGCGTGCTGATGCGGTCGGCGGCCAACGCCATGCGCGACGCCAACAGGGTTGCCTGGCACTATGGCCCGGGGTTCAACCCGGCGAAAGCTGCCTCGCAGCACGCAGTCCTTGCCGAACTGGTGCTGGCTTCCGGCGCCGAAATCGAATGGATCGAGGACAAGGCCGACGGACTGTCGGATTCGGTGTTCACGCACGACCCGTCGCTGATGACCGACCGCGGCGCGCTGATCCTGTCGATGGGCAAGCCATTGCGCGCCGGGGAACCCTCGCTGCATGAGGAAACCTATAGAAGACTGGGCATTCCGATCCTCGGCCGCGTCGAGGCGCCTGGCCAGGTCGAAGGCGGTGATTGCGTATGGGTGGATGCCCGCACGCTGGCGATCGGGCGCGGTGTCCGCTCCAACCAGGAAGGCATCCAGCAGGTTTCCAACCTGCTGACGCCGCTGGGCATTTCCGTCTACGGCTTCGACCTGCCGCTGTGGCAGGGCGAAGAGGCGTGCCTGCATCTGATGTCGGTGATCAGCCCGCTGGCCGACGACCTCGCGCTGGTCTATTCACCGCTTTTGCCGGCACCGTTCTATCAGATGCTGAAGGCGCGAGGCATCCGGCTGGTCGAAGGCGACGCCGACGAGTTCGCCGCTTCCAACGGCCTCAGCCTGAACGTATTGCCGACCAGCCCGCTCAAGGTCATTGCCGTTGCGGGCTTTCCCAAGACCAAAGCGGCGATGGAAGCTGCCGGCTGCACGGTTGAAATCTTCGAGGCGGACGCGCTCTGCATCGCTTGCGAAGGCGGGCCGACATGCCTGACGCGGCCGATCCTGCGCCAATGAATGCGCGCCGCAAGTTCCGTCGCGAGGGCGAGGAGCGGCGGCGGCAGGATCTGATCGAGGCTACCCTGGACAGCGTGGCGGAATATGGCCTGCAGGGCGCCACCCTGCGCGCCATCGCATTGCGTGCCGGCGTCACCGCGGGGCTGATCCGGCACTATTTCCCCGGCAAGGAAGAATTGTTGCAGGAAGCCTATACAGCGCTGGTCGGCCGCATGACCGAGCAGGCGAAAGCAGCCTTGGTCATGGAAGATGCCTCGCCGCGCCAACGCCTTGCGGCTTTCGTCAGCGCCAACCTCAACGCGCCGATCATCGACGCCCGGGTGTTTTCGCTCTGGGCAACCTTCATCGGCCGCGCGAACGCGGATCCGACCCTGGCCCGTGCCCATCGCGAAGGCTACCTTGGCTTTCGCAACGAGGTGGAAGCGGTTGTGGCCGAAGTGCTCGCCGCCGAACGGCGCAAGCCGGACGCAAATGAGCTGCGCCACCATGCCATCGCCATCAATGCGATCATCGACGGGCTCTGGATCGAAGGCTGCCTGGCGGGCGAGATGTTCTCACCCGGCGAATTGGCGGCGATTGGGATCAAGGCTGTCGAGGCCGAGCTCGGCCTCGAACCGCTAGAGCAATTCCAGGAAAAGTGAGAAGCGGTTTTCCGTCCGGAATTGCGTAAGAAACGAAGACATAGAGCGGATCACTGTTTCCGTTAAACAGTGATCCGCTCTAAAGGGGAGAAAACCAATGACGACCGTCGGCGAAGCGCTCATCACCTTGCTCGAGGCGCATGGCGTCGACACCGTTTTCGGCATTCCGGGCGTTCACACCGTCGAGCTCTATCGCGGTCTGGCGCGCTCGAAGATCCGCCACGTCACGCCGCGCCACGAACAGGGTGCCGGCTTTATGGCCGACGGCTATGCGCGCGCCGGCGGCCGGCCGGGCGTCGCCTTCGTGATCACCGGGCCGGGGCTGACCAACACCATCACCGCCATGGGCCAGGCGCGCGCCGATTCGGTGCCGATGCTGGTGATCTCCGGCGTCAACGCCACCGATACGCTGGGCAAGGGGCTTGGCTTCCTGCATGAACTGCCCGATCAGCGCGGCATGATGGAGAAGGTGGCGCTGTTTTCGCAACGCATCACCGAGGCCGGGGAACTGCCCGGCGCGCTAGCCCGCGCTTTCGCCGTCTTCTCCTCGTCGCGTCCGGGCCCGGTCCATATCGAGATTCCGACCGACGTCATGGTGAAGCCCGCCGACGGCATTGCGGCCGTGCTTAGCAACGCTGCGCCGCCCGCTCCGGCGGCGGCGGCGATCGCCGATGCTGTGCGGTTGATCAAGACGGCTCGCCGTCCACTGATCCTGGCCGGGGGCGGCGCCAAGAGGGCGGATGCGGCGCTGACGCGCTTCGCCGAAGCGTTGGGCGCGCCGGTCGTCGAAACCGCCAATGCGCGCGGCCTGCTGCATGCCCATCCGCTCTGCGTGCCGGCAAGCCCCAGCCTGAAGGCCGTGCGCGCACTGATGGCGGACGCCGATCTGGTGATCGCCGCCGGCACCGAATTCGGCCCGACCGACTATGACGGCTATGGCGACAGCGGCTTCGTGCTGCCGCCGAACCTCATCCGCATCGATATCGGCGCCGACCAGCTCACCCGTCGTCCTGTCACCGTTGCGATCCAGGCGGATTGCGCCGCGGCGCTTGGTGCTTTGCTGGCTGATCTCGGCCCTGCTCATGTCGCCGCGAAAGACGGCAAAGCTCACGCGGCAGCGGGTCGAGAGGCGGCGCTGGCCGAGCTGAAGTCTGAGTATGTGGCGCAGGTGCGCGCTGTGGAGGTGATCCGCGACGCGCTGCCAGGCGCCATCATCGTCGGCGACTCGACGCAGCCGATCTATGCCGCCAATCTCTATTACGATCATGACCGTCCGGGCGGCTGGTTCAATGCGGCGACCGGTTTCGGCGCGCTGGGCTATGGCCCACCGGCGGCGATCGGCGCCGCCCTTGCCGTGCCCGAGGCGCCGGTCGTGTGTCTCACCGGCGACGGGGGCTTCCAGTTCACCTTGACGGAGCTGGGTGCCTCGCTCGACGCCGGGGCGCCCGTGATCTTCGTCGTCTGGAACAACCGCGGCTATCGCGAGATCGAGACCTCGATGCTCGATGTCGGCGTCGAGCCGGTCGGCGTGTCGCCGGCGCCGCCGGATTTCTGTAAGCTCGCCGAGGCCTATGGCATTGAGGCCGAACGGCTGACCGGGGTCGGCAGCCTCGCCGAGGCGCTGAAGCGCGCGCGAGCGGCCGGCAAGCCGCGCCTTGTCGAAATCACGGTCGACTGAAGGCGTTGGCGCCTGCGAGCATTTGCCGGCGCTCCAATTTCCGCGCCGGCTCCGCAGAACAAGATCCGGTCGAATCCAGACGCCGCGACAAGATCTCGCGCGGCTGCCTGACGCATGCAAAGACGCTGCGCCAGCCATGTCGATATTTCAATTGAGTGACAGCGCGAAAGGCGCGACGTTCGATGCTGGGGCGGCATAACCATAAGAAAAGTGACAGGAGCGGTCGAAATATGACGGAAACGCTTAACGGCAGGCATGTCGTGGTGACGGGCGGCACTGGGGCGCTCGGCGGCGCGGTTGTCGGCAGGTTGCTGGAGCAGGGCGCGATCTGCCACGTGCCCAATGCCCATGCCGCTGCCCCCCCGAATTTTCCCTATGCCGCACACGCCAGCGTTCATCTCGCGCACAATGTCGACCTGTCGGACTCCGCCAAGGTCGAGGCCTTCTACCATCAGTTGCCCGAGCTTTGGGGTTCGATCCACCTCGCCGGCGGTTTCACCATGGCGCCGGTGGAGAAGATCGAGTCGGCGTCCTTTGCCGAGATGATGGACACCAATGCCCGCACCGCCTTCCTTTGCAGCCGCGCCGCGGTGCGCTCGATGCTGGCGTCGGGCACCGCGGGGCGCATCGTCAACGTCGCTGCGCGCGCGGGGCTCGATCCCAGGCGCGGAGCCGGAATGGTCGCCTATGCCGCCTCGAAGGCGGCGGTCGCCGCGATGACTCAGGCCATGGCCGAGGAACTGAAGCACAAGGGCATCCTCGTCAACGCCGTGGCGCCCTCGACGCTCGACACGCCCGCCAACCGCGCCGACATGCCGGACGCCGATTTCACCAAATGGGTCAGCCTGGAGGCCGCCGCCGAAGCGATCGCTTATCTTGTCTCGCCCGCCAACCAGGCGATGAGCGGCACGCTGGTGCCGCTTTACGGCCGGGCCTGATTTTAGTCAGCAGCTCATAGGGCAAAGAAAAACCCCGCAGGATCGCTCCGGCGGGGTTTTTGTTTGGGTTGGGCGAAGGAGGGCTTACGCAATTCCGGACGGAAAACCGCTGCGCGGTTTTCCTGGAATGCTCTAGTTGCCCTGCTTCTTCAGCGCCGCGCCCAGGATGTCGCCCAGCGAGGCGCCGGAGTCGGTCGAGCCGTACTGGGCGACCGCTTCCTTCTCCTCGGCGATTTCCAGCGCCTTGATCGAGACCTGCAGCTTGCGGGTCTTCTTGTCGAAGGCGATGACGCGGGCATCGACCTTCTGGCCGACGGTGAAGCGCTCGGGGCGCTGCTCGTCGCGGTCGCGGGAAAGGTCCGAACGCTTGATGAAGGTCTCGAGGCCGCTCTCGACCAGCCGCACTTCCAGACCGCCATCCTTGACCGCGATGACCTCGCAGGTGACGACGGCGTTCTTGCGCAGCTCGCCGCTGCTCGCCGCCTCGCCGACCGTGTCGCGGGCCAGCTGCTTGATGCCGAGCGAGATGCGCTCCTTCTCGATGTCGACGTCGAGCACCTGCGCCTTGACCATGTCGCCGCGATTGTACTCTTCGATGACCTGCTCGCCCGGACGGGTCCAGTCGAGGTCGGAGAGGTGCACCATGCCGTCCACGTCGCCTTCCAGGCCGATGAACAGGCCGAACTCGGTCTTGTTCTTGACCTCGCCCTCGACCTGGCTGCCGACCGGATGGCTGCGCGCGAACGCTTCCCACGGGTTCTCCAACGTCTGCTTGAGACCGAGCGAGATGCGGCGCTTGGCCGGATCGACCTCGAGCACCACCACGTCGACTTCCTGCGTCGTCGACAGGATCTTGCCGGGGTGCACGTTCTTCTTCGTCCACGACATTTCCGAAACGTGGATGAGGCCCTCGATGCCCGGCTCCAGCTCGACGAACGCGCCGTAGTCGGTGATGTTGGTGACGGTGCCCTTGATCTTCTTGCCGATCGGGAACTTGGTGCCGATATCCGACCACGGATCCGACTCGAGCTGCTTCATGCCGAGCGAGATGCGGTGGGTCTCCTGGTTGATGCGGATGATCTGCACCTTGACCGTCTGGCCGATGTTGAGGATCTCGGTCGGATGGTTGACGCGGCGCCATGCCATGTCGGTGACATGCAGCAGGCCGTCGATGCCGCCGAGGTCGACGAACGCACCGTAGTCGGTGATGTTCTTGACCACGCCTTCGACCACCTGGCCCTCTTCGAGGTTCTGCACGATCTCCGAACGCTGTTCGGCGCGGCTCTCCTCGAGCACGGTGCGGCGCGACACCACGATGTTGCCGCGGCGGCGATCCATCTTGAGGATCTCGAAGGGCTGCGGGTTGTGCATCAGCGGCGAGACGTCGCGGATCGGACGGATGTCGACCTGGCTGCGCGGCAGGAACGCCACGGCGCCGTCGAGATCGACGGTGAAGCCGCCCTTGACCTGATTGAAGATGACGCCTTCGACGCGCTCACCCTTGGTGAACTTCTCCTCGAGGCGCACCCAGCTCTCCTCGCGGCGAGCCTTCTCGCGCGACAGCATGGCCTCGCCAAGCGCGTTCTCGATGCGCTCGACATAGACTTCGACGGTATCGCCGACCTTGAGCGAGGAGTCCTTGCCCTTGGCGCCGAATTCCTTCAGCGGCACGCGGCCTTCGACCTTGAGGCCGACGTCGATGATGGCCATGTCCTTTTCGATCGCGGTGATCGTGCCCCGGACAACCTGGCCCTCGCCGGAATGGCCGGCGGTGAATGATTCTTCGAGCATGCTCGCGAAATCATCGCGAGTGGGATTAGCTACTGACATTGTTTCTCCTGGAGTGCTCCGCTTTCGTAGCGGAGCGGGCGCCGTGGGTTAGCGTTGCGTGAGCCTGCCGGCGTTCCGGGCTGAAGAGCCCTCGGCCGCTATCGGAGCGGCAAGTCCGGCGCATAAGAATGCTGGCAGGCTGGTTCGTGCCCGATATGGGTATTTTTCCCGCGTTCGGCAATCGCAAGCGTGAGAGAAAACCTGGATCAGGCCTTGCTTCTCTTGGCCAGGACGTCGTCAACGATCGCCATCGCCGCCAGAAACGCGGCCTCTATAGCCATTTCGCTGGTATCAAGCAAGTGCGCGTCGGCGGCCGGCTTGAGTGGCGAGTCGGCGCGGCCCATGTCGCGCTCGTCGCGGCGCTCGATGTCGGCGAGGATGGTGGCGAAATCGGCGCTGCCGCCCATGCTCTCAATTTCGGCCAGCCGGCGCAGCGCCCGCACCTCGGCGCTCGCCGTCACATAGAGCTTGATGTCGGCGTCCGGGCACACGACGGTGCCGATGTCGCGGCCGTCGAGCACCGCGCCCGGCGGCGCCTTGGCGAATTCACGCTGCTTTTCGACCAGGATGCGCCGGACAGTGGGAATGACCGCAACCTTCGAGGCTGCCTCGCCCACCGCATGTGCCGACAGCACCGTGCGGTCGAGATTGGAGAGGTCCACCTGGCGCGCCGCGGTTTCAGCCGCCGAGACATTGTCGAGCGGCAGGCCGAGCTCCAGCAGCTTGTGCGCCACCGCGCGATAGGTGAGGCCGGTGTCGAGCAGGTTCAGCCGGTAATGGTCGGCGAGCCGCCGGGCAAGAGTGCCCTTGCCCGCGCCTGCGGGGCCGTCGATGGCGATGGTGAAGGTGTGGGTCATCGGCAGGGCGCCGCGATCGAAGGGCGCGATGAGCAAGACAAGCGCCGAGTTCCTTCACACCCCCCTCTGTCCTGCCGGACATCTCCCCCGCAAGGGGGGAGATTGGCAGTTCCGATGCTGGCGCCTTCCGTCCAGCGTCGGAGATTGGCGAAAGCCGGCGTGACGTCTGATCTCCCCCCTTGCGGGGGAGATGTCCGGCAGGACAGAGGGGGGTGCTGTCCCGCCAGCGTTGCAATTTGGCTCCAACCCATCGCCCTCACTCTATCTCCGCGCCCAGCCCCTTCATCAAACCCATGAATTCCGGAAAGCTCGTCGCGATCATGTTGGCGTCGTCGATCGTCACCGGCTTCTCCGTCGCCAGTCCCATCACCAGGAAACTCATGGCGATGCGGTGGTCGAGATGGGTCTTCACCTTCGTATCCTGGCCGTCGGGATGGGCACCCAGCCCCTTGCCGCCGGGCTTGCCGCGTACGGCGAGCGACGCCTCGCCCTCGCTGCAGTCGACGCCGTTGAGCTTGAGCCCGTTGGCGACTGCCGACAGCCGGTCGGATTCCTTGACGCGCAGCTCCTCCAGCCCCTGCATCAGCGTCTCGCCTTCGGCGAAAACAGCGGCGACAGCCAGCACCGGATATTCGTCGATCATCGACGGCGCGCGCTCCGGCGGCACGGTAACGCCTTTCAGGTCGGAATACCGCACGCGCAGGTCGGCCACATCCTCGCCGCCGGCATTGCGCGGGTTGAGGATATCGATGCGGCCGCCCATTTCCTGCAGCGTCAGAAGCAGCCCGGTACGGGTCGGGTTCATCAGCACGTTCTCGATCGTGATGTCCGAACCCGGCACGATCAGCGCCGCCACCAGCGGGAAACCTGCCGAGGAGGGGTCGCCCGGCACGGCGATCGTCTGCCCCGTCAGTTTGCCCTGGCCCTCGATGAAGATGTGGCGCACGCCGCGCTCGTCGGTCTCGACCGTCAGGTTCGCGCCAAAGCCCTTCAGCATCTTTTCAGTATGGTCGCGCGTCATCACCGGCTCGATCACCGTGGTGATGCCCGGCGTGTTCAGGCCGGCTAGCAGCACTGCCGACTTCACCTGCGCGGAGGCCATCGGCACGCGATAGGTGATGGGGGCTGCATGCTTCGGCCCGCGCAGCGTGATCGGCATGCGGTCGCCCGGTGCCGACTTCAGCACCTGGACACCCATCTGGCGCAACGGCTCCAGGACGCGGCCCATCGGCCGGCCGGAAAGCGAGGCGTCGCCGATGAAGGTCGTTTCCATGTCGTAGGTGCCGACGAGACCCATGGTGAGCCGCGAGCCGGTGCCGGCGTTGCCGAAATCGAGCGGGCCTTCGGGCTCAAGCAGCGCGCCGTTGCCGGTGCCGCGGATCAGCCACTCGGCGCCCTTCTTCTCGATATGCGCGCCCATCGCCTTCATGGCCGCCCCCGTGCGCATCACGTCCTCGCCTTCGAGCAGGCCGGTGATGCGCGTCTCGCCCGAGGCAAGGCCGCCGAACATGAAGGAGCGGTGCGAGATCGACTTGTCGCCCGGCACCCTGGCCGTGCCGGAAAGGGCGGGAGACTTGCGGGCCGTTGCTGGCTTAACGGCGGCGGAATGAGACATTTTGTCGTCCAAATGAAATGCCGGCTGGCCGGCTGAGTTCGCCATGGTGCGGCGGTCTCGTATCACGGCGCGCGGCAATGGTCATCCCCTCGCGCGGGCCTTTGAAAAAGCGGGTTTTCAGGACATGTCTTTTGGCTTTGACAGCGCGGAAAACTGCGGTTATGGGGACCATTCTTTTTTTGACGAGGCCTGCTGTGGCAAAAGCTGAACTTGGCACGAAGCGTATCGACCCCGAAACGGGTCGGAAATTCTACGACCTGAACAAGGACCCGATCGTCTCGCCCTATACCGGCAAGAGCTATCCGCGCTCCTATTTCGACGAAGGCAAGATTTCCGCCATCGAGGAGGACGAGGAGGTCGCCGACAAGGAGGTCGACGGCGACGAGGAAGAAGGCGCCGAAGTCGTCTCGCTCGAAGAGGCTGATGACGAAGCCAAGGGTGGCGGCGACGATCTTCCCGATATCGGAGACGACGAGGATGATGTCGATCTCGGCGACGATGACGACGACACCTTCCTTGCCGATGAAGAGGAAGAGGACGACGACGTCTCCGACATGATCGGCGTCGGCGACGACGAGGACGAGGTCTGATCTGATCGTTTGCCGGCCATTTTGGCCTGTGACGAAAAAGCGGCTTTTGAAGGCTTGATCTTGACTGAAGGCGGCGCTAGAAGCCGCCAGCACTAAAACGACGGCGCGGTTCTCGACCCGCGCCGGATCTCTTCGCCGGAAACGGCGCCGGCTGACTGCCGGGAGTGGGGCCATAGCTCAGTTGGGAGAGCGCTTGAATGGCATTCAAGAGGTCGTCGGTTCGATTCCGATTGGCTCCACCAAACAGTCCTTCTCTAACTGCCCGTCTCGCGACGCCGGGAAATAGCGGCGTCTTTTCCGTGGTTTAGCCCGCGTGTTCGGCGAACGCGTGGACCAGAGACGCCGGTTTCTGGGGTGTTTCTGCCTGAGCTGGCGCCTAGACTATCGTTGAACCTTCGTGGCTTACTGACGTCAAGGCGACAATAAACCACGCGCTATGCTGGCAGAGTTTCGGTCTGCAATCGTGCCGGCATCGACCGCAACAGTGCATCCTGCGCCACACGTCGCTCACCCATCATCGCGTCGCCCTCCGCCGGAGGACAACCGCTGGCAGCCGCAGCAACTGCACGTAGTAGGGGCGTGACCGCTAGTGCCGTCAGGCGCCGGGTTTGCCGATTCTAGCTCGCAGCCTGCTTCATCTTGAGCAGTTGCTGCGCGGCGGCCGCGTTGTCGCCGCCACCCGCCACATGCACGGTGGGAACGGCGAGCTTGATGCCGTTCTCGTCGAATGCCTTCTTGATCATCATGAACGCTCGCCGCTTGATGCCGAACTGAGTTCCCGGCTTGGTCATCAGCTTCATCCTGAGGGCGATCCCGGAATCGCCAAAGCTGTCGACGCCTTGCATTTTCAGCGGCTCAAGCGTGTCGGCTGCGAACTCGGGATCCGCGGCCAGCTCCTGACCGATCTTCTTGATGAGCCTGCGAGCGAGATCTACGTCGGAATCGTAGGTGACATTGAGAGCCATCTTGTCCATCACCCAGTCACGGCTCATGTTCTGGATGGCGCCGAGCTCGCCAAACGGCACGGTGAAAATTGGGCCGCGGTGATGCCGCAGCCTGACTGACCGCAGGCTGAACGATTCGACAGTGCCCTTATAGCTGCCGCTCTGGATATACTCGCCGACACGGAAGGCATCGTCGAGCATATAGAAAACGCCGCTCAGCACGTCCTTGACCAGTGTCTGCGAACCGAAGCCGATGGCGACGCCGAAAATGCCCGCGCCGGCGATCAAAGGTGCAATCTGCACGCCCAGTCCGGACAGGATTGTCAGCACAGCGACGACCCCGATGAAGACAGCAAGCACGTTACGGAATATCGGCAGCAGCGTACGCAGCCGGCCGCTGCGCGCAAGGTCGTCCGCACTTGACCCTTCCTTTGGCGCGAGCTCCATCCGATAAGCGATCAACGCCTTCGCCAGCTGCCACAGCAGATCCGCTACCAGGAGGATGATGATGCTGTTGAGCAGGCCCGAAATCACGATCGCGCCTGTTTCACTGCCGGCAAGGGCTGCAGCCCTGATGCGCCAGATATAGGCGAGCCAAGCGACCGCAGCGCCAATCACCGCTGCCCTGGCACCCCTGACGATCAGCACGTTCAGCATGATGCCGAGGGCACCGCTGCGCTGCGCTCTGCCGGCGAAGGCCTGTGCGACGTTGCCAACCCCACGCACCGTCGCCGGCAACAGCAACGCATAGAGGCCGAGCCACAGCACGCCGAGCAGTCCTGCCACCCAGGCCAGCCAAAGCGCGATCAGGTAGAGCGTCAGCAGCGATTGCCTGACAGCGAAAGCTGCGCTGTCCGGCCGCCGCCAGACGATTTCGATGGCGATGGCCAACATGCCCAGGCCACAAAGCAGGGCAACCACGCGCGTCGCGTCGATGGAGAAACCGATGCCAGGCATGAGGCTGACCACCGCCCAGCCAAACAGTAGGAAGCCGGCGATGAGGCTCACGCGCCGAAGCCAGAAACGCTGAACGGTCTCGCTTGCGACAGGGATTGCCGTCGGCGTCTCATCCGACGTTCTGTTTCCCGTGCCGGCAAGCCCAAACAGCAACCTGGCAGTTGCGCGGACGACACGCACGGCGATGAAGGCGAGAAGCAAAGTCAGCACGATGCGGCGCAGCAAAGGCGGCCATTCGAACGCGAGGAACGAGCCAATGGCCGCCAGAGCAAATGTCAGCAAGGCGGCGACCTCGGACAGGATCGCCTGTCCGGGGTCAACTGTTCCGTCAGCACCGCCCAGCGCCAAAGCCCGGCGGACCAGCCACTCGGCGCCGAAGCCGACGACAGTCAGGACTGCCAGGATCAGGATCACCAGTCCGGGCCTGCCTGAATTCACGTCGCGCGAGACGACGCCGGCGGCGTTAGCCAGCTCCTGCGGGATGCGAGGAATGGCACCGGCGAGCGCGGCGAGACGTGCGCGAACGGCCAGTTCCCAGTTCGAGATCGCGTCGGCCAGCGATGCGGCAGGCGGTTCCTCGGCTGCTGCCGGTACCTTTCCTTCGAGCCATACCTTCAGCTCCGGGTCGGACAGCAGGTTGAGGAACTGCCGTGCCTTTTCGGGCGGCACGTCGACCGGAGGCTGCTGGGCCCAGGAAGTTCCAAGGAGCACCCAAAAGAAAATCGGAATGACGGCCGACAGCAGAATACCAATTCGAGTGGACAGTGCGTTGCTCATCGAGCGCTCCCGCATTTTCGGTCGACTGTGCGACCAGACGTTCCCGCAATCCGTGCGAAACTCAAAGCTTCCTAGCCTCCCCGGCCTGGGCGGACGACGCAACGGAATCCGAGATGTGATATCGAGGTGTCGACCGGCTGGGCCATCCGCGCGGCCGGCCGGTAGCGGCGGCAATAGTTCGGCGCGCACAGATGCGAACCGCCCTTGGTGACCTTGCGAGGGATGTTCGCACCCGCCTGGCGCGGATCGTGGCTTCCGTCACGTGTGCCGCCGCGCGGGCTTTCCGCCGTGCAGCACGGGCTGTCGATCTTGCTATGCTCCTGGTACCAGTCGCTCGTCCACTGCCAGACGTTGCCGGCCATGTCGTAAAGGCCGTAGCCGTTCGGTGGGAACGAGCCGACCGGCGCGGTATATTCGAAGCCGTCGTCGTACGTATTGCGCCAAGGGAATTCGCCCTGAAAGGTATTGGCCATGTGTTTGCCGCCGGGTGTCAGTTCGTCGCCCCAGACGAATTCGGCGCCCTCGAGCCCGCCCCGTGCTGCGAACTCCCACTCCGCCTCCGTTGGCAACTCCTTGCCCGCCCATTTCGCATAAGCTTCGACATCCTCGTGAGCGACGTGGACGACAGGATGGTCCATGAGCCTCTTGATGGAACTCGCGGGACCGCGAGGGTGGCGCCAGTTGGCGCCCGGAACGTAGACCCACCAGTTGTATTGATTGGAAAGGTCTACGGGGCCGGGCGGCTTTCTAAACATCATCGATGAGGGCGCCAGCAATTCAGGCAGCGCGCCAGGATAGTCGTCCGGATTGACCGACCTCTCGGCAACCGTCACGTAGCCTGTCTCCGCAACGAAGTGCTGGAAGTCGCGATTGGTCACCGTGAATTTGTCCATCCAGAAGCCGCCGACACGCACGCGATGCGCCGGCGCCTCCTCGGGATAGTGATGGTCCGAACCCATCAGGAACTCGCCGCCGGGAATCCAGACCAACCCGTTCGACCGCAATTCGCGAGGCATCGGCGAGTCTAGGGTTCCGAGTTCGGCAGCTTGCGTCATTCGGGGTAGATCCTCTTCCAGTCCATCTTCATACTGACCAAGGCCCAGCCGCGCTGCTCTGCCTCGTCGAGGCCGCTGGCAAGGCGTCCAATATGGGACTCGCGGTCGTAGGCATATTCGCGCTCACCGTCGTCGCGGTGGCCGCGTCGCGTGAGGGCTGGGATGAGTTCGCATTTGGGTCTCCTTCAGCGCGTACGCCGGCTCGCACAGGACGTGCGAGCCGGCGCATGCAAAGCGATCAGTTACGGCCCTGAGTGACGGCCGATTTTCGATCGCATGCCCTACCTCCATCCGCTCTTGTGGACTTGCCACAAGAATTATCCCGTTGGCTTTTCACATCCGGCACAGTTCTAATTGCTCGACGCGGACTGAAGCGCGTCGAGGAACTGACTGACATCAAAGGAGCCGGATTTCTGGCTGGGCGGATACTCCCGGAAGCTGGCAAGGAACTCTGCGACGATTGTCTGGGCTGGAACCAGCGTCCAGAGCTTGTCGCTCCACCAACGCTCGTAGGCCCCCGACTCCTCGTGGTAGCGTTCGAACGGATCCTGCCTGAGGTTGGTGACGAGGGGGACGTTTTGCGTCACGCGCCTGCCCGTGAAGAGGTTGCCCTCGATATAGGCGAAGGAGATCTTCCAGTCATCGTAGCGCAACGCGTTGATGTTGGCCTGGTCGTCGAAGTAGAAGATTTCGCGTCGAGGGGCTTCCTTGGTCTCCCCCTTGAAGTACGGCATGAAATTGTAACCGTCGAGATGGGTCTTGAAGGTCTTGTCGCCGACCTTCTGTCCCTTCAGCAGCTCGGTCTTGATATCGGGGTTCCCTGCGGCGGCCAGGAACGTCGGCAGCCAATCCTCGTGGGACATCGTTGTGTTGACGATGCTGCCCGGCTTGATGACACCCGGCCAGCGAGCGAAGCATGGGGCGCGGAAGCCACCCTCCCAGGTCGTGCCCTTTTCGCCTCGGAACGGGGTACTGCCGCCATCTGGCCACGAGAACGTCTCCGCGCCATTGTCGGAGCTGAAGACGACGATCGTATTGTCCGCGATGCCAAGATCATCGAGCTTCTTCAGCAGTCGACCTACCACATCGTCCAGTTCCGCCATGCCGTCGGCGTAGAGGCCGAAGCCAGTCTTGTTCTCCCACTTCGGCGAGAGGTGCGTCCACACATGCATGCGGGTCGTGTTGTGCCAGAGGAAGAACGGCTTGCCTGCCGCAACCGAGCGATCCATGATGTCCAGGGATCGGGCGAGCAGCTCCTCTTCTGCGGTTTCCATGCGCTTGCGGGTCAGCGGACCGGTGTCCTTGATGACCTGCTTCCCGACGCGTCCGAACCGGGGGTCTTCGGTCGGGTCGTCGACGTCGGTCGCCTTCACGTCGAGCACGCCGCGCGGCCCGAACTTGGCATGGAACTCGGGAGACTTCGGATAATCCGGGTCCTCGGGCTCTTCTTCCGAGTTCAGGTGGTAGAGGTTGCCGTAGAACTCGTCGAACCCGTGCATCGTCGGAAGGAATTCGTTGCGGTCGCCCAGATGGTTCTTGCCGATTTGAGCGGTCGCGTAACCTCGGCCCTTCAAAAGCTCGGCGATTGTCGGGTCCTTGTCCTGCAGGCCCTGCTTAGATCCGGGAAGGCCCACCTTCAGGAGGCCGACACGGAAAGGGTTCTGCCCGGTGATGAACGCCGCCCGGCCTGCCGTGCAGGAGTTTTGCGAATAGTAGTCGGTGAACAACGCGCCCTCGGCGGCAATGCGGTCCAGGTTCGGCGTCGTCCCGCCCATCATGCCCCGGTGGTAGGCACTGAGATTCCATATGCCAACATCATCGGCAAAAATCACCAGGATGTTCGGCTGGGACCCCGTCTTTGCCGCCGCCGCCGGAGCCGGACTTTGCTGTGCCATGGACGGTATGGAAAGTCCGGCCGCAGTCAGTGCCGATCCGGCCAGCAGAAGGCCGCGGCGAGTGAGGTGCGACGAACTCGCACCGTTGGATTTGCTGTCAGGATTTGCTTCATCGCTCATTTCACGTTCCCCTTGAACTTGGAGTAGATTACTGCAGCCAGCGGTGGAATAGATCAGCCTGACTTTTGTTCGGCCAGACACTTGCGACCCGCCGCCATTGCCTTGAAGGTCCCCTTCAGATCGACGACAAAGGTACCCTGGGTTTGCGGGAACACGGTCATCGTGTATTTCTTCGCCACGTCGCGCTTGAAAGCCGGGTCGTCCGTCAAAATGTAACCGCCCGAATACCCGCCTTTGAGTTGGCCGGTCGTTGTGGTCACCACGCCGCGGTAAAGATGGCCGTCGATATCGACGAAGATGTCCTTGACTCCGTTCTTGATGCCTATGTCCAGCTTCGTGAACACGCCAAGGTACCCGACCGCCTGGTTTGCGGCCACGCCCATTTGCACCGAACCTGGGCCGAATGAGCTCACGATCAAGCAATCTCCGCGTGTTTTATTGGCATAGACAGTCCAGCCTTCGACGTCGTCCCCATATCGGACAAGCGTATCGCTTGCCTTGGGAAGGGGATTTTCTTGTGCGTAGACTGCCGTCGCAGATGAAAGTGCCACCGACGTTGCCACGATAAGTGCTGTAAAATTTCGCATGATGATTATCCCTCAGATGTTAGATGTAAGAGTTGTTTTTAGATCATGGCCTTGAAAAACTGCGTGGAGCGCCGGTGCCGCCACCGCTGCCCAGAAGGCCCACTTTCTCTTGACGTGCCGCAGTCGCAGCTTCTCTCCCAACAGTCAGACAATGTAGTTCATCCAACTTTTCATCCGCAGCAGGATTCGCCGAACGACCGCGACCGACGCCATATGGGGGCTGTACACGGCGACCTGAGCTGTCGATCCGGCAGGCAGCTGGTAACCCGAAACATCGTCCGTTATTTGGATGCCGACGAGCGCAAGGCCCTGTGTCTGTCCGCGATCCTCAGGATTGAGAAGAGTGGGGCTTGCTTGCAGCTGGCCTTGCGAAACTGCGTCCACAACCCCGCTGACCTTGCCTTGAAATACTTTCCCGGGAATTGCATAGAACGCGATCTCAGCTTCCGAGCCCACGGTCAGACGTTGAACGACAGCCTGCGGGAAGGCTGCTGCAAAAACCCTGTCGCCCTCGTGAATAAAGATCAACGCAGGTGCTGTTCCTGCCATCATGCCGGGGCGGAGGAAGAGCTGGGTTACGTAGCCGGCGGTTGGTGCTCTCACCACGGTTTGATCGAGGTCGTATTCGGCGTCGCGTAAGTCAGCCGTCAATCTGGCGACCGTCGTATTTACGCCGCCGATCTCCGACAAATAGGCCAGTCGAGCGCGTTCCAGCGCCGCCTGACTCTCGGCCAGCGACTGGTTGGCTGCCTCGAGGTTATGAGACGCCGTATCGACAGTAGCCTGCGCAATCACCTTTTTTTCGAGAAGTTGTGTTTGGCGATCGAAGGCCCGCTGGGCCAGCTCGACCTGCGCCTCAGCTTTCGCAACGCTGGCGGCAGCCTGGTCCTGCGCCGACTTCAGCTGCTTGACCCCTTGTTCCGCTTCCGCGACAGCAGCTTGCTTCTGTGCAACGACGAATTTGTGGGGCTCCGGATCGATCTTAAACAGGACGTCACCCTTCTTAAGGGCGATGTTTGGTTCCACTGGAACCTCGACCACACGGCCTTTCACTTCGGGAACGATGGGCGTGGTGAAGAAATAGAGGCGTGCTTCAGTCGTAAACGGGTGATTGTAGTTAATGATTGCAAGTAGCCCGCCGACGACCACCACACCTCCCAGGCATGCGGTGGTCGCGGTCCATTTGTTGACCGGCAGACGCATGAATTTGAAGACGACAACGCAGATCGCCGCATAGCCCAGCAGGAGAAGCGCACCCATCGTATCTACTCCGCGACCTGCTCGAGCGCTGAATGAGGTCTGTCGAACTGGGAGGTTTCGGCAGAATTTCCCGAAGCCGCGGCCGGTGAAAGTCCCCAGCCGCGATCTGGGTGGTAGAGGAACGCCCAGATCCATAGGAAAGGCCACAGCGCCCCCAAGGTAAGGAGGCTGACCCAGGTTGCAGCACCGATCGCGTCCTGATGTGGGTGGTTGCGGGCCTTGGCGATCTCGTAAGGGATTGCCCAGACAGCGACCGCGCCGTAGGCGACCAGCAAAAGCACGACGATCAAGGTAACGAGCGCGACGGTGTCGAGCATTGTTGTATCCATCCGAGGCCGAGGGCGCCCGTCTTTGGTCTGCTTCCAGAAGTCGCCCGGCTTCCTGCTTTCGAGCAATTCTGCCCGCGGGAAAGAAAACCAAAGTCATGCAACCACAGTTGTGCGTTGACGGAAGCAATGCATCACTGACCTACGCTGGGGCATTGTCCTCTTGTTCGGAAGGTAACTAACTGTAGGCTACGCGCTAAAAATGCGGTCTGACCTGCTGTCGGTCGTGGACACCGATAAGGTG
Source organism: Mesorhizobium captivum (assembly GCF_033977165.1). Taxonomy (NCBI): domain Bacteria; kingdom Pseudomonadati; phylum Pseudomonadota; class Alphaproteobacteria; order Hyphomicrobiales; family Phyllobacteriaceae; genus Mesorhizobium; species Mesorhizobium captivum. The sequence continues at coordinate 52,261 of NZ_JAVIJB010000013.1, forward strand.
TTTGACGGAACTGGAGGAATGCAGAGCGCACGGCACGCAAGGGCTACAGGACGAAGGATGGCGCCAGGACGGATGTGTTCGATGACCTCGAGCGCTTCAATAATCCTCGGCAACGGCACTCGACACGAGACCATCTCAACCCGTCAAGGAGCGAGCTATGCTAGCTTGACTGCGCGTCCGACACCGGCAGGAGGCCAGTCAATCAGGGATCACAAGACCTGCTTTTCTAAGCGAGCCGAGAAAGGCCTCGGCATCTTGCGGGCGAACCAAACGCATTGATACTTGGCCCCGCAAGTTTTTCACCAATTCCGGATGATTCTGTTGAAGCCACTCGCTCTCGCGGTGGGCTTCCGCAACGTTCCCTGCCTCAACGTATATCGCGGCGCCAACCAAATGATAGAGCGGATTCATCGGGGCAGGCGTTTTCTTTAGCCATGTTGCTGCTTGCGCATAGTCGCCGTCAAAATAGGAGCAAACGGCCAAGTCCGTCTCGTAGTAGGCTGAGGCTCCGGGATTTGATTGGCGCGACTCCGCCAGCATCGGGCAACCTTCCTTCCACTTTCCCGAAAACGCCAGGCGCTCGCCATATTCGCTCAAGAACTCGGTGTCGTTGGGGTTGAGTTTCAGGCTCTCCTTGCCTAGCTCCAACGCGGCATCAATCTGCCCGTCGAAATAGAGAGCCAGCATTTTTGCCTGGCGCGCCGGCATATTTAGGGGATCGAGCGCCTCGGCGTGCCGGGCGGCAGCGAAAGCGCGCTCAAGTGCTGATGCCGGGGACGCGCCATCGGCTAAAAATTCAAACCGATAGTCGTCGATGTAGACCAATGACAGAAGACCCCATGCCGTGGCGTAGCTGGGGAAGCGATCTACAACTTTCTCGAGGCACGTACGCACAGCGGGACGGCGCTGCGGATCAACGTCCAGCCGATATGCATAGAAAGAAAGTGTACAACTATAGGCTATCCAATCATCGGGAGGGTTGCTCACGTTGAGGTCCTCGTCCGCCTGGAAGATCACGCCGTAAACCTGAGCCAGATTTTGTGACACGCTGCGTGCAATCTCCTTTTGCGCGCCCCGAAATGCCGAGACTTTCAATGGACCGTCGTAGCTATTTGCCCAAATGACCGACCCACTGCCGCGATTGATGAGCCGGACCCGAAGCTGAAAGGCCTCGTCCGACAGCGTGACACTTCCAGCGACCACAAATCGTGGTGGCGCCAATGAGGCATCGTCCGGCTTCGGGGCTGACTCCATAACCAGCAAGTCTCTGAACTTGGAAAGTTGCTCGACAATTTCCTCCTTCAATCCACTTGCAACCACGCCTGCGGCCTGAGCGCCGCCCGGATTGTCAAACGCCTGCACAAGCACACGGGGCTTTTCTGGCTCGCTATATGTGTCGGGCGCCCACCACCAGGCCGATACAGATGCCACGATCGCCAGAAGGACCATGAGCACGGCTGTCAGCAGTCGCGGTCGGGTCCTCCACAGGGGCGGGCGCTCAGTGACTGGCTGCGTGACAATTGGGGCTTCGACCGGCGCCAACTGGGTTTCCGCCCGGCGTGCGAAGGCAGGAACATAGCCGCCCTTGGGAATTGTTATGAGTACAGGATCTCTTTGTCCTGAGGTCAGGTAGTAGCGTTCAAGCGCCCGACGAAGGTGGCCAGCCTCAATGCGGACGATTGGGTCCGTCTGAGGGTCGAATGATTGGCCGCGGCCGAACACTTCGACCGCGATAGTATAGGCCTTAATGCGATCGCCACGCCCGGATAACGCTTCTTCGACCACGTAGCTAAGGAAACGGTGCTCACGGCCGGTGGCATCGAAGTCCGCGCTGCCAAGGATCAGGGCAAGCTGGGCGCGACAACTCTCAGCCGGGAGAGCAGCCTCCGCCGTGAAGGATGATTCAGGCTTGTTCACTGACCCTCGTCCGACCGATGACTACATGGTCTTCCACGTAATTTACATTCCGCTACTGGCTTTGGGCAATATACAATTCACTCTGATCGCGAAATACAATTCACTCAGATCGCGAATTGGCGAATTGAAAACGTCGTTAATTTCGGTCGGATCTCAGTCAGATCAACGAATTATGGCCAAACAAGACGGACCGTCCGACAGACAAAGAGCGATCCTAGCGGCGGTACGCCGCTTTCCGCAGTTTGAGTTGGCGATCCACCGACTGATCGTCCGGAGTGAGAGCTTTCTGGAGATATGCGAGGAGCTTGCGGAAGCGGAGCTGGCGCTTTCAAGCGTCGACAAGATTGCACCGGCTTTGGTCGAGACTAGACGAGCCGAATGGCAGGAACTTGTGGACCGGTTGGTTGGAGAAGTCGGGGCAGCGGTGCAGGACTCAGAGGCTACCCGAAACTTGGGTGTCAATCCTCGGCCGCCATGATGAGCGTCACGAATGGTTAGAACTGGTCGATGGTCAGCCTGCAATTTTCCGCCATTTCGGGGGCTTCAGCATTCGACTGCAATTGCACAACGGTGAACAAGATGAACCAGATCATGAAATCCGGCTTACTTTCGAGACTGCGCCCCAAGGGCGCAAGCCTGCTGGCAGCATCCGTAGGCCTGGCACTCTCATGTGCTTCGGCCTGGAGCCAGAGCGCAATAGACAAGGATGCTAACCACGTCCTCGTCACTTCGATGAACTACTTGAAAGGTCTGAAGACGTTCAGCGTCGACTACGATACCGATCACGAGATCGTCGACAAGGCCGGCCAGAAGATCCAGTATAGCGCTTCGGGCTCCCTGACAGCCTCGCGCGGCGAGGGTTTCCGCATCAGTCGGAAAGGCCCTGACGCCGATGTCGAGGTCACCTTCGACGGCAAAGTCATCTCGCTCTACGGCAAAACGATAAATGCTTTCGCCCAAATCGACAGCCCTGGTCCGAGCATTGACGAGGCCGTCGAGGAGTTCAGGGTCTCGACCGGCCTGGATGCTGCCGGCGCGGACCTGATGTCCGCGGACCCGTATTCGGTCCTCACAGAAGGAGCCGTCGAAGGCACGCTGGTCGGCGAAGCCGTTATCGGCGGCCAAGTCTGCGATCATCTGGCGTTCCGGACAGACACCGTCGACTGGCAAATCTGGATCCGCCAGGGCGACCAGCCGCTGCCGCTCAAATATGTCATAACCACCAAATGGGTGACCGGAGCGCCCCAGTACACGCTGAGACTAGGCAACTGGACCGTCGACCCTAAGGTCGACGGCAAGCTGTTCTCCTTCACGCCGCCAGCGGATGCGAAAAGGCTGGAACACATAGATTCGGACGAAATCGGCCAACTTTCCCTGGAGGACGCAGAATGAGAACGATCGCGCGAAATAGAACCGCGTTGGCCTTGAGCCTCGTCACGGCGCTCATAGTCACCGACAGTGAACTCATTCCCTCCGTTTCGTTCGTCTCCAGCGCCGAAGCACGGGTCGGGAGGCCGCTGACCCCGGGAAGTGTTGCTGGCGTTGCCCGTCGCACAACGCGCCGCGTGGTTCGACGGTCCACGCTCTACGTGGCCGCGCTGCCGCCCGCCTGCGTAAGAGTCAATGTCAATGGTATGACGCTGTCGCAATGCGGTGGTGTCTACTATCAGCCCTACGGCGGTCGCTACGTCGTGGTCTATGTCGACTAAGCCTTCCAATGAAACCGGCACTGCGAGCCCAACTCAGAACCGAGCAAAGATCATGAAAACTTTCTGTCGGACGGTGACTGGCGGCTATGCAGCGCTTTGTGTCCTTTGCCTTGCCAATAACGCGGGAGCGGCCGATCTGGTCTCCCCGGTGACGCCGGACCTGAAGCCCGTCGTGACCGAGCAGGGATGGACGTTCAGCGTCGCGCCGTATTTCTGGGCGGCTGGGCTCTCGGGTGACGTGGGGCAGTTCGGTTTGCCCACCGTCGAGGTTGATTCAGATTTTGGCGACATCCTGAAAAATCTTGATTTCGCGGTCATGGCCGTCATCGAGGCACGCTACGACCGCTACAGCATTTTCGGCGACCTCCAATATGTCAAGATTTCCGCCGGCAGTGGCACGCCCAGAGGCATCTTGGCAGACAGCGTCGATCTCACGTCCCAAACTTTTTCAGGTTTGGCCGGAGCTGGTTATTCAGTTCTCCAGAGTGACGCTGGACGTCTCGATGTGGTCGGCGCCATGAGGATCTGGTCCGTGGATACGGACCTTGACTTCCATGGTGGGGTCCTTGACGGCGTTTCCGCCAGCGACGGCAAGACCTGGGTAGACGGGCTGGTTGGTATTCGTGCGAACTATTCGCTCACACCCGAGGTCTATGTCACGGGATGGGGAATGGTGGGAGCAGGCGCCGCCAATGTCGATTGGGATGTCGCAGCCGCGCTGGGCTATCGGTTCAATGATCGGTTTTCGGCGGTCGCAGGCTATCGCGCCTTGGGCGTCAACTACGACAATGATGGGTTTGTCTTCGATGTCGTGCAACAGGGCCCGATCATGGGTCTGGTCATGCGTTTCTAGGATGGCGATTTGTTGCTGATCCCAAAGCCTGCCTGCTGAAGTCAATTTCCGGCCAGGAGCCGCGGGGTTCTGCCCGTAGGATACAGTTAGTTACCTTCCTTCCAGGGCACTCGAAACGTAAGCGGGTTCCCGGGCCACCTTTCGGGAGTAATCGCGATCAGCGAGGCTGCCGATCCTGTATTGGGATCGGAGATCGGGTTGTGTCTGGACTTGACCTTACGCAAGTCGTGTAGCGCTACGACATCGAAGCGCGCGACGACTTGTTTCCGATAACAGCCAAAGCTCGGCGCGGGGAGGCACGGTCGCCTTCTCGGGGATGACATCGGGGCGCACGAAACAATGAAGCTGGTAAATCGCTGCGGGGGACTGGTGGGATTGGACATGCGAGCAAGGCGAAGCCTGGCAATATCCTTTGCTTGTGCGTTCAGTCTTGTCAGCCTCTCGTCTTGCGCAAGCAGGCCTGAGACCGGGGCCCTATTGTCGAATACCTCCGTAGCTCAAGGTGCGAATTCGCATGCCATCCTCGTTGCCACCACTCGAGCGCCTGATGCTCGACCGGGAACTTACTTCGATGGTGAACGGTCATCTGCCCTGAACTTTGCGTCGATCACCGTCAGCGTGCCGCCGAACCATAAGGCTGGCAATGTCGAATGGCCTTCTTCGAAGCCGGGAAATGCTCAAACGGATTTTGTCACGCGAGATGGCGAAGTCCTGCCGAACGAAAAGCAGTTTCTGGCCGAGCTGAACCAACGTTTGAAGGCTCAGCCCAAGGGCCAGCGCAAGGTCCTGCTCTTTGTCCATGGTTACAACACGCTGTTTGCCGAAGGGCTCTATCGCTTCGCGCAAGTCGTTCATGATTCCCATGCGCCTAGCGTTCCCGTCTTCTTCAGTTGGGCCTCGCGGGGCAAGACGCTGGACTACGTATATGACAACAACAGCGCGACCATCGCTCGCGACAGATTGGAGCGGACGCTGCGCCTTTTGCTGGCCAGCGATGCCGATGAAATCAACGTCCTCGCGCATTCCATGGGCAACTGGGTGACCGTCGAGGCATTTCGGCAAATCAAGATATCGGGAAACGTCGCTTCCGCCAGCAAGCTTGGTACGGTGATACTCGCCGCCCCCGATATCGACGAGGACGTATTCAAATCGGAAATGCAGCGAATTGGGAAACCAAAAAAGCCGTTTTTGATCATTGTCTCGCGCGACGACAAAGCATTGGGTCTGTCGAGACTTATCGCTGGCGGCAAAGATCGGATTGGGGCGAGCAGCGACACGGCGGAACTCGCAAATCTCGGCGCCATCGTGGTCGATTTGTCGAATGTCAAAGCCATGGACGCGACAAACCACAGCAAGTTCGCCCAAATCGCAGAAATGGCGCCGGATCTTCGCAAGGTCCTGGCGCAGGGTATTCCAGAGCAGGAAGAGGGCGGGCTGGCCGGCGCGACGACCCGCGTCCTCACTTTGCCAGTCGCGGCGCCGATAGCGATCCTGACGGCCAAGTAGCACTTGCTGCAGCGCTCCCCTGGTTCGTCGGCGAGGCGCAGGTGCGAGTTGGTCATCCGCTCACGCCCGGCAGCCGTCGCAGCGCAGCGCGCGCATGGCAAAGACCGCAAGCTTCTGGGGGCGCATCGATGAGCGGCGCGACGGCAGTTGGATCGCATGGTGCCCGCATGGTTACGGACTTCCTATCGTCACGCATTCCTGCGGCTTGCAACGGCGACTTGATCCTTTATTCGCCGGTCGCGCGTCGTTGATCTAATGCTTTCCTGGGCTCAGCGCCGCCACCGCGCGGACGATTTCGGCCACCTGCATCGAGCTCAAAGCCCCGAGAGTCGTTCTATCTGCCGCTGGCGTGATAGAGCTCGAGGGATACGCGAACTCGGTGGCGGAGGACAGGCGGTTGTCCAATGGGTACAACAAAGAAGTCGCTTTCCGGCTTCGCTCCTATCCCGAAGGGCGCCACAGTCGTAGCCGCCACGATCCTTCCAGTCTGACGGGCCTCGTCAGCCTACCGTAAGCCAACGATACGTGGAGGGTCCGCCACTGGGATTTTGGCACATCGTGATGCCGAGCGACGACCCAGACTTATCAAAATCGGAGGCGCCGGTGGCTCCTGTCATTCATGCTGTAATGAACACGTGTGGGCTTTCTCACGATAACACATTTCCCCACGTAACTTACGTTCCCCCAGTGCCTTGAAGCAATATTCTGACCCCATGCTGACAAGGATCGGCAAGACGATGTTGGTTGTTCAAAGGCTCAACATTGCCATCCAACGGGAGAACGGACATGAAATCGATCAAATGGTTTTTAGCGATTATGGCGGTTGTGGCTGGACTGGAGATTGACAGCAGTAGCTCAGGCATCACGGGCCTCCTCGTATCGCAGGCGCAAGCAAGAGTCGGTCGGCCTCTCACCCCAGGAAGCGTTGCGGGCGTCGCGAGACGCACGACTCGGCGCGCTCTACGCCGCTCCACGATCTATGTCGCGAGGCTGCCGGCAAGCTGCAGCAAGGTCGTTCTTTATGGTGTTCATGTCTGGCACTGTGGGCACACATACTACCAGGCGACCGGCGGCCGGTACGTGGTTGTTTATCCCTGAACGTGAAGGACGATGTGGCGCGCCTCAAGGCTTCGGCGCCACGAAGACACTATTGTTCCGGAGTTCACGCCTCCACCACGACCCTCCTTTGCCAAAGGCGACGTGCCGGGACTGGGAGCCGAGCCCTGTGAACTAGAATTCTCAGATCGCAGCGTTTTCGGATGCTGCTGCCAAGTCAGCTAACCGGAAACTGAGTCCGCATGAAGGAGATCACCCATGAGCAAAGCGACAGCCAACATCAATCGTAGCGTCCTACCTATTCCGGATCATCAGCAACACGGACTGGTGACGTACGACGCCAAGGATCCCGACACGAGATTCCCGCCTATCAGGGATGTGCGGCCGCCCCAGGGCGCGCCTAACGTATTGGTCATCCTCATAGACGATGTAGGGTACGGTGCTACCAGCGTCTTCGGTGGTCCGTGCAATACCCCCAACTTCGAAAAACTGGCGGCAGGCGGATTGAGGTATGCGCGGTTCCATACAACCGCGCTTTGCTCGCCAACACGGCAGGCGTTGCTGACCGGCCGGAACCATCACTCAGTCGGCATGGGCGGAATCACAGAGATTGCGACGGCTGCTCCTGGCTACAGTTCCGTGTTGCCGAACACCAAAGCTCCGTTGGCGATGACCCTCAAGCTCAACGGTTATTCCACCGCGCAATTCGGCAAATGTCATGAGGTGCCGGTATGGCAAACGAGCCCGGCCGGGCCGTTCACCGCATGGCCGACCGGAGGCGGCGGCTTCGAATACTTCTACGGCTTCATTGGCGGCGAGAACAACCAATGGGATCCCGCGCTGTATGAAGGGACAGTCCCCATCGAACCCCCCAAAACGCCTGAAGAGGGGTACCACCTGACCGAGGATTTGACCGACAAGGCGATCAGTTGGGTTCGCCAGCAGAAGGCGCTGCTGCCTGACAAGCCATTCTTCATGTACTTCGCGCCAGGCGCGACGCATGCGCCCCACCACGTGCCGAAGGAGTGGATCGATAAGTATAAGGGCAAGTTTGCTCATGGTTGGGACAAGCAGCGAGAAATCACTTTCAAGCGGCAGAAGGAACTCGGCGTCATCGCTGCCGACGCGGTGCTTACGCCCCGCCACCAGGAAATTCCGGCTTGGGAAGAGATGGATCCCAAGCTCAAGCCTGCTCTGGAGCGCGAGATGGAGGTCTATGCCGCGTTCATGGAGCACACCGACCATCACGTCGGCCGGTTACTGGATGCGCTTGGGCCTGCCATCGAAAACACGCTGATTTACCTCATCATCGGCGACAATGGCGCTTCTGCCGAAGGGACCTTGCAAGGCGCTTTCAATGAGATGGCCAACTTCAACGGCATGGCTGCCATCGAAACCCTCGAATTCATGATGTCCAAGCTGGACGAGTTCGGCGGTGAACACTCCTATGGCCATTATGCGGTCGGCTGGGCCTGGGCGATGAACTCGCCCTACCAGTGGACAAAGCAGGTGGCCTCACACTGGGGTGGCACGCGTAACGGCACCATCGTCCACTGGCCGAACGGGATCAAGGAAAAGGGAGGCTTGCGCAACCAGTTCTGCCACGTGATTGACCTTGCGCCGACGGTCTTGGAGGCTGCGGGCATTCCGGAGCCGCTAAGCGTCAACGGCGTGCAGCAGAGCCCCTATGAAGGCACAAGCATGCTGTACAGCTTCAACGATGCCAAGGCGGATGAGCGGCACCAAACGCAATATTTCGAGATGTTCTGCAACCGGGGCATCTACCACAAAGGGTGGAGCGCGGTCACCAAGCACCGTACCCCGTGGATGATGGGCGGGCAAAAGATGCCTGCCTTCGACGATGACGTCTGGGAACTCTACGACGGCAGCAAGGACTGGACCCAGTCCAAGGACCTCTCGAAGGAGAACCCGCAAAAACTCCATGAGCTGCAACGCCTCTGGCTGGTCGAAGCCGTTAAGTACAACGTTTTGCCCCTGGATGATCGCCAGATCGAACGTATCGACCCCGATCAGGCCGGTCGTCCGACTTTGATCAAGGGCAACTCGCAGATGCTGTTTGAAGGTATGGGACGTCTTTCCGAGAACAGCGTCGTCAATATCAAGAACAAGTCGTTCTCGGTGACCTCGGAACTGGAGGTACCTGAGAAGGGCGCAGAAGGCGTGATCATCGCCCAAGGCGGCCGGTTTGGCGGATGGAGCCTCTACGCCAGAGATGGCAAGGCCAAGTTCCACTACAACGTGCTGGGCATCAAGTCTTTCGGAATTGAGGCTAGCAAGCCCATTCCGTCCGGAAAGACCCAGGTGCGCATGGAGTTCGCCTACGACGGCGGCGGCATGGGCAAGGGCGGATCGGTCACTCTGTATTGTGACGGCAAAGAAGTCGGGAAAGGCCGCGTCGAGCAAACGCAGGGGTTCATTTTCTCGGCGGACGAGACGACGGACGTCGGCCGGGAGACCGGCACTACGGTGAGCCCCGACTACACTGCTCATACCAGCAAGTTCAACGGCAAGATCAACTGGGTACAGATCGACCTTGGCGAAGATGCTGCCGACGCGGATCACTTCATCGATGACGAAGAACGCGTGCGCGTGATCATGGCGCGTCAATAGGCGAAGAACGCCAGATGGGCGACCCCCCGCGGGGTCGCCCAATGAATGAGCGCCACAACAAGGATGAGCCAGGATGGCAATAGAAGAGATTATACAACGTTTCTGGGAAAACATTCTTGAGAGGCCGAGCGGGCCGTTGGCACTTCGGTTCCTCCTGCAGCCCGCAATGGCCACGTTGTTTGCGATACGCGACGGCATCAAAGACGCCCGTCAGGGACGGTCGCCATATTTCTGGACGGTCCTGTCAAAGCCCGACGAACGCCGCTCCAGGCTGAGCGAAGGCCTGAAGTCGACAAGCAAAATCATGGTGCTCGCGCTGATCCTGGATGGAGTCTACCAGTTCATCGAACTCGGCACCTTCTACCCCTTTGAAGCAATCGCCGTCGCGATTGTCCTCGCCTTCGTACCCTATCTTCTGATCCGAGGCCCCGCGGCTCGTGTCGCACGCTGGTTGAGCGGCAGCGTCCAGGGCCGCGAATGGTGAGCGTTCGAAAAGATTAGAGGGGCCGAGGGGAGGGCGCGGACAATCTCAAAAAGAAGGGTACCAGAAATGACGAGCCAGAACGTGAATAGAGATCAACAGAGGTTCGACGTCCATGTCACGGCTGAAAGCCATTTTTCTTGGCTGCGCACGCGCCTCAGTCTCGAGCGAACAATGATGTCCTGGCTTCGAACGTCGATTGCATGCATAGGCTTCGGCTTCACGATCGTTCAGTTCTTCGATCGTCTTGGAACGATGGAAAGTGTCGATGCTGCCCTTCGCCCACAAGCTCCGCGATACCTTGGACTGACCCTTATCGCGGCTGGGATTTTGGCGCTCGCGATCTCGCTTGTTCAGTATCGCTGGGGCGTCCGTTACCTTTGGGGCGGACCGTATCGCGCCATAGCAGGAGCTCAGGCCCACGAAATGCAAACCCCAATCATGGCCTTGGCGATAGTGCTGATGATTGCCGGGCTGACTGCCTTCTTCGCCGTACTTTTCCGCGCGGTCTAGTCCTACAAGGAGCGCAGACATATGAAAACCGCTGGCAGCAATAGCGACCTTGGCAATGCGGAAGTCCACGCAACTGAAGCTCTGCACGGTTCCGTCGGCATACACGATCATGACCGAGATTTCCCGCAGCCGCTTTTCAAAGACATGGTTTGGGTTCCCGGCGGCAATTTTCTGATGGGGTCGGACCGGCACTATCCCGAAGAGGCTCCAGCGCATCGCGTGAGGGTGGATGGTTTCTGGATGGATTGTCACACCGTAACGAACCGCGAATTCGAGCGGTTCGTGGTAGAAACCGGCTATGTGACGCTAGCTGAGCGTCCAGCCGATCCTGCCCAGTATCCAGGAGCAAAGCCGGAACTGTTGGCGCCATCGTCCGCTATGTTCAAGAAACCTACTCAGCCAGTCGACACCCGGAACCCTTACAATTGGTGGGTCTATGTGCAGGGAGCAAACTGGCGCCATCCACGTGGTCCAGCGAGTTCCATTAAGAAGCTGAAGGACCATCCCGTCGTCCACGTCGCATTCCAGGATGCCGAGGCCTATGCGAAGTGGGCCGGCAAGGAATTGCCCACTGAGGCGGAGTGGGAGTTCGCCGCTCGCGGCGGGCTGGACGGTGCCCAATTCGTCTGGGGCGACGAACTCACGCCAGGCGGGAAGCATTTCGCCAACACCTGGCAGGGTGAGTTTCCCTATGAGAACCGAAATGAAGATGGCTATGAGGGGACGGCTCCGGTCGGTTCGTTCCCAGCCAACGGCTTCGGTCTTTACGATATGGCCGGCAACGTTTGGCAGTGGACGAGTGACTGGTACCAGGAGCACTCCCGGATCGAGAGCCCATGCTGCACCGTTGAGAATCCTCGCGGGGGTGAACGCGACGCTAGTTATGACCCCCGCACGCCGGATATTCGCATTCCCCGCAAGGTAACCAAGGGCGGCTCTTACCTGTGCGCTCCCAACTACTGTCAGCGCTATCGACCTGCAGCGCGCATGTCGCAACCGATCGACACCTCGACCGGACATCTCGGATTTCGATGCATAATTCGCAATGCGAAGTTGTGAGGTGGCCATGGAAGCGGCATTCACCGAGGTAACTGGCTATGCGGTTCTGCTCATCGACGCAATCGCGCTCATCACCGTCGTCTACGGGACGATCGAGGCATTCGTCGGAGCTCTGGGCGGTATGTTCATACCGTCGGCGCCCGACCAGTTGCGCGGCATTTGGCTGCGATACGCGCGTTGGCTGGTGGCCGGCCTCACGTTTCAGCTCGCTGCAGACATCGTTGAAACGATGACGCGTCCAGAATGGGATGAAGTCGGGCGCCTGGCCGCCATCGCGGCAATCCGCACGTTTCTCAACTATTTCCTCGAGCGAGACATGTCCGAGGTCCGCGAGGATCAGCTCAACTACGAAAAGAAAGCCTGAGATTGACGTGGGAAGAACAAGGTGAGCGACAATTCAGCGGCGGGTGATTTTACCGCACTCACCACGGCCCTTGCGGAAGTTTCGGGACGCCTCGCAGAGGGCGCGCGCGGGCGATACATGGCTTGGTTTGAAGCTCCCGCCGAGTTCGACAGCTTACGGGCGTCACTTGCTGCGGCGATGCTGTTCATGTCCGTCAGTCGATGGCGGGGTAGCATAAAACAACGGTGCGTATGCTAATGAGCGAAACGTTGCGGGTGGGCCAAGCCCTGTTTGAGAATGGTCCGCCTGCAAGGCTGCAGCGCTATCTCGGTTTGACCAAGGGTGATCAACGCAACATCGGTCGCCGCGCCTTCATTGTCGCCATGCTAGGTTGGGTCCCTCTGATCGTTTTGGCCGGAATTGACAGATCCGACGGGGTCAAGTCGCTGCTTTTAGGGATAGATGTGCACGCGCGGTACTTAGTCGCCGCGCCGCTACTTGTTTTGGCAGAAGCGGAGTGCGGGCCAAGGCTGAATGCCATTGTCCGGCACTTTACCGATGCCGGGCTTGTGCCCGAAAGTGAGCTTGGGCGATATAACGCTGCCGTGGGATTCACCGGTATCCTTCTCCACTCGCGAGCTGCAGAGATAATTGTATTTGCGCTAGCCTATCTCCTGGTCTGTGCGGCAGCTTTTTCGCTGCCCTTCGACCAGCTACCGCTGTGGCACAAGGCAGGCAACGCGATCACCATCTTTTCTCTGGCCGGGTGGTGGCACGTGCTAGTGAGCCTCCCTCTGCTCCTGGCTCTGCTCTTAGGCTGGGCTTGGAGGTTTGTCCTATGGGCACAGCTGCTTTGGCGGATTGCGCGGATCAAGCTTCGCATATTGGCATCCCATCCCGATGGCGCAGCCGGCCTTGCCGTGATTGGATATTCCTTGCGGGCATTTTCCCCCATAGCGATGGCGCTTGCCACGATCATTGCTGGGCGTTCCGCACAGATTGTTTTGGTCGAGGGTGCGCTGCCGAGAGGCACGACGGCGTTTAGTGCCGGCCTCTTGGTGGTAATTGGTGTCTCGTTTGCTGTCCCGCTGTCTTTTTTCACGCCAATTCTGATGAAGGCGTTGCAGCGCGGTTCGTTTGAATACGGAGCCCTTGCCAATCGAGCTGGAACAGTCTTCGAAGAGAAATGGGTTGGACCAAATCGGCTTATCGATAGTTCTGTCCTGGAGCAGCCAGACTTCTCGGCGACCACTGATTTATATGCAATCGTGGCGAATGTTTATTCATTGCGTTTGGTTCCGATCGACCTGAAGAGCGCCGCTGCCCTCGGAACCGCCCTGCTGCTGCCGTTCATTCCTGTCGTGTTTCTTGCGTTACCCGTCGAGCAAATCTTGGCAGAGCTAAGAGGGTTGCTTTTCTAACGCCACCGCCTGGGTATGGCGCTGGACATCGGGCCAACACCAAGGCAAAACAGTCGCTCGTCATTTCCGAGATTGTCGGGATACACACCCCGATCATCATCGATGTCGGAGGCAGCGTTCGAGCCGGTCCAGAAAGCAAACGGGTTTGAAGAGGCCAGTTGGCGAGGGCAAGCTGTGCTTTTGAGATGAGAACCTGCCGGTCCAGTCTCGCCCGATTCTGACTCCAAAGTTGATACTTGCGCTGATAGAGCACCTTCGGTGCTCTGAGCACTCGCGCGTGCGCGCAATGCTGCGAATGTCAAGGCCGCGCCAGCTGCCAGCTGGCATAGTTGCGGTTTCTTTCAGTGCCTTGGGTGCGCCTGCATCCACCGCCCACCACGCTGGAGATGCACCGTGCTAGACGGGAGCAAACCCTGCGGTTGATCTTCCATTTTGAATGAGGAAGTGAGGAAGTCGAGGAAGTTGTCATCAAACTCGCCGCGGGAGATGGCTTCAAGGTCGATGTCGCCGTCGATTGCGGCTCTATGGAAAGCAAAGATGAAGTCCAGATGCTGTACCATCACTGCTTTGCCTGGGAATACGAAGCCCCGTGGCCTCGGACGGCGGATCGCCTTCCAGGCATGATAGAGGGCCTTGAGCAGTTTGCGCTTTGATATTCTTTGGTACCGCATCTGCGTATGCACTAACTGGGCATTGCTGAGCCGCAGCCGGGGTGGCACCGTGCGATCAAGCGTCAAGGCTAAGATGAGGGCGCCACCGGGGTCGCGTAACGGGGTCCCGTCGAGCCGTGTCGGCGACCGCTGGTCTAACTCGTCTTGCATGATCAGGACGTCGCGCAACGCAATCGCCTCTTCCATTCGTCTGTGCCAGTCCTCGTCGACAGGTCCAATGAATCGGACGCCCACCTCGTCGTCGACGATGACGTCGTCGGGGTGAGGCATGATGGTAGGCAGTGATAGCCCGTTGCATTCTGCGTCCCTAAGAGCCTCAGCATAATCGTCTTTGTATTTCCTCCAGGTCGCCTGGATCTCCTTCACTTCGCGCGCATGCGCCTGACTGGCGCTTCGCATAAGATCGAACACCAAACCCAAAGTGCGAGCATTGCCCTTGAAGGCGTCATTGATGGCCGACTGGACCAGCGCGGCCGGAATTGACACCGTCGACGCCTTGCCGCCTTCTCGGATAGTCACCGTCTTCTTGGTCGCCTCGAAGGCTGCCTTGAGAACCGGCTCGTCGGAGAGCGATAAGTCGGGTGCTACTCCGCGCGGTCGCCCTTTGGGATTGCCGGATTGACCTTTCTTGAACCGCGAGGCTTTCGGCGGCCGCTTGTAGCCGACCCCATAGATATCCTGCTTGATGTGGTCTGCTGAGCCGGGGGGAAAGCCCTTCGGCGGCTCCTTGTCATCTTCCATAGTTCAGGACCCTTCTCTCATTCGGTCGAAGGCAGATCGCGGGCTACGGATCGGATCTCGGCTACCATTTCAAAGTCCTGATTGGCGTCGGCTAGGATGGCGCGCTTGCCGGTGTAGGCTTGCCAGCGCATCAGGATCGTGTCGCAGTAACAGGGGTCGAATTCTATGAGCCTGGCGTGACGGCCACAGGTCTCGGCCGCGATCAAGGTGGACCCCGATCCACCGAAGATGTCGAGCACTCTCTCGCCGCGACGCGAGCAATCGCGGATTGCGTCTGCCACTAGCGCGACGGGTTTGACGGTTGGGCTGCATGGCAAGTTCATCGGCACGACTGGCGCTGAGGCTGCTGATGCCTGCATAGTCCCACACATTCGTGCGGTAGCGCCCGGTGTCTCCCAAGCCGAAGCTGTTGGTGTGAGGGCTGGTCCCCATCTTGAAGACGAACACCAGTTCATGCTTGGACCGGTAGAAGGTCCCCATGCCGCCATTGGTCTTGTTCCAGACGCAAAGGTTCTTCAGTTCGCTAAAGGCCGCTTCGCCTGCGTCGAGAAGTTCGCGCATATGGCGCCAGTCCATGCATACAAACGCTACCGCGCCATCCCTGGCGACAGATGCCGCATTCGACAAGGTCGTTGTCAGGAAGCGAGT
The DNA here is from genome assembly GCF_033977165.1 of Mesorhizobium captivum. Classification (NCBI taxonomy): domain Bacteria; kingdom Pseudomonadati; phylum Pseudomonadota; class Alphaproteobacteria; order Hyphomicrobiales; family Phyllobacteriaceae; genus Mesorhizobium; species Mesorhizobium captivum. The sequence goes on from NZ_JAVIJB010000013.1 coordinate 67,810, forward strand.
GAATTCGCTCTTGGTCATCTCGCCTGAGGCAAAGGCAAACTCCCGATGGTGCGTGGCACCCAGTCCGCCCACATGACCATTGATAGGCACATTGTAAGGTGGATCGGTGAAAATGAGATCCACCTTCGCGCCTTCGGTCACGCGCTCGATATCGGCCGCTGACTGTGCGTCGCCACAGAGCAGCCGATGATTGCCGAGCATCCACAGATCGCCAGGACGCGTCACCGGGCGAGCTGGCACATCGGGGATTTGGTCGGCGGCAGCGTCGCCGACCTGGGCCGAAGCCTCGCGAGCGCGGTCAAGCGTAAGATCGACTTCGGCGAGTGAGAATCCGGTCAAGGTAACGTCGAAGTCGAAGTCGATCAGGGCCTGCAACTCGATCGCCAGAACTTCCGTGTCCCAACCGGCGTTGATGGCCAGTTTGTTGTCGGCCAGGACGTAGGCACGTCTCTCTTCTGCGCTTAGGTGAGACAGCTTCATGGTCGGCACGGAGGCAATGCCCAGCTCCTTCGCCGCCATCACACGGCCGTGTCCGGCAATGATCTCTCCGTTGTCGGAGATGAGCACGGGGTTGGTAAAGCCGAACCGCCTGATGCTTTCGGCGATCTGGCGCACCTGTTTCCGCGAGTGTGTCCGGGCATTGCCCTTGTATGGGCTCAGAGCTGTTATCAGCATCATTTCCAGCTTTGGCGCTGGCGCGTTCATGTTCTCATCTCCTGCGTTCGGCGGCACTATTTGAGATGCCCCAAACGAGACGATGAGTGAAGAAACCCACCGCCGGCAAGGACTTTCGGCAGAAAAATGGCCGTCCAATAATAGGTTAGCCGGCTATCATTTTAAGAGCCCTTCAAAGGGCGTTCAAAAGCCGTTTTAGGAACTCGCGGTTTTGAACGGCAGTCCACTTTGCCGCTTTTGGCCGATCGGCGGGGTCCGAGATTGCCGAGATGCCCGAATCACTTATCGCGTGATTCGGCCTACGGGCAGCTCGTTCGGAGTCCCGGACGCCGGCCGAGCAATCGGAACTAGCAGCGGCACAAGGCAGCTAGTTGTTGCCCTCTGCTTGGCATCTCTCGTTCAACCCAGCTGCATCGAGCACTCCAGGCGCGTTCCATTCCGTGTTTTGGGGGATCAGCGAACGGCTCTTTTCGACGCGACCGATGGGCCCCGTCTTCTAGCAATCGCATCCCGGCAATCGGCACGGCCGTCCGAAACTACGACAGAGTGCTCCCAGTCGAAGCCAAACCGGTATCGCCTTGTCGCACCCGTTTCTCAGCTAATGGCAATCGCTTCCCGGCCAGCGACAATCGGTTCCCGCCTGGCGGCAATCGGATCCCGTTGGTCGGCAGCGAAATTCCCTGTTAGCCGCGCGGCTGTTGGGTCTAGTGTTTAGACATCGGCTCGGTATGCTACCCTGTAAAGTGCTGGATCGAATGAGAAACTAGCAAATGTGGCTATAGTGACCGCAAAGTTCGCAACTTCCCTGTTTTGCAGCCGAAAACAGGGAACTCTCACCGAGAGACGGGTTCTCTCCTGCCTGTTTCCACCACCAAACAGTCCTTCTCCAACAACGAAGTTGTAGAGTACGAAAAATAGTTGTGCCCTTTGCGGGTTTAGCTGCGCATTCCGAAAAGCCTGGAACGAGTGACTTAAAGCGTGTCGCCTGAATACATTTTCGCCGTGACCCGCTTTTAATGCTGCTGTGCCCGACATTTCCCCGACAGCTCTGAAGATCGCGGCTCGCAGCTAGTCTCACGCCAAATCCGTTAAAGTGTAGGGTGAAAAGCTCCGGCTTGACGCCCCCCGAAGCTCGATGCGATATCTCATTGAGGCTTGGGGGGATTTACATGAATTTATTCGGAAATTCTAAAATAAGGTTGGCGAAGAATTCGGTTCTTGCAAGTAGTTTATTTCGCTCTTCTGCATCCTTGATTGCAATTGCTACCGGCCTATGGGCCAGCCAGACCCAGGCCGAGACGATTACCATTTCGACCGCAAGCACCGTCCCGGTGTCTTCCATCGTAGACCCGACGGGAACCATCAACGTGACGCAGACGGGTTCCGTCACAACGCAGTCGGGAGGCAATCACGCCATTCAGCCCTACATGTCTCCGGGGCTGGGCGCGTGGACGGTCAATGTGGACGGCTCCGTCAAGGTCCTTGACGCGGACAACGAGGTTTACGGCATCTGGCTGCGCGCGGGCGGAACGGTCAATGTGAGTTCGACCGGCAAGGTTGAAGGCTCACGCAAGGGCGTCGTGATCGAAGGTGGCACGGCAAACGTAGAGAACGACGGGTTGATCGCGGGCAGTCGGATCGCCGTGCATGTTCTTGCCGGAGGCGCGGTCGAAAACCGGAACACCATGCTGGGGGGCGTGGTCTTTGCGACCTCGGCTACGCCCGGAAGCTTCGTCAACAAAGGGAATGTTTCAAGCAACGGTGGCGGCTTCGGCGTCATCATGAACGGCGGCGGATCGCTCGACAATTCGGGAACCGTCGCGTTTACGAACATCGGCCAGGGATTCTGGAGCCAAGGGAACACCACCTTCACCAACAGCGGCACCTACACCGCCAAAGGCGACAGTTCATTCTCCACCCCCATCTATGCGGTGCTGCTGCAAAACGGCAACGCCGTGGCGATCAATTCGGGGACCATCGAGGGCCGCGATGTCGGCCTGTTCGTTTCCCAGGGAACCGCCGACGTCACCAATTCAGGCACGATCACGGCAACGAATGTGCATGCCGTCGCCCTGCAGACCACCGGTGCGGCGTCCTTCAAGCAGACGGCGGGCGCGCTTAACGGCGGCACGCACGGCCTGTCCGTCGTGACATCGGGAGACACCAGCGTCTCCATCAGCGGCGGCTCCGTCACCGGCGGGCTTTCGAGCGCCAACGGTATCGGCGTCCGCTTCGGCGGCGGCGGCAAGACGCAGATGAGCGTGGCGAATGCGTCCATCACCGGAGCGGCGGCCGCGATCCAGGGCGGAACGGGATCGTTCGACCTGTCCCTCCTTCAGGGGAGCATCATCAGCGGCGATGTGAAGCTCGGTTCGGGGAACTCGAGCCTCAAGCTGGAGACCGGCGCGTCCGTCGACGGCGACATCGACGCCGAGGCCGGAACCAATACGCTGCTGCTGACAGGTTCGGGCAGCGGCAGCTTCCAGGGAGACTTCCTGAATTTTGCGTCGGCGCAGGTTGATGCCGCCGGCGGAAATTGGGTCCTCGGCGGTGACGCCACCTTTGTCAACGGAATGGAAGTTGTCGGCGGGTCGCTTGCCGTCAACGGCAGCCTGACCGGCAGTGTGACTGTAAGGGCGGGCGCCAGGCTGGGCGGCACGGGGACAGTCGGGGCGACGACGATCGATACCGGGGGCGTGCATGGGCCGGGCAATTCGATCGGCACGCAGACCGTTGCCGGAAACTACGTCAACCATGGCACGCTGCAGATCGAGGCTACGCCCGATGCGGCCGACCAGGTCAAGGTCTCCGGCACAGTCGACATCACTGGCGCCACGCTCGAGCTGCTCATGTCGCCGAACTCGGCCTCCAGCTGGAATATCTCCAACGGACCCTTCGTCATCATCGACAACGACAATACGGATGCGGTGACCGGCGCGTTCGGCGCCGTCAGCAAGAACCTTCTGTTCCTGGACGAGAAGCTCGACTATGCGGGAGGCGACGGCAACGACGTGACGCTGGAACTGGTGCGCAACGACGTCCAGTTCGGCGAAGTCGGCATCACGCCCAACCAGCGGGCGGTCGCGGGCGCCATCGACAGTCTCGGTTCCGGCAATCCACTGTGGAACGCCATCGGTCTGCAAACCGACGTCGAAGCCACCCGCGACGCCTTCGACCAGTTGACCGGCGAGATCCATGCTTCGGCCAAGACAGCCCTGGTCAACGATACGCGCCTCGTTCTCGACGCGATCAACGAGCGGCTGCGCGCAGCCTTCTCCGGAACTGGCGTCACTGTTTCATTGCCCGTGATGGCTTTTGGCGAGGGCGGGCCGGAACTTGATCCCGCCACGACCGATCGTTTTGCCGCCTGGAGCACCGCCATCGGATCATGGGGCCGCGGGGAGGCAGACGGCAATGCGACGCTCAAGCGCTCCACCGGTGGGGTCGTGGTCGGCGTCGACGGTCTTGCTTTCGATGCATGGCGCATCGGTGCGATAGCCGGATACAGCCATACCAATTTCGACGTGAAGGACCGTGCCTCGTCCGGCGACAGCGAGAACTACACTCTCGGACTCTATGGCGGCACACAATGGAACCAGTACGGCCTGCGCGCCGGCGCGACATACACATGGCACAACATCGAGACAGGCCGAACGGTGGCCTTCCCCGGCTTCGCCGATAGCCTGCAGGCAAAATACGGCGCGGGAACCTTCCACACCTTCGGTGAAGCCAGCTACCGTGTCGATACCGTCCCGGCTGCCTTCGAACCCTTCGCCAACCTGTCCCATGTGAGCCTTCGCACCGATGCCTATTCGGAAAGCGGCGGCGCCAGCGCGCTTCATGCCGAGGGCCAGACCACGCAAGCGACCTTCACAACGCTCGGGCTGCGAGCCTCGACCGGTTTCGACCTTTCCGGCATGCGGGCCACGGCGCATGGGACGGTCGGCTGGCGTCATGCCTATGGCGATACGATCCCGCTTTCCACATTCACCTTCGGCGGCTCCGACGCGTTTGCCATAGAAGGCGTGCCGATCGCCAGGGATGCCGCTGTTGCCGAGGCTGCCATTGACCTGAACCTTACCGACGATGCCGTTTTCGGCGTGACCTACAGCGGACAATTGGCTTCAGGCGGCCAGGATCACGCCTTCGGCGCGAGAGTAGGCGTAAATTTCTAATACGTCGGCCAAAAGTGAGCAGCGGTTCGTGCTAGGATTTTTCGCAAAGAAAGTGGGACTGATCGCTGAAATGCCGAAAATTCGTCGTTCTTCCGCCCCTGTCAGGGAATTTCGGCAGGGACCCGTTCTCTCTCGACTGCCGCCAAACAGTCCTTCTCTGATCCTCGGATTTGCGGCATTCGCCCTCGTTGCCTGCCAATCGGCATCCGAGGCACCACCTGCTCCTCCACCCCAACCAGCCCCGGCTGCGGTTGCGGCTCCCGCTTCTCCGAATTTGGCGGTGTTGGACCAAACCGTGGCGATCACGCCTCCCGGCAGGGGCGTTCCGGCCAGATATGCCGCATTTTCAGGCATATGGGCCGGACGGCTGGATGGCATGTATGAAGGCAAGCTGGCCGTGCTGACGATTTCTTCGGGCGGGCAGGTGACGGTCAGCTATGCGTGGGGCGATGTGGCCGACTACAAGCCGGGGGTCGCCGACGGCGCCGGCAGGATTGTCGGAAACACATTGAAGCTTGGGCGCCTGCCGAATGGCGCTGACGCCACCTTTACGATGCAGCCCGACGGAACGCTGGCCGCCACCTATGCGCTCGCCGGCCAGACCTATAGGGGCCAGTTCGCCAGGCAATAGTCCACGCAACGGTAGTCGACGAGATTGTCACGGGCCGCACCTCGATCGCGGGAATTACCCTGGCAGTCCGCACGTCACCCTGCGACGTGCCGGCCAGGCTCGAATCGGCTATGCCTCCCCCATGCAGGAAACATCCCTCTACGCCCCGGTGAAGCGGTTCCTCGAGAGCCTGGATTTCACCGTCAAGGGCGAAGTCGGCGGCTGCGACATCCTCGGGCTACGCGACGGCGAGCCGCCCGTGGTCGTCATCTGCGAGCTGAAGCTGCAGTTCAATCTCGAGCTCGTCCTGCAGGGTGTCGATCGCGCGGCTGCCTGCGACGAGGTCTGGCTTGCCGCCCGGATGTCGGCGCGCGGCAAGGGCCGCGAGCACGACCGCCGGTTTCGCGCGCTCTGCCGCAGGCTCGGCTTCGGCCTGCTGGCGGTCGACGGAAAAGGCAAGGTCGAGCTGCTCCTCAGCCCCGCCGCCGTGCCGCCGCGGCGCGACCCGAGGCGGCGCTCGCGGCTGGTCGAGGAACATCACCGCCGCAAGGGCGACCCGTCCATCGGCGGCAGCACGCGAAAAAAGCCCATCATGACCGCCTACCGGCAGGAGGCGATCGCCTGCGCCGCCGCCATGGCCGATGGCCCGAAACGGCCGCGCGACCTCAAGGCCCTCACGCCACGCGCGGCCAGCATCCTGCTGCACAACTATTATGGCTGGTTCGCCAGGGCCGAGCGCGGCATCTACGTATTGACCGAAATCGGTCACACCGCCGTCCAGTCACATCGGCTCCTTGAGGGCCCGCTGGAGGTCGCTCCGTATCAGGCCGACCAGCTCGGCGTGAAGGTCGGCGCGTGAGCGGCTGCCGCCATTCTCATCGACTGAATAGGTTGGTGCGATCAGAAACGTTCGCGATAGTCGCGCGGGTTCGTGCCGAGGGCGCGCAGGAAGCCGCGTCGCATCGTCTCTTCCGAGCCGAAGCCGCAGCGCCGTACCGTCTGGTTCACGGCCAGTCCCTGTTCCAGCATCCGCCGCGCCGCCTCGATCCTTATCTCTTCGACCGCGCGGGCGGGTGTCCGGCCGGTCGCCTTCCGATAGTGACGGGAGAAGCTGCGTGGGCTCATATTGGCGCGTTCGGCTAATCTCGTCAGCGAAAGGTCGCCGCCCAGATTTTCGAGGATCCAGCCATGCAGTCTGTCGAAGCGCCCGTCGCCTTCCTGCAGCTTGAGGGTCTGGCTGAACTGCGCCTGGCCACCGGGACGTTTCAGAAAGACGACCAACTCGCGCGCCACCGCAAGCGCCATGCGTCGGCCAAGGTCGGCTTCGACGAAAGAAAGGGCGAGATCGATGCCCGCCGTCACGCCGGCGGAGGTCCAGACATTGTCGTCGCGAATGAAGATCGGGTCGGGTTCCAGGCGGACCGCCGGAAAGCGTTGGGCGAACTCCGCGCAGCGTCCCCAATGTGTAACCGCGCGGCGGCCGTCGAGCAGGCCCGCCATCGCCAGCAGCATCGCACCGCTGCAGACGGAAGCTGTGCGGCTTGCATCGCGCGAGCGGCCGATGATCCACTGGACAAGCTGAGGATCCTCGCATGCCGCGTTGACTCCCCATCCGCCAGGCACGAACAGCGTGTCGATCTCCAGCCCGCGCGTCGGCAGCGCCGCGGTCTCCAGCACGAGACCGGCTGACGTCCTGATCCTGGGGGAAGCGGCGACGACCACGACCTCATAGGCAGCCGGCTCGCCGGCCTGCGTCCTGAAGTCGTTGGCGCTGGCGAAAACTTGGAGCGGTCCGCTGACATCGAGGAGCTGGACGTCGGGATAGGCAAGGATTTCGATGCGGCGCATTGGTTTGGCCTGAAACGAGGGATGATTGGCGATCTCGCCAAAGCATGATGCCGTAAATTGGCCGAAGTCAACCTGCGGGAGATTTCCATGACCCTTCGTTTCGGCATTCTCGTATTCCCCAATGTCCAGCAGCTCGATCTCACCGGCCCCTACGAAGTCTTGGCGTCGGCAAAGGACGCCGAGGTGGAATTGATCTGGAAGGATCGCGATCCGGTGGTCTCATCGACGCGTCTTTCCCTCACGCCGACGGCGACCTTCGACGATTGTCCGCCTCTCGACGTGCTGTGCGTTCCGGGCGGCGGAGGCGTCAACGCGCTGCTGGAGGACCAGGCGGTTCTCGACTTCGTCTGGGAGCGCGCGGCGCAGGCGCGTTATGTCACCTCGGTGTGCAGCGGCGCCCTGGTGCTCGGCGCGGCCGGGCTGCTCAAGGGCAAGCGGGCGACGACACATTGGTATGCGCATGATTTCCTTGAAGAGTTCGGGGCAATTCCCGTCGATGAGCGAATCGTGGAGGACGGCAAGCTGATCACCGCCGGCGGCGTCACCTCCGGGATCGATTTCGGCCTGGCGCTGGTCGCAAGGCTGCTCGGTCAGGCCGAGGCCGAAACGGTGCAGCTCTCGCTCGAATATGCGCCGGCGCCTCCCTTCCGCTCCGGCACGCCCGCGGAGGCTTCGCCTGCTGTGCTGGCTGAGGCGAAAGAGCGGCTTGCGGCTTCGCGGCGGGCCCGCGAGGAAATGTTTGCCCGTTGGCGCAGCGCTCGCGCGGCCACCGCACCGGCGCGTATTCACGGCTGATAGAATCGGCTCGAACAGTGCGATATCCGCACCGCTCGGCCCGGCCTCGTTTCGGCGGTTGACTCCGCCCTCGGTCTATGCAGAAATTGGTTGGACCATTGAACCACTTTCGGTGAACTCCGGCGTGACCGACAGCCTGCCGCCCATCCAGACGACGGCCCGCGATGATGCGGTGCTGAAGGCGTTGGCCAGCTTCGTCCGGCAGGAAGCGCTTGGCCCGGGCGAAAAACTGCCGACCGAGCGCATTCTGGCCGAGCGCCTCAAGGTCAGCCGCAACACCGTGCGCGAGGCGCTGACGCGCTGGGAGGGGCTGGGCCTCGTCGAGCGGCGCCAGGGCAGTGGCACCTATCTCAAGGCGGCGGTCTCGCCGGACATGCTGCACATGCCGCTGACATTGGCCGGCGGCAACGACTTCGCCGGACTGATGCGCACGCTGGAGATCCGCCGCGCGCTGGAGGCCGAGGCGGCAGCACTTTGCGCCGTCCGCGCCGGCAAGGCCGAGATCGCCGAGATCGAGCGCAAGCTCGACATCATGGAAGAAGCCTTCCACACCCGCGCCGGCATGTCTTCGGAGGAGGACTGGGAGTTCCACCAGTCGGTCTACCGCGCTTCCGGCAATCCTCTCTTCGAGCAGATCATCAGCGCCATGCATGAGCTGTTCCACCGCTTCTGGGAGCATCCGCTCGGCGTGCGCGACTTTGGCCATGCCAGCTTCCCCTATCATCGGACGATTTTCGATTGCATCGCCGCGCGCGATCCGGAGGGGGCCAGGCGCGAAGCTCTGAAGCTCATCGCCACGGTCGAAAACGACCTGAAGCGCGGCGCCGCCAACCTCAAACTTTCGGACGGCAAATGAACGAGCACCCGACCGCTTTCGACCCGGCCGCTTTGGCCAGCGACTACCTCGGCGAGGCGGCGACGCTTCTGGCGCATGACGATCCGTTCCCCGGCGGCGCCGTGGTGCCGCCGATCTACCAGACCTCGCTGTTCACCTTCGCCAACTATGCCGATATGGCCGACACTTTCGCCGGCCGCCGTCGCCAGCCGATCTATTCGCGCGGCGACAACCCGACGGTGATGGAGTTCGAGGCGCGCGTCGCGGCTTTGGAAGGCGCCGAAGCAGCTCGCGGCTTCTCCAGCGGCATGGCGGCGATCAGCGCCACGGTGCTCGCCTTCGTCGGCGCCGGCGAGCGCATCGTTGCCGTGCGCAACTGCTATGGCGACGCCTACCGGCTGTTCGAGCGGCTGTTCCCGCGCTTGCAAATCAAGGTCGACTATGTCGACGGCTCGGACCCGGACGCGGTGGCCGCGGCGCTTCCCGGCGCCAAGCTGCTCTACCTCGAAAGCCCGACCTCGATGATGTTCGAGCTGCAGGACATCGCCCATCTGACGCGGCTGGCGAAAGAGCAGGGCATCGTCACCACCATCGACAATTCCTGGGCCACGCCCGTCTTCCAGAAGCCGATCGCGCACGGCGTCGATCTGGTGCTGCATTCGGCCTCGAAATATCTCGGCGGCCACAGCGACACCGTCGCCGGCGTGGTGGCGGGCTCCGCCGCCCACATCAAGCACATCAACGAGCAGACCTATTCCTCGCTCGGCGGCAAGCTGTCGCCCTTTGAGGGCTGGCTGCTGCTGCGCGGCCTGCGCACACTGCCGCTGCGCTTGCCGCATCACATGAAGAGCGGGCTGACGCTTGCCGAGCGGCTCAAGGCGCATGGCAAGGTCGAGCGGGTCAATCACCCCGCCTATTCCAATCATCCCGGAAAAAAAACATTAGCCGGCTATGCCGGGCTGTTCTCCTTCGAGGTCACGGAGGATGTCGACATTCCGGCTTTCGTCGATGCGCTGAAGCTGTTCCGCATCGGCGTCAGCTGGGGCGGCCATGAAAGCCTGGTCGTTCCGGCAAAGGCCTCGCTCGAGCAGACGCCGGGTCTCAATTCGATGGCGCGCTTCGGCGTCAGCCCCCGAACCATCCGCTTCAATGTCGGGTTGGAAAACGTCGAGGATCTCTGGGCGGACGTCGTCCAGGCCTTCGACAATGCAAAAAAATAACGGGTGTTCAAAATGGGAGTACCGAACATGAAAAGACTGACAGTCATGCTGGCCGCCGTCGCCGGTCTGGCGATTTCCGCCAGCGGCGCGCTGGCCGATACCACCGTCAAGATGGTCGAGGTCATCACCAGCCCGCCGCGCACCGAATTCCTGAAGAAGCAGATCGCCGAGTTCGAGCAGGCCAATCCCGGCATCAAGGTGGAGCTCGTCTCGCTGCCCTGGGGCCAGGCCTTCGAGAAATTCCTTACCATGGTCCAGGCCGGCGACACGCCCGACGTCGTCGAGATGCCGGAGCGCTGGATGGGCCTCTATGCCAATAACGGTCAGCTCGAGGACCTCGGCCCTTATATGGCCAAATGGGACGACGCCAAGACGCTCGGCGACCGCGCCAAGCAGTTCGGCTCGACCGTCAACAACACGCAGTTCATGATCCCTTACGGCTATTATGTGAACGCGCTGTTCTGGAACAAGAAGCTGTTCAAGGAAGCGGGCCTCGATCGTCCGCCGGCAACCCTCGACGAGTTCGTCGAGTTCTCCAAGAAGATCTCGGCCATCCCCGGCAAATATGGCTACTGCCTGCGCGGCGGCCCCGGCGCCTTCAACGGCATGCACATGTTCATGAACATCGCCGACGGCAGGGGCGGCTATTTCACTGAGGACGGCACCTCGACGATCAATGACGAGGGTTCGGTCAAGGGCCTGCAGATGCTGGCCGACATGTACAAGAACGGCCTGGCGCCGAAGGACTCCGTGAGCTGGGGCTTCAATGAGACGGTGACGGGCTTCTATTCCGGCACCTGCGCCATGCTCAACCAGGATCCGGACGCGCTGCTCGGCATCGCCGACAAGATGAGCGCCGACGATTTCGCCGTGGCGCCATTGCCGGTCGGTCCGAGCGGCAAATCCTATCCGACGCTGGGCTATGCCGGCTGGGCGATGTTCGCCAACTCGCAGCACAAGGACGAGGCCTGGAAGCTGATGGCGACGCTCTTGTCGCCCAAGGACAATCTGGAATGGGCCAAGGAAGTCGGCGTCGTCCCGATCCACAACGGCGCCGACCAGGACGCCCATTTCAAGACCGAGCAGTTCAAGGGCTGGTTCACAGAGCTCAGCGACAGCTCCAAATATGAAATGGTGACGCCGCCGACGCATCTCGAGAACCTCGGCAACTTCGTCGACCAGGTGGCGATCAAGAACTTCCAGGAAGTGCTGCTCGGCCAGAAGCCGGCCAAAGACGTGGCCGACGAATGGGCCAAGTTCCTGACCAAGGAGCAGCAGGACTGGATGGCCAAGAACAAGAAGTGACCTTCCTTCTCCCCGTTCACGGGGAGAAGGTGGCCCCAAGGGCCGGATGAGGGGCGGCGCCAGACTTTCGTGAGCTCGCGCTGCCCCTCATCTGCCTGCCCTCCTCCGCAGCAGCTGCGCTGCTCCTACGAAGGGTGAACCGGCATCTTCTCCCCGTAGAACGGGGAGAAGGAACTTGTTGCCACGCCGGCCCCCAACTCCCAACGCGAGCACCGTATGACCTACGCAGTGTCCGAAATCCGATCCGCCGGCCGGCCGCGAAAGAAGCGGCTGACCAAGGCCGCGATCGAGCCATGGCTCTATCTTTCGCCGGCTATCGTCCTGCTGGTCGTAGTGCTCTTGGTGCCGCTGATCATCGGCATCAGCTATTCCTTCCGCAAATTCTCGGCCTTCAAGTCGGAATATATCGGGCTCGGCCAGTACCAGGCGATGCTCTCCGACGCCGTGCTCGGCCAGGCGCTGATCAACACGCTGTGGTGGACGGTCGCCAGCCTGTTCTTTCAGTTCTTCCTTGGACTTGGCCTGGCCCTGCTTCTCGACAAGCCGTTCTACGGCCGCAGGATAGTGCAGGCGGTGGTGTTCCTGCCCTGGGCGGTCCCGTCTTTTCTCTCGGGCCTCACCTGGGCCTGGCTGTTCAATCCGATCATCGGGCCGCTGCCGCACTGGCTCTATGCTCTTGGCCTGAAGGCCGAGCCGACCAATGTGCTCTCCGATCCGGCCACCGCCATGTGGGGACCGATCGTCGCCAACATCTGGTTCGGCATTCCCTTCTTCGCCATTACGCTGCTCGCCGCACTGAAGTCGATCCCGTCCGAACTGCATGAGGCGGCGGCCATCGACGGCGCCTCGCCCTGGCAGCGCTTCACCAAGGTGACGCTGCCCTTCCTGGCGCCGACCATCGTCATCACCGTCATGCTGCGCACCATCTGGATCGCCACCTTCGCCGACCTGATCTTCGTCATGACCGAGGGCGGGCCGGCGGGCTCGACCAGCACGGTGCCGGTCTACATCTACGTCAGCGCCTTCAAATCGTTGGATAAAGGCTATGCTTCGGCCGTCGCCGTGTTGTTGCTGGTGCTGCTCATTGCCTACGCCATTGGTCTGATTGCCATCCGCCGCACGCTTGTGAGGCACGTCTGATGATCGCCGGACGCTCCACCTCCTCGCGTATCGCCGGCGGCATCGGACTTTACCTGGCCGTCGCGGCATTTGTGGTCTTCGCGCTGTTCCCGATCTTCTGGACATTGAAGATCTCGGTGACCCCGGAGCGGCTGCTCTATTCCGAAGGCATCACCTTCTGGCCGTCGCAAATGACGCTCAAGAACTTCGCCACCGTGCTCGAGGCCTCCGACTTCCCGCGCTATTTCCTCAACAGCGTCATCGTCTCGGTGTCGACCGCGGCTCTGGTCACCGTCATCGCCACGCTGGCCGGCTATGCCATGTCGCGCTTCACCTTCCGCGGCAAGGCGACTTTAGCCATCCTGCTGCTGCTCACCCAGACCTTCCCGCTGGTCATGGTCATCCCGCCGATCTACCGCATCATGGGCGACCTCGGCCTCACCAACAGCCTGATCGGGCTGATCATCATCTACACCGCCTTCAACACCGCCTTCGCAACCTTCCTCATGCAGTCCTTCTTCGACGGCATCCCGAAGGACCTGGAGGAAGCGGCGATGATCGACGGCTGCACGCGCGCTCAGGCCATGCGCAGGGTGATCGTGCCGCTCACCTTGCCGGGCATGGGCGCCACGCTCGGCTTCGTCTTCACCGCCGCCTGGAGTGAATTGCTGTTCGCGCTGATGCTGATTTCCAGCGACGAGCAGAAAACTTTTGCGGTCGGCCTGCTCACCTTCATCGGCAAGTTCGCGGTCGACTGGGGGCAGATGATGGCGGCGTCCATCCTGGCGCTGATCCCCGTCTGCATCTTCTTCGCCTTCCTGCAACGCTATCTCGTCACCGGCCTCACCGCCGGCGCGGTCAAAGGATAATCGATGGCCTCCGTCACGCTGCAACATGTCGAGAAGGATTACGGCGCGCTGCGCATCCTGCATGGCGTCGATCTCGAGATCGCCGATGGCGAATTCGTCGTGCTGGTCGGCCCGTCCGGCTGCGGCAAGTCTACGCTTTTGCGCATGATCGCCGGCCTCGAGGAGGTCACCGGCGGCGAGATCCGCATCGGCGAGCGCCTGGTCAATGATGTCGCGCCCAAGGATCGCGACATCGCCATGGTGTTCCAGTCCTACGCGCTCTACCCGCATATGGACGTCTCCTCCAACATGGGCTTCAGCCTGATGCTGAAGAAGGCCGAGAAGACGACGATCGACGGCAGGGTCGGCGCCGCCGCCAAGCGGCTTGGGCTGGAAAGCTTCCTCGGCCGCCTGCCGCGCCAGCTCTCCGGCGGCCAGCGCCAGCGCGTCGCCATGGGCCGCGCCATCGTGCGCGACCCGAAGGTCTTCCTGTTCGATGAGCCGCTGTCGAACCTCGACGCAAAATTGCGCGTCCATATGCGCGCCGAGATCAAGGCGCTGCATCAGCAGCTCAAGACCACCTCTGTCTATGTCACCCATGACCAGGTCGAGGCCATGACCATGGCCGACCGCATCGTCGTCATGCATGACGGCTATGTGCAGCAGGTCGGGCATCCGCTGGAGCTTTACGACCGGCCGGCCAACACCTTCGTTGCCGGCTTCATCGGCTCGCCCGGCATGAACTTTTTGCCGGCAAAAGTCGCCAAGGCCGGCAAGGTGGATGCAGTGCTGGCCGACGGCCAGAAGCTCCGTCTGCCCGACGGCCTGCCTTTGACGGACGGCGATGCGCTCACTGTCGGGTTGCGGCCGGAGCACATCAGGCTCGTCGACGACGGCGCCCTCAAGGCCGAGGTCGAAGTGGTCGAGCCGCTCGGCCTGTCGACGCAGTTCTATGTCAGGCTGGCCAACCAGCAGGCCTGCATCTTCGTCATGGGCCGCAGCAATGTCAGGCCAGGCGACACGGTCCGGCTGTCAGCCGACCCGGCGGCGCTGCATCTGTTCGATCCGGCGAGCGGAAACCGGATCGGGTAAGCCCGCGGATCAGCGCCAGCGGAAGGCATCCAGAGTGTAGTCGGGCCACGCGCCGAGCTCTTGGAAAAGCCCGGTCAGGTCGCCGGCATCGGCCAATATCCCCGACTTGACCAGCGCGGTCGCCACGCCGGCAGCGCGGCCTCCCGCGATATCGTGCTCGACGCTGTCGCCGACGCAAATCACGTTGCCGCGCGCCGGATATCCCGCCAGCGCCAGCGCCGCCTCATAGATCGCCGGATCGGGCTTGCCGATACGGGTGACGCTGCCGCCGAGTCTCTCGTAGAGATCGGCAATTTCGCCGGCGCCGAAGCGCGGCCCAACCGCGGTCAGCATGATCCGGTCGGGATTGGTGCAAAAGCATGGCACCCGTCGCGCCGCGATCGGGCCCAGCAGCGTGCTGTAATAATCGAAACCGTAGCGGTCGCCCTCGCTGGCGGCGAGCAGCACCAACTCTGCGTCGTCGCCGCGTTCGGTCAGGGTCAAGGGCAAGCCATCGATCGCCGAACGGTCGCCGTCGCGGCTGATCAGCAGGCATTTTGTCCCCGCTCGCAGCGCGCCCGAGCCCACCATGTCCTTGAAAATGCGCCAGGCGACCTCGCCGGACGAGACGAAATAGTCCCAGCTTCCCGGCTCGAAACCGAGCTTCAGCAGCCGCCGTTCGTTGGGCTCCGCCCGCCTGCCGGAATTGGAGACCAGCACCACCGTCTTGCCGGCGCGCTTCAGTGCTGACACGGCTTCGACCGCGCCCGGATAAGCCCGCTGCCCATCGTGCAGCACGCCGAATTGGTCGAGTAGGAACACGTCGTAGCGTTCGGCGAACGCTCCGATCCCATCGAGATGCCTGGCTTGCGTCATGCTCACAGCAGCCCGGCCTCCGTTGCGCCCATCAGCGCCAGCCGCGCCGTACCAGCGGCCGCCTCGTCGGAGAGCGCCGGCAGGAAAGCCACACCAAGTTTGCGTCGCCGGATCTCGGTCCAGGCGGCATTGGCGGCCCCGCCGCCGACGCTGCGTACCGATGTCAGCCGGGGCGCGCCGAGTTCGGCAAGCCTCTGGTAGCCGAGCGCTTCGATAGCCGCGATGCCTTCAAGCATAGCCTTCAGGTAATCGGCATCGGATTCCGGCCTGGGCAGAAGGCGCGGCTTGAGCGTCGGATCGGCAATGGGGAAACGTTCGCCGGCCGAGCCGAGCGGATAATAGTCGAGGCCGGTCTCGGTCGCGGCGTCGATCGCGGCGCTGAGCTCGATGATGCGCGCGAGAGAAAAATGCTGGGCAAGCGCCCTGCCGCCGGTGTTCGACGCGCCGCCGGCCAGCCAGACGTCGCCGAGCCGGTGGCTGTAGATGCCGTAGCGCGGCGCGAAGATCGGCCGGTCGGACAGGATCTTGATGGTCAGCGACGATCCAAGCGCGGTGACGCCGTCGCCCGCGGCGGTGGCCCCGGTCGCCAGGAAAGAGGCGCAGCCATCCGTGGTGCCGGCAACCACCACCACGTCGCGCGGCAGGCCGAAAAGGCCGGCGGCGGCAGCCGTGAGCCTGCCTGTCACGCTGCCTGGCCTGGCGACTGCGGGCAGCAGATCCATGCGCATGCCGAGCTCTGCGATCCAGTCAGGCCAGCGGCGCTTCTCGGCATCATAGCCGGTCTTCAGGCTGTTGTTTTCGTCGCTGACGTCGAAGCGGCCCGAGAATTGACCGGCGATCCAGTCGGCCTGGTGCAGCACCGCATGGATGCCGGGCAGGCGCTGGAACCGGAGCGCCTTGGCAAGGCCGGATGTCGCCCCATGCGCGGCGCTCGCTTCCGGCGCCGCGCCCGCGATCGCGGCGAGGATGGCGTCGTCCGAGACCTTGTCGTTGTACATCAGCGGCTCGGCCAGCGGCCGTCCGGCGCCGTCGGTCGGCAGCAAGGTGCCCGACGTGCCGTCGACGGCGATCGCGCGCACCGCTCTGCGATCGATGTGCGAGAAGAGCGCTTTCAGCATCGCCTCGACCGCGGCCCGCCAGACAAAGGGATCGCGGCCGTTCGCGCCAAAGCGCTCGAGCGGCACGGCGGCGCGCGCGGCGATGGAAAAATCCGCATGCATGGCGACGGCGCGCGACCCGGAGGTGCCGATGTCGATGCCTATGACGAGCGGCGCCATTCGCCTAACCCGCGGTGTTAAGTTTCTGGCGATACTGCTCGGCATCCCAGTTGATGAGCTCGTCATTCTCGGCGGCGGTGAGATAGTTCAGCCGCGCCGCGGTGTCGATCCGGGCGGTGACATCGGCAAGGCAGCGCTGCATGGCGTCAGCGCCGGAGCTGGCATCGCCGCGCATCAGCACGCCGACACCGGGAAAGAGGATCGCGGCCGGGTTCGCGCGCAGCCGGGCGACGACGTCGGCAACCTGCTCGCCGAGCCTTGCCACCGCCGACCCCTGGCCGAGGAAGATGACATGGTCGGGATAGAGGCTGCCGGCTTCGGCCATGCGGCGGCTGTCCGCATCGAGCGCCACCGCATGCGCCTCGACATCCGCCGGCACTCTGTAGCCGCTGCCGCCGGCAAGCGCCGTCAGCGCCGCGACATCCGGTTCCGCCGCCATTCGCGCCGGGCGCGCCAGGAGCGATCTGACCCGATGCAGCAGGCGCTCCGCCTCGGCCACGGTCTCCGCGGCCACGACCAGCCCGTGATTGCCGAGGATCAGCACGTCGACGCCGGGTCGAAGCCGTTCGGCAATGCCCTGGGCAAGCGGCAGTCCCGGCCGGCGATAGGGAACATAGGCCCATTCGATGCCCTCGAGACGCCGCGCGGCCTCGCTTTCGCAATCGGCCTGGACTGCAAGCGAGATCGTGTCGACGCAGTGGACATGCAGCACGACCCGCTGCGGCATCAGCGCGTGCACGGTGGTCTCGATCGACGGACGCAAGCCGCGTGGATTGAGGGCGCCGATCGCAAAAGCCTGCGGCTTGTCGGCGGCCGGATCGCGCCGTTCGACGGCCTCGATGAGGGAGCCCATCGCCACCGGCACCATGATGTCGTCCGACAGCGCGTCCCTCAGCCAGGTGCCGGAGGCCTTGATCCACAGCGTGTCGCCGGCCTTCAGCGAGGTGTTGCCGCCGGCCGCCTGGGTCAGATGCGGGTTGCCGCCGATCCTGGCCGAAAGCGCCCGCAGGGCGACCAGTTCCTGTGCGTCAGCTTCGGTCGCCATGGCGCTTCTCCTCCAACGGCTTGCCCTGGTTCTCTCGGGCCTGGTTCTCGCACGATCTCCCGTCCTCGGGAGCAATGGCGCTGATATCGCAGATGCGAGCGATCTACGTCAACTGTGATCTAGTGTCGTCACAACCGGCTTGCAATCTGGCTAATGTTGAGTAAGTTGCACCAACTGCCGTGGAAAACGGCATTTAGGGAGGAAAGAGTTGAGCGATTCCGGCCGCCAGCGTCAGATCGTCGAGCTTTTGCGGGATCGCCCCTTTGCATCGGTGCGCGAGCTGCAGGAGCGGCTTGGCGTTTCGGCCGCGACGGTCAGACGCGACATCGACAAGATCGACGAGGCCGGTGAGGCGCGGAAGGTCTATGGCGGCATCTCTGCTCTCGATGGCGCTGCCCATGCCGGGGTCGCCTATGCCAGGCCCTATGACGAGAACCGCGATCTGGCGGTGGACGCCAAGCGGCAGATCGCCGCCGCCGCCGCCACCATGGTGCGCGACGGCGACGCTGTCATCGTCCATGGCGGCTCGACCTGCTTCCATCTCGGCGTCAAGCTTGCCGACCGCAACATCCGCCTCTTTACCAATTCCATGCCGCTCGCTGCCTATCTCAGCGACCACGGCCATTGCAGCCTGACCATCGCCGGCGGCGATCTGCACCGCGAGCCAGGCATCATCCACTCGCTTACCCAGGCCGTGCCTTTCTACGCCTCGAAATTTTTTCTCGGCGCACAGGGCCTCGGCCATGAAGGCGTGCTGGAATCGCATCCGCTGCTGGTGCGCTCGATCGTCGATCTCAGCCTTTGCGCCGACCAGATCGTGGTGCTGGCCGACAGCCGCAAGCTGTCGATCCACGCCCGCAATGTCGCGCTGCCGCTGTCGCGCGTCGGCACGCTGGTGACCGATGACGGCCTCTCCGATGCCGATGCGCGCATGCTGGAAGATGCCGGCGTCACCGTGCGCATCGCCTCGTCCTTGGGAGCCGTCCAGTGAAGATGGCGGTGCTCGATTTCGGCAAGACCAATTCGAAGCTGTTCGTCTTCGGTCAGGACGGGCGCATCGTCGACGAGCGGCGCACGAAGCCCGACTGGGTGCGCAAGGGCGGCCTCAGCGTGCTCGACGAGTCGGCGCTGCATGATTGGGCGCTCGATGCCGTCAGCGAAGCTGCCGACGGTCATGGCATCGAAGGCCTGATGGTGTCGGGCCATGGCTGCACCTTCGCTCTGGTCGATGAGACGGCGCTGACGCATCCGATACTCGATTACGAACAGGAGCCGCCGGCCGAAATCGCCGCGCGGATCGACCGCCGCATTCCCGATTTCGCCGAGACCTTCTCGCCGCGCCTGCCGCTCGGCTTCAACTACGGTCGCCACATGCTCTGGCTGAAAGAGGTCGAACCCGGCGCCTTCACCGCGGCGACGGCGATCCTCGGCTATCCGCAATATTGGAGCTGGCGCTTCGGCGGCCGTGCCGTTTCGGAAGTGTCCTATCTCGGCTGCCACTCTCATCTGTGGGCGCCGCGCAAGCGCGACTTCTCCTCTCTGGTCGACGCCGAAGGCTGGCGCGGCAAGATGCCCGCCTTCGCGCGCGCCGGCGCCGTCACCGGCGAGCGACGCCTTGGTCAAGCCGGCAGATCGGTTGCCATCCACAATGGCGTTCACGACAGCAACGCCGCGCTCCATACCTATCGGCGGCAGGAACTCGGGCCGCTCACCGTGGTATCGACGGGCACCTGGGTGATCGTGCTCAATCCGGACTGCCCGATCGATGCGCTCGACGGCGACCGCGACATGCTGGTCAATGTCGATGTCGATGGCGGTCCGGTTCCCACCGTCCGTTTCATGGGCGGGCGCGAATTCGCCGTGATCAGCGGCAACTGGCAGGGCGCGATTGCGCCGGCCTCGATACAGCGCGCGATCGACGTCGGCGTCATGGCGCTGCCGAGCTTTGCGCCGGGCGGCCCGATGCCCGGCCGAACAGGTGAAATTGTTGGGCGCGTCTCTGATGCCGAGGAACGCGCGGCTGTGGCGCTGCTTTATGTGGCGCTGATGATCGATCTGTCGCTCGACCTGATCCGGTCGCGAGACGCCGTCATCGTCGACGGCGGCCTGAACGCGGGCGGCCTTCTTGCCGGCCTGTTGGCCGCGCTGCGTCCCGGCCAGTCCTTCCTGCAGGGCGCCACGCTGGAAGGCAGCGCCACGGGCGCGGCCGCTCTCGCCTTCGAAAGCGTCGGCCGCGAGTTCGCCGCCGACACGCCGGAGCCGGTGCGTGCCGCAAGCTTCAAAGGCCTTGCCGGCTACCGCGACGACTGGCGCGGCCTCCTTGCCGAGCGCGGCATCGCCGCTTCGGCGGGAGGCGCGCCATGACCGCCGTCGCCCGCGTCGAGGCAACGCAGCGGCCGGTCTTGGAGATGCGTCACATCTCCAAGACCTTCGGTCCCATCCGCGCCCTGCAGGATGTGTCGCTCGCCGTCAATGCCGGCGAGCTGCATGCGTTGATGGGCGAGAACGGTGCCGGCAAGTCGACGCTGATGAAGGTGCTGTCCGGCGCCTATCGGCCGGACGCCGGCGGCGAGATCCTGATCGATGGCGCGCCGGTCGCCACCGGCGATCCGATCAAGGCACGCGCCCATGGCATCGCCGTCATCTACCAGGAGCTGTCGCTGGCGCCGAACCTCACCGTGGCGCAGAACATCTTCCTCGGCAACGAGCCGCGCAGGTTCGGCATCGTCGATCGCGACCAATGCAACCGGCGCGCCAAGGAAATCGTCGAACGGCTTGGCGTCTCCTTCTCGGCGCGCGCCCTGGTTTCCAGCCTGTCGCTCGGCGAGCGTCAGCTGGTCGAGATCGCCCGCGCGCTGTCGACCAGCGCCCGCATCATCGTCATGGACGAGCCGACAACCTCGCTGACGTCGCGCGAGACCGACAGGCTGTTCGAGGTGATCGCGACGCTGAAGGCCCAAGGCATCGCCATCATCTACATCAGCCATCGCATGGAAGAGGTCTACCAACTCGCCGACCGCGTCAGCGTGCTGCGCGACAGCGGCTATGTCGGCACGCTGGAGCGCGCCGATCTCAACGCATCGCGCCTGGTCTCCATGATGGTCGGCCGCGATTTGTCGGCCTTCTACAAGAAGGACCACCGGCCGCCGGACAGCAAGCGCAAGGTGGCGCTGTCGGTGCGCGGTATGTCGGACGGCAGGCTGCTGAAGAATTGCTCCTTCGACCTTTACCACGGCGAGGTGCTGGCGCTGGCGGGGCTGGTCGGCTCCGGCCGTACCGAGCTCGCCAGGCTGATCTTCGGCGCCGACCGGCGCAGCGCGGGTGAGCTGGAGCTTGACGGCAAGCCGATGGCCATCGCCTCGCCGCGCGAGGCGCTCGATGCCGGCATCGCCTATCTCACCGAGGACCGCAAGGAGCTCGGCCTGTTCCTCGACATGTCGATCTCGGACAACATCAATATGGGCGTGCTGGCCAAGGATGCGCGCCCCGGCGGTTTTCGCGATTTCGCCGCCGCCGACCGGCGTGCCGCAAAGGCAATCGGCGACCTCTCGATCCGCACCGGGTCAGCGCGGGCCAATGCCGGGTCGCTGTCGGGCGGCAACCAGCAGAAGGTTCTGCTCGCCCGCCTGCTGGAAACCGAGCCGAGGGTCGTCGTCCTCGACGAGCCGACGCGTGGCGTCGACGTCGGCGCCAAGTCGGAGATCTACCGGCTGATCGACAATCTCGCCAACAAGGGCATCGCCATCCTGATGATCTCCAGCGAACTGCCGGAAGTGATCGGCGTCGCCGATCGGGTGCTGGTGATGCGCGACGGCGCCATCGCCGGCGAGGTCACGGCGTCCGCGGGCGAGCCGCTTCGCCAGGAAGCGATCATGGAACTTGCGACGGGAGCGGCCCAGGAATGATCGACAGGATGACCGACGGCACGACGGCGACGGCGGACCAGGCGGCGGTCAGGAGCCGGCGGCTGCGCACGGCCTTCGCCGCTCTCGGCATGCTGCCGGTGCTGGTGCTGCTTGCAGCCGCCTTCCAGCTCATCAATCCGCGCTTCCTCACCGGCACCAACCTGCTCATCGTCACGCAGCAATCGTCAATCAACATCGTGCTTGCCGCCGGCATGACCTTCGTCATCCTTACCGGCGGCATCGACCTCTCCGTCGGCTCGATCCTCGCCGCCTCGGCGATGGTGGCGGTGCTGGTATCGCTGGTGCCGGACTGGGGCATGCTCGGCATTCCCGCCGCCATTCTGATCGGCCTCGGCTTCGGCGTCGTCAACGGGCTGCTCGTCGCCTATATCAGGCTTCCGCCCTTCATCGTCACGCTGGGCTCGCTGACCGCGGTGCGCGGCGTCGCCCGCCTGCTCGGCGAGGACACGACGGTCTTCAATTCCGACCTGCCGTTCGACTTTATCGGCAACGGCTCGCTGTTCGGCATTCCGTGGCTGGTCATCATCGCGCTGACGGTGGTGGTGCTGTCCTGGCTGGTGCTCAAGCGCACCGTGCTCGGCACGTGGATCTACGCCGTGGGCGGCAATGCCGAGGCGGCGCGCCTCACCGGCATCAAGGTGCCGCTGGTATTGCTCTTCGTCTATGGCGTCTCCGGTCTGCTCGCCGGTCTCGGCGGCGTCATGTCGGCGGCGAGGCTCTATGCCGCCAACGGCCTGCAGCTCGGCCAATCCTACGAGCTCGATGCCATCGCCGCCGTCATTCTCGGCGGCACCAGCTTCGTCGGCGGCGTCGGGTCGATCTGGGGCACGCTGATCGGCGGGCTGATCATCGCGGTGCTCTCCAACGGGCTCATTTTGGCCGGTGTCTCGGACATCTGGCAGTACATCATCAAGGGATTGGTCATCATCGTGGCGGTCGCCCTCGACCGTTACCGGCTCCAGGCCGGAGCAAGAACGTGATTGACCTTGGTCGCCGGCCCAAACGAGCCGGGTTGTGTGTAACGCACCGTGAGAGGCGCGGGGCAATCGGAGGAAGCAAGTAAATGAAGACCATCGCCAAACTGCTCTGCTGCGCTGCCCTCGCGGGCCTCGCCATTGCGCCGGCATCGGCCAAGGACCTTAACAAGGTCGGCATCTCGGTCGGGCTGCTCGGCAACCCCTTCTTCGTCGCCACCATCAAGGGCATCGAGGACGCGGCCAAGAAGATCAATCCCAAGGTCGAGGTGACGTCGGTGTCGGCCGACTACGACCTCAACAAGCAGGTCTCCCAGGTGGACTCCTTCATCGCCGCCGGCGTCGACGTGATCATGCTCAACGCCGTCGATGCCAAGGCGATTGCGCCTGCCGTCAAGAAGGCCCAGGCAGCCGGCATCGTGGTGGCGGCCTTCGACGTTTCGGCGCCAGGAGCGGACGTGACCGTTATGACCAACAACGTCAAGGCCGGCGAGGAGGCTTGCCAGTACCTGGTCGACCAGACCGGCGGCAAGGGCAACTACGTCATCCTCAACGGCCCCGCCTCGTCGTCGATCCTGGAGCGCGTCAAAGGCTGCAAGAACGTTCTTTCGCAGTATCCGGATATCAAGGTTCTGTCCGACGACCAGAACGCCGAAGGCTCGCGCGACGGTGGCCTGAAAGTGTTCCAGTCGCTGCTCACCCGCTTCGACAAGATCGACGCGGTGTTCGCCATCAACGACCCGACGGCGATCGGCGCGCAGCTCGCGGCCAAGCAGCTCAACCGCTCGGAATTTATCTTCACCGCGGTCGACGGCGCGCCCGATATCGAGAAGGAGTTCGCCTCCGGCACCTCAATGATCAAGGCGTCGGCCTCGCAGGATCCGTATGTCATGGCCGGCCAGTCGCTGACGATGGCGGCGGAGGTGCTCGCCGGCAAGAAGCCGGCCGAGCCGACTGTGCTGCTCGACCCGAAGCTCATCACCGCCGAGAACCTCAAGGACTACAAGGGCTGGACGGCGGCCCGCTAACGCTGCTCCCAAGGCTGGCGCGGCCGGGTCGACCCGGCCGCGCCATATCCCATCGGACGGAGACGATCATGTCGCGCATTGGAATCCACTCTTTCGTCTGGTCGGCGAGCTCGGCGCAGGCGGACCTCGAACGCACGCTGGCCAACACCAAAGAAGCCGGCTTCGACCTGATCGAGTTCTCCTATCTCGACCCGGCCAATGTCGATATCGGCAAGCTGGCCGGGCGTATCGCCGATCTCGGCCTCGGTGTCGCGATCAGCATCGGCCTGCCGGGCGACGGCGACATCTCCAGCGCCGACAAGGCGGTCGCCGCGCGCGGGATCGATATTCTCAACCGCACCATCGCGCTCACGCGCGATCTCGGCGGCCAAAAGGTCGGCGGCATTCTCTCGACCAGCCACGGCTTGCAGACCGAGGCGCCGACGCGCGACCAGTGGAACCGCAGCGCCGCGATGCTCGCCAGGGTCGCGGAGACCGCCAAGGCGGCCGGAGTCACGCTCAACCTCGAAATCGTCAACCGTTTCGAAAGCAACCTGCTCAACACCGCCGCGCAAGGGCTCGCCTTCATCGAGGACACCGGCTCCGACAACATCTTCCTGCACCTCGACACCTTCCACATGAACATCGAGGAGGCCGATGTCGGGCTGGCCATCCGCCATGCCGCGAAGAAGATCGGTTATGTCCATATCGGCGAGAGCCATCGCGGCTTCCTCGGCACAGGCAGCATCGACTTCGCGGCGATCTTCGATGCGCTGACGGCCATCGGCTATAGCGACGATCTCAGCTTCGAGTCCTTCTCATCGGAAATCGTCGACGAGAACCTGTCGAGAAAGACGGCGATCTGGCGCAATCTGTGGACCGACAACATGGAGCTCGCCCGCCACGCGCGCCGCTTCATTGGCGTCGGCCTGGAGACGGCACGCCGCAAGGCCGAGCTCGCTTCAGCATCGCAAAAGCCCTGAGGCCTTCGAGAACGTCGAGAGGTGAATTGCGGCATTGGAGCGCCATGCTCTGCTCAAGCAATTCCAGGAAAGTGTGAAACGGTTTCCGTACGGAGTTGCGTCAAAACAAGAGCGGTTCATTGTTTCCGCGAAACAATGAACCGCTCTAGACTCCGGTTGATTCGCTTCGACAGGGAACGGCATGAGCAAGGCTCTCGGCACTTTCGCGTTGGTCACGGTGTTGAGCGCCCTGCTGATGGCGCTTTCGCTGGCTGTCGCCAGGCATGGCTACCCATACGGCGCCTTCGGCATGAAGCGTCTCGACGGCATTGCGGATGCGGGTTCCTTCCTCGCCATTGCCGCCATCTATTTCTTCAGCGCGCTGCTGATGATGATCCTGCCCATCCGCGCTGCCGGCATCGTGCTCACCCATGCCGCCGACGCGATCTTCTGGGCTGCGATTGTGTTGTTCGCCACCATCGTTGGCTCGCTTCTCGCCCGATTTGCTTTCGGCCAGGGAAGCGCGCTCTGGGCGCTTCTCAACTGGCGCTTTCTCTTCGTCGCGGCGATCGTGGTGGCGCATCTCACCATGAACGAGCTTCGTCGCAACATCCTGCTCAGAAGCCTGTTCTTCGTCATCTTCGCCGCGGCCACGCTCGCCTGCCTGTTCTGGTCGTTCTCCGTGTAACGGTTTTCCGTCCGGGATGGCGTAAAAACAGACAGGGCGGCCCATCTGTTTATGTCGTGACAGGTCGTCGCGGTCGAAGCCGATGGACTTCCACCGCCGCGCGCCTACCTTTATCGAAAGCTCTCGGGTAGACCTTTCGGCGGACAATGCGTATATCATTTGTCTGACAAATGAGCGGCGCTTGCCGCCCCGCCAATCTCGAAGAAATAAGCCAATCTCGAAGGAAAAAAAGATGACCGTGCTCCGCAAGAACCTGATCGACGGCGAGTGGCTGGGCGAGGCCGGCTCGCGCAACATCAACCCGTCGAACACCAACGATGTGGTCGGCGAATACGCCTCGGCCGGGCCTGAGGAAGCAAAACAGGCGATCGCGGCCGCCAAGGCAGCCTTCCCCGCATGGTCGCGCTCCGGGCCGCTGGCCCGCCATGCCGTGCTGAAGAAGACCTCCGACGAGATCATGGCGCGCAAGGACGAGATCGGCCGCTCGCTGGCGCGCGAGGAAGGTAAGACGCTGGCCGAAGGCGTCGGCGAGACCATCCGGGCAGCGCAGCTCTTCGACTTCTTCGCCGGCGAGACGCTGCGGCTGTCAGGCGAGCTGGTGCCGAGCGTGCGGCCGGGCGTCGGCGTCGAGATGACGCGCGAAGGCGTCGGCGTCGTCGGCATCATCACGCCGTGGAATTTCCCGATCGCTATTCCCGCCTGGAAGATCGCCCCGGCCCTCGCCTACGGCAACACAATCGTCTTCAAGCCGGCGGAGCTGGTTCCCGAAAGCGCCTGGACCATTGTCGACATCCTGCATCGCGCCGGCCTGCCCAAAGGCGTGCTGAACCTCGTCATGGGCAAGGGCTCGGTGGTCGGCCAGGCCATGCTCGACAGCCCCGACGTCAATGCCATTTCCTTCACCGGCTCGGTCGGCACGGGAAAACGCGTCGCCGCCGCAAGTGTCGAGCATATGCGCAAGTTCCAGCTCGAGATGGGTGGCAAGAACCCGCTCGTCGTGCTCGATGACGCAGACCTGGCGGTTGCTGTCGACTGCGCGATCAACGGCGCCTATTTCTCGACCGGCCAGCGCTGCACGGCGTCCTCGCGCCTCATCGTCACCGAAGGCATCCACGACCGCTTCGTCGACGCCGTGAAGGAGCGCCTGGACAAGCTCGTCATCGGCGATGCGCTGGACGCCAAGACGCAGATCGGTCCGGTCGTCGACCAGACCCAACTGAAGCAGGACGAGGACTATATCGCGATCGGCCGCCAGGAAGGCGCCGAGCTTGCTTTCGGCGGCGACCGGCTGGAGCGCGAGGCGCCGGGATTCTACCTGAGGCCGGCGCTGTTCCTCGGCTCCACCAACGCCATGCGCATCTCGCGTGAGGAGATTTTCGGCCCGGTCGCCAACGTAATCCGCGTCAAGGACTATGACGAGGCGCTGGCTGTGGCCAACGACACGCCGTTCGGCCTGACTTCCGGCATCTGCACGACGAGCCTGAAGCACGCGACGCACTTCAAGCGCAATTCCGAAGCCGGCATGGTTATGGTCAACCTGCCGACGGCGGGCGTCGATTTCCATGTTCCGTTCGGCGGCCGCAAAGGCTCGAGCTATGGCCCGCGCGAGCAGGGCCGTTACGCCATGGAGTTCTACACGACCGTGAAGACGGCCTATACGTTCGCCGGCTAACGGGCGGCTCAATGATGTCGGACCTTGCCGGAATGGCCTGGCTCAACCCGCCGCCGCACCATGTGTTCGGCGACGGGACGCTCCATGTCCGCACCGGCAAGGAGACCGATTTCTGGCGTGAGACCTTCTACGGCTTCCGCCGCGACAACGGCCACTTTCTCTACCGGCCGGTCGCGGGCGACTTCAGCGCCGAGGTCACGATCAAGGGCGAATACGAGGCGCTCTACGATCAGGCCGGGCTGATGCTGCGCCTGAGCGAAACGCACTGGATCAAGGCCGGCATCGAATACACGGACGGCCTCGCCTATTTCTCCGTCGTCGTCACCAACGACAGGTCCGACTGGTCGCTGGTCGCTATTCCCCCGGGCCCGAACGGCGTCCGGATACGCCTGACCCGTCACGCCGAGGCGATCCGGGTGCAATATCTCGATGCGTTGGACGGCCATTGGAAACCGGTGCGGCTGGCCTATTTCCCGACCTCGCGCAGCGTCGATGTCGGGGTGATGTGCTGCTCGCCGCAGCGCGAAGGCTTCGAGGTCACCTTCTCCGACTTTGCGGTTGGTCCGCCGATTTCCAGGGACTTGCACGGCTGATTGCGCCAAAACCAATTCCAGGAAAACCCGTAACCGTTTTGGGCCGGAATTGCGTGAGAGCGGCTCAGCGGCTCGCGGCTTGGAACCGGCCACGGTCGGCGTCTCCCAGCCCTTGGCGCACCGCATCGCGGATCGCCTCCGGCCCGAACCGGGACCACGCGCCGTCATAGGCTCGGGCCCGCAGGCTGGCCATGCGGACGCGGTCCAGGCACAGCTCGACCGCCAGGCGGGCAAGATCTTCGTTGCTCTCGGACAACAGCACCTCTTCGCTGTCGATCAGGCCGAGGCCTTCCACAGCCAATGGCGTTGCGATGACCGGGACGCCCCAGGCCATCGCTTCGAGTATCTTGATGCGCGTGCCGCCGCCCATGGCGAGCGGGACGATCGTCAGATGGGCGGCGGACAACAACGGCCTGGTGTCGTCCGGGTCCTCGACCAGGCTGACCCCGTCCAGCCGTGCCAGGGCACGAACGGGCGGCCGGCGAGAACGAGCTTCGCGGTCGGCAACGCCTGCCGGACGCGCGGCAGGACGGCGAGGGCCAACCGCTCGGCGGCGTCGATGTTCGGCGCATAGCCCAGATGGCCAACATAGAGGATGACTGGAAAGCTATCGGAGATGGCCGGCTGTGGCGGCAGCGTCCGTGGCATCAGATCGGCTCGCGGGATACCGTTTGGCACAAGGTCGACGGGTATTGCGGGCCCGACAAATGCCTCCAGCCGCTCGCGGTCCAGCTGCGAGCAGATCCAGATCCGGTCGACGATGGCAGCCGCCCTTCTTTCAAGTGGCCTGACGCCGGACGAAAACGGCCGCCACCTCTTCTTGCGCGGCAACTGATCGGCGAGGTCGGATTCGACATTGTGCATGTCGAGAATGAGTTGCCGGGCCATCGGCCGCAAGGGAGCGAGAAGTTTGAACAGCGCAATGCCTTCGACGATGATCGTGTCCGGTTGGAAGTCCTGAACCAGCGCCTTGAGGCGCGCCAGGGCCGGAAGCGCTATCCGGCTCTCGCCCTGCATCCTGCGCCAGCCAAGCGAAGGCGCCCGCCGCTCGGACAGACTGGTTAGCTGAGCCACGCGGATGTCCACGCCGGCTGGGTGGGCTTCGCCGATGCGCGGCGCAAGCGAGGCCAGGCAGACCGGGCCGAAGGCGGCGGCAGCCATGGCATTGCCGAAATTCCTGAGATCACCGCCGGATGTGGGCGGAAAGGGCGGGTCGTGGCAGACAATCAGTGTTCGTCGCAAACCGGTCCACCCTCACTCCATAGCCCGGCGGTGTCGTTGGAACCGGTGCTCTTGAGACCCGCCCCCCTGTGAACTCCTCTGGCCAGGCCGTCAAGCTGTGATGCCAGTCTCGCTGCCGGTACCGGCTGGCCGGCGTCGCAAACGTTGGACAGCTGCATGCCCGCGTTCCATTGATGGTGCCCGGACGCTAGAGCATGTCTCCCGAAAGTGGGAACCGGTTTCGGGACAAAGACATGCGTAAAATCAGAAACCTAAAGCGCACGGAGCGAAATCTGAAAGATCGCGACGCGCTTTAGATGTCCATCCGGTGCTGGAAGAACTGCAGGAACAATTCGCGCTCGGTGGTGATGTCGAGCTTCTCATAGATGCGGCGGCGGTGGTTCTTCACCGTGCCGACGGTGATGCCGAGCCGCCCGGCGATATTGGCGGTCGGATGGCCGGCGAGGATAAGCTGCACTAGCTCGCGCTCGCGCGATGAAAGCTCCGGCCAAAGGCCTGCTGGGATGCTCGGCTTCTGCTGCGGCGAGGCGCCGGGGCCGCTCGGCGCCGAGGTGCGCGAAAAATCGCTGCCGCGCGCCTTTATGTCGAGCGCATGCAGCGCCTCGAACACCGGCAGCCGCTCGGTGAGCAGCGCGATCTCGCTGTCCCTGAACGATATTTTCGAGCGATCGAGGAAGATGCCGAGGCACCAGTCGCCACCATCGGCAAGCATGATGCCGACCTCGTCGCAGATTTCCGATTGCGCCAGGAAGCCGGCAATGTACTGGCCGCGCTTGGCCTCCTCGTCGGCAAGTCCCTTGAGCGGCATGATGCCGAGCCGTCGCTCGCGCCGCCACGAGGCGTAGAAGGGATCGAAGACGTAGTAATTGTCGAGGTAGCGCCGCACCATCTCGTCGGAGAAGCGCCGGTGCTTGACGAATTCCGGCGTCCTGGTCGCTGAATAGCGTGTCACCGTCACCAGGTCATGCGCGATGTCGGCGCCGATCAGGTCGATCAGGCAGTCGACATGCCTGTCGGTGCCGGTGGCGGCGATCGCCTTGGCCAGCGGCGCCCAGATATTGCCCATGCGCATGCCCTTTTCTCGGCGAACCGTGCCGCGCGGTCATTGTGCCTTTAGGCATATGGCGCGGTCCGGCTCGTCGAATCTAGCCTGTGGTCATTCTCGGCAAGGGAAAGCGACCCGTGGACCAGATCACCACCAATCCCATCGTCATCGGCATCGACGCCGGCGGCACCATGACCGACACGATCCTTGTCGATCAGGACGGTCACTTCAAGATCGGCAAGTCGGCGACGACGCCGAAGAACGAGGCCGAAGGTTTTCTGGCTTCCGCCGAGGACGCGGCCGACGCCTGGGGCATCTCGCTTCAGGACCTGTTCTCGGGCGTCAACGTGGTGCTCTATTCCGGCACCGGCATGCTCAACACGCTGTTGTCGCGCACCGGCCGCAAGCTCGGGCTGATCACCACCAAGGGCCTCGAGGACATGATCCTGATGGGTCGCGGCCTGCAGGCCTGGGCGGATTATTCCTATGCCGACCGCCTGCACGCGGTCACCCACCATCACCCCGATCCGCTGGTGCCGCGCCGCCGCACCCATGGCGTCACCGAGCGCATCGACCAGTTCGGCGACATCATCCTGCCGCTCTACGAGCACGAGGTGCATGCGGCCGCCAGAAAGCTGATCGCCGACAAGGTCGAGGCGATTTGCATCATGACCGTCTTCTCGCATGTCAATCCGGCGCATGAGAAGCGCATTGCCGAGATCTGCCGCGAGGAGATCGCCGCTGCCGGCGCCGACATCCTTGTCTACAGCAGTCACGAGGTGCGTCCGGTCATCCGCGAGCAGTCGCGGCTGAATTCGGTGCTGATCGAGGCCTACGCCACCTCGCGCGGCCGCAGGCAGCTCAAGGGCATCGAGGACGTCTCGAGGAAATACGGCTTCAAATATGGCGTGCAGACGCTGCTGTCCTTCGGCGGCCTGACCTCGATCAACCATCCGCGCCTGCATGAGACGATGATCTCCGGGCCGATCGGCGGCATCCTGGGCGCCGCCTATGTCGGCAAGCTCATCGGCAACGATTCGCTGATCTGCTCGGACATGGGCGGCACGTCCTTCGACATGGGCGTCATCACGCGCGGCCAGACGCGGATCGAGAACGAGCCGCTGATGGACCGCTTCAAGCTGAACGTGCCGACGCTGCATC
The DNA here is from genome assembly GCF_033977165.1 of Mesorhizobium captivum. Lineage (NCBI taxonomy): Bacteria > Pseudomonadati > Pseudomonadota > Alphaproteobacteria > Hyphomicrobiales > Phyllobacteriaceae > Mesorhizobium > Mesorhizobium captivum. The sequence goes on from NZ_JAVIJB010000013.1 coordinate 98,779, forward strand.
TCGACACGATCGGCGCCGGCGCCGGCATGATCCTGAAGGTCGATCCGCTGACCAGGAAAGTCTCGCTCGGACCGGAAAGCGCCGGCTCCGATCCCGGACCGATCTGCTTCGCCAAGGGCGGCACAGAGCCGACCATCGCCGACTGCGACGCCATTCTCGGCCGCCTGAACCCGCATTACTTCCTCGGCGGCAAGGTCGTGCTGCAGGTCGACAAGGCGCGAAAAGCCTTCGAGGAGAAATGCGCCCGCGTGCTCGGCGTCGGGGTCGAGGAGGCCGCCGAAGGTATGATCGACATGCTTGAGGCTGACGCCAACAACGCTCTGCGACGCGTCATCTCCGGCCAGGGCATCCATCCATCCGAATTCACGCTGCTCTCCTATGGCGGCTCGGGACCGCTGCATCTGGCCGGCTGCTCCAGGGGCATCGGCTTCAAGGACATCATCACCTTCCAGTTCGCCGCAGCCTTCTCGGCCTTCGGGTGCACCACCGCCGATTTCATGCGCCGGCATTCGGTGTCGACGCAGATCGACATCGGCGCCCGCGCAGGCGACGACGAGCTGCAGGCCTTCGGCGCGAAGGTCACCGGCGTCTGGGACGACCTGACCAAAGCTGCGGTCGAAGAAATGGTCGCCGACGGCCATGCGCTCCCCAAGATCAAGACCGTGCCGTTCCTGATGATGCGCTACACCGGCCAGCTCGAGGACGTCGAGGTGGTGGCGCCGCTGTCTGCCATCAGTTCCGCCGACGACATGCGCAAGGTCATCGCCGAGTTCGAGGCGGTTTATGCCAAGGTCAACCACCGCGTTTCGCGCTATGGCGAGGCCGGCTTCTCGATCACCGAACTGGGGCTCATCGCCACGGCGGACAAGGTGAAGCCCATGCTGGTCAAGCGCCCGCTCGGCAAGTCCGACCCGGCATCCGCCCATAAGGGCGTGCGCGACGCCTATATCGGCGGCCGCTGGCACAAGGCCAATCTCTACGAGATGGACCTGCTGCAGCCCGGCCACGAGGTGACAGGCCCGGCCATAATCGAGCATCCCGCGACGACGCTCGTCGTCCATCCGCAGGACCGCGTCTTCGTCGACGAATGGACGCTGCTCCACTATTCCCATGCTTGAGAGGGCGAACGCCATGCTGGACAAACCCGCCTCTGCGCTGCGCATCCGCGAGCGGCTGATCGAATCCGAACGGCTGATGGAAGAGACCGGCTGCTATGACGGCACCACCGAGCTCGAGCTGCGCAACCAGGACCCGCTGAAGTTCGAGACGCTGCATACCAAGCTGCGTGCCTATTGCGTGTCGGCGCGGGAAATGGCGCGCCGCATCTCCGCCTCGCCGGGCGTGCGCGAGGTCGGCGAGATGGTCGTCGCCATCTACACGCCGGAGGGCGACGCCATCGCGCTCTCCAACGGCATCATGGTGCATGTGCACACGATGAGCCGGTTCATCAAATGGATGATCCGCAACGGCTATGAAGAGAACCCGCAGATCCGCGATGGCGACATCTTCGCCAACAACGACGCCTTCATCGGCACCGTGCAGGTGCCTGACGTCATGGACGTCATGCCGATCTTCCACTCGGGCAGGCTGGTCGGCTGGGCGGGCGCCGTCTGCCACGAGTTGGAGGCCGGCGGCATCACGCCGGGCGGCGACGTGGCGCTGGCGCAGGAGCGCTTCACCGAGGGCCTGTTCGTCTGCGCCGAGAAGGTCGGCGAGAATGACGAAATCCGGCGCGACTATGTCATCCGCTGCGAGCGCAATCTCAGAATGCCGATCTACTGGGTGCTGGATGAGAAGGCCAAGGTCGCCTCCTGCATCGACATGCGCGAGAGCGTCAAGGCGCTGATCGACGAGATCGGCCTCGACTACTGGATGCAGGTGTCGAAGGAATTCATCGAGGAAGGCCGTCGCGCCCAGCTCGCGCGCACCCGCCAGCTCACCGTGCCCGGCATCTATCGCGGCCACACTTTCTACGGCCACGTCACCGCCGGCAAGCCAGGCTACCAGCCGCTCGGCGACCCCGATTGGCTCTACAACATCCCGATCGAGATGGAGATCACCAGCGACGGCAAGATCATCATGGATTTCGAGGGCACCCAGCCCTGGGGCTACCATTCGATGAACTGCACGCCGGCCGGCATGGATGGCGGCATGTTCGTGACGCTGACCCAGCACATGAACTTCGAGGGCCTCGTCAATGACGGCGCCTGGATGGCGACCGAGCTGAAGCTGCCCGCCGGCACCTGGACCAACCCGGACAACGAAATGGTGGCGACGGCGACCTCATGGGCCTTGCTGCTGCCGGCCTACGGCGTTTTCCAGCGGCTCTTGTCGCGCTCCTTCATCGCCCGCGGCTTCGTCGAGGAAGCCTTTGTCGGCCAGGTCAACAGCCCGATGATCGAGATGGGCGGCCAGAGCCAATACGGCACGCCGTTCGGCATGGCGCATTTCGAATGCGCCGCCGCCGGCTCCGGCGCTTTGGCCATCAAGGACGGTTTGGACACCGCCTATGTCGGCTGGAACCCGGAATCAGACATGGGCAACATCGAGATCTGGGAACAGAACATGCCGATGCTCTATATCGGCCGCTCCATCGTTCCCAATTCCGGCGGCGCCGGCAAACATCGCGGCGGTTGTTCCTTCTTGTCGACCTGGCTGGTCTCGAAGACCGACCATCTGAGACTGGTCACATCCGAGCACTCCTCGCGCGTCTTCGACAATGGCGGCCTGTGCGGCGGCTATCCGGCGCCGACCTGCCAGAAGCACCGTGCGGTGCGCGACAGCAATATCTTCGAGCTGGCCGAAAACCGCGCGCCGCTGGCCCATCACACCGGCACCAATCCCTATCGCTCGGAACTCGAGGTCCGGCTGGAAGGCGAGCATGTGACGCTGGAAGGGCCCTACATCACCGCGCCGCACAAGACGGGCGACGTCTTCACCCACTCCTACAATGGCGGCGGCGGTTACGGCGACGTGCTGGAGCGCGATCCGGTCAAGACCGCCTGGGACGTCGAGAACGGTTTTCTCACGAAGGAAGCGGCCGTGGGCATCTTCGGCATCGTGCTGGATGAGGACGAGGAGGGGTTCCCGGTCGCCAATCTCGAAGCCACCGAGCGCCACCGCGCCGAGATGCGGTCCAGGCGCCTGGCGCGCGCCAAGCCCGTCTCGGAGTGGATGGCCAAGGAGCGCGAGCGGGTGAAGGCAGCCGATTTTGCGCCCGAGGTGAAGAAGATGTACGCCAGCGCGATCAAGCTCTCGCCGCGCTTCACCAAGGATTTTTCGACTTTCTGGGACGTCGATGCCAAATCGACCTTCGGCGTGGAGTAAGGGACCATGAGCTCCTACAGCAAGGAAGTCATCGCCGATCTGGTTGCCGGCACGCTGCCCTGGCCGCAGACGCGCCGCATCATGAGCGCCTACAAGGACGATGATCGTTTCTTCAAATATGTCGCGGTGCTGCAGGACCGCGTCGGCTGGAGCGATCCGATCCTGTTGCCGGTCGGCGATCACCTCTTCATCTGCCAGAGCGGCGGCGAGCGGGTGACGAAATGCGAATGCGGCCATTCCTTTGGCGACTACCGCAAGAACTGGAAGCTCAAGGCCGCGATCATCGTGCGCGACACGGAGGAATCGCTGCGCGAGATCTACCCCAACAGCGATCTGCCGGATCCGGAGTGGATGGAGATCCGCGAGTTCATCTGCCCGGAATGCGGCACGCTTCATGAGGTCGAGGCGGCCGCCCCCGGCTATCCGATCGTTCACGACTTCGAACCGGATCTCGAAGGTTTTTACCGCGATTGGCTGGGCAAGCCGCTGGAGCCGTCGAACAAGGGAGGCTGATGGCACGAATGGGCCGCGTCGCAGGCAAGGTATCGCTCGTAACCGGGGCCGGGCTCGGCCTCGGGCGGGCGTCGTCGCTTCTTCTGGCCTCAGAAGGTGCAAGGCTGGTAGTCAGCGACATCGACGAAGATCTCGCCAGCGACACGGCGGCGGAGATCGTCAAGGCGGGCGGCGAGGCACTTGCCGTTCGCCATGACGTCTCGAACCCGGACGACTGGCACTCCGTCATTTCGGCGATCGAGCAGCGCTTCGGCCGGCTCGACGTGCTGGTCAACAATGCAGGCATAGCCGTCGCCAAAAACATCGAGGACACCACGCTTGCCGAATGGCGGCGCACCATGGCGGTCAACCTCGACGGCGTCTTTCTCGGCTGCCAGGAAGGCATCGGGCTGATGAAGAAATCCGGCGGCGGCTCGATCATCAATCTTTCCTCCATCGACGGCATCATCGGCGAGGCCGAGCTTGCCGCCTATTGCGCCTCCAAGGGCGGCGTCCGCACCCTGACCAAGGCGGTCGCGGTGCACTGTGCCGAGCAGCGCTACGGCATTCGCTGCAACTCCATCCATCCCGGCTACATCTGGACGCCGCAGACCGAGAACTACCTGCGTGACCTCGGCACGCTCGAGCAGGAAAAAGCGAGGGCCTTGTCGCGCCACCCGATCGGTTTCCTCGGCGAGCCGAACGACATCGCCTGGATGGTCCTCTACCTCGCCTCGGACGAATCCAAATTCGTCACCGGCTCCGAAATGGTCGTCGACGGAGGCTATCTTGCAGTGTGAACACGGAGACCGCTTGCGATGACCAATCTTACCGGCCGTAGCGCGATCGTCACTGGTGGCTTCTCCGGCATGGGCTTTGCCATCGCGACGGCGCTCGCCAAGGCCGGCGCCAATGTTGCTGTCGGCTCCTATGTCGCCCCGCCGCAAGCGGGCCGGGCGGACGCCGCCTACTACCCTGGTGCGGACGAGATCGAGCGGGTCCGCTCGGCTCTCGTCGCGCATGGCACTAAGGTGCACGCCGCGCATCTCGACGTGCGCGACAGCACCCTCACCGATCGCTTCATGGCGGAGGCCCAGGCGGCCATCGGCCCGGCCGACATCCTCGTCAACGCCGCCGGCACGACGGCCGAGCAGCCGGTCTGCGGCCATTCCGACGAGCTCTGGGACAAGATCGTCGACACCAATCTCACCGGCGCCTTCCGCGCCATGCGCACCGTTCTGCCCGGCATGATCGAGCGCGGCTGGGGCCGCATCGTCAACATCGGCTCGACCGCGGCTTCCGTCGGCTGGAAGGACAATCCGGCCTATTGCGCGTCCAAGGCCGGCCTGCTCGGTCTGACCCGTTGTGTGGCTCTGGAAGGCGCGCCGCACGGCGTTACTTGCGTGATGATCAGCCCGACCTGGGTAGAAACCGAGCTGATGCGCCGCAACGTCGCGCAGGTCGTCGAGCGCGAAGGCAAGGGGCGCAACGCTGAGGAACTGATGGACGAATTCAGGAAGGGCAACCCCCAGGGGCGCATGATGCAGCCGGAGGAGATCGCGGCGCTCGCGGTCTTCCTCTGCTCGGATATCGCCAAGGGGATCACCATGGAAAATATCCAGATCACGGGTGGCGCGTTGTGGTAGCGTCCATTTGGGATGGCCCCGGCCTTCATGGGAGGAGGCCGGTTTAGAGAAGGAACAATCAATCCGACAGGGGAAACCGACATGAAAACAATAAATGCCTTGAAAGGGGCCGGTCTTGGCCTCGTGCTCATGCTTGCCGCAACGACGGCCGGGCAGAGTGCCGATCTCGGCGCCAAGGACGAGCCGATCAAGCTCGCCATGCTCGAATGGACGGGCGCTCATGTTTCCACGCACATCGCCGGCCAGCTTCTGCAGAAGCTCGGCTATCACGTCGAATACGTCACCGCCGGCAACTTCCCGCAATTCTCCGGCCTCGCCGACGGCTCGCTCAGCGCCTCGGTCGAGATCTGGCTGAACAATGTCGGCGACATCTATCCGAAGGTGCTCGCTGCCAAGCAGATCGAGGACATCGGCAAGCTCGATCTGAAGACCCAGGAAGGCTGGATCTACCCCAAATTCATGGAGAAGGTCTGCCCGGGCCTGCCGGACTGGTCGGCGCTCAACAAGCCGGAATGCGTCCAGGCGCTATCGACGCCGGAAACCGCGCCCAACGGCCGCTTCCTCGACTATCCGGCCGACTGGGGCTCGCGCGCGGCGACCATCCTTGGCGACAACAACATGCCCTACACCGCCGTTCCGGCCGGCTCGGAGGGCGCGCTGGTCGCCGAGCTCGAAGCGTCGGAAGCGGCCAAGACTCCGCTGGTGATGATGTTCTGGGGCCCGCACTACGCGTTGGCCGAAAACGACGTCGGCTGGATCAAGATGCCGCCGTGCAAGGAGCAGACCAACGAGCACTGCATCACCCCACCCGATGTCGACAAGATCGTCTGGTCGGGCTTCGGCGCCAAATGGCCGGCAGCCTATGCCTTCCTCAAGGCGTTCAAGATGGACGCGACCGAACAGCAGAAGATGATGCTGGCCGTGGACAAGCAGGGCAAGGACCTCGACGCCGTCGTCAAGGAATGGATCGACAAGAACGAGTCGGTCTGGAAGCCCTGGGTCGACGCCGCCAAGGGATAATCTGCCGATGTGCCTGACAAGGGCTGAAGGCAATCGAAACCCGGCTCCTGCAATGCGCGGAGCCGGGCGGACAATCGGCACGGGTGGTTATCAATGAACACTGCCGGGCGTCCGATAAAGCTTGCCTGCCGCAATGTCTGGAAAGTCTACGGGCGGCGTCCCGGCTATTACTTCGACTCGCGCGGCTATGTCATCGATCCCGATGCGCTTGCGGAGCGCCTGCGCGCCGAAGCGCATCTGCCGGCCGTCGTCGATGCCAGCTTCGAGGTGGCGGCCGGCGAGATCTTCGTCATCATGGGCCTCTCCGGCTCCGGCAAGTCGACTTTGGTGCGCTGCCTGTCGCGCCTGGTCGAGCCGAGCGCCGGCGAAGTCCTGCTCGACGGCAGGAACCTGCTGCAGGCGAGCGGCAAGGAGCTGATCGAGCTGCGCCGCCACGCCATGGGCATGGTGTTCCAGAATTTCGGCCTGCTGCCGCATTTGAGCGTGCTGGGCAACGTCGCCTTCCCGCTGAAGATCCAGGGCAAGCCGGCGAAAGAGCGCGAAGCCCGCGCCCGCGAGATGATCGCGCTGGTCGGGCTTGAAGGCCGTGAGGCCTCGTTTCCGCATCAGCTTTCCGGCGGCCAGCAGCAGCGCGTCGGCATCGCCCGCTCTTTAGCCGTCGGGCCGGAACTCTGGTTCCTCGACGAGCCGTTCTCGGCGCTCGACCCGCTGATCCGCAGGCAGATGCAGGACGAGTTCCTGCGCCTGCAGCGCATGTTGAAGAAGACCATCATCTTCATTACCCATGATATCGCCGAGGCCTTCCGCCTGGCCGACCGGCTGGCCATCATGCGGGCCGGCAAGATCGTCCAGATCGGCCGCCCGGCCGATATCGTGCTCAATCCCGCCGACGACTATGTCGCGCAGTTCACCGAGGACATGCCGCTGCTGCGCGTCATCACCGCGGGCGACATCGCTAAGCCGGCCAACGGAGCGGCGCTGCCCGAAAAGACCATCGCCGCCGACACCAGCCTGGAGGCGCTGATCCCGCAGCTGGCTTGCGGCGTGGCCGCCTTCACGGTGCCAGGTGCCGGCGACAGCCCGCCCGCGGTGCTCGACGCCGGCGCGGTGCTTGCCGTGCTGGAGCGCGAACAGGCGAGGCGCACGCACTCATGACGGCGCCGGCCGCGACATTACGGTCCTCGTCGAGGTTCGCAGTCGATCCGGCCCTCCTTCCCTGGTGCGGCATGGTGCTGCTGACGGCCCTTTGCCTGCTGTTGAAGACGGAATTCCCTTGGCTGGTCGCTTTCCCCAAGGAATGGACGCTGCCGCTGGCGACTCAAGTCAACGCGGTGACCGACGCCGTCGTCGCCGTCGTCCAGCCAGCGTTCCGGGCGCTGTCGGCTCTTCTCGACGCGCCGATGCGGGGCGCGCGTCTGGCGCTCGCCTGGCTGCCCTGGCCGGCGGTGATGCTAGGCGTGGCGGCGCTTGCGTTGAAGTCGAGCGGCGGCCGGCTGGCGATCTTCGCGCTGGTCGCGCTCGCCTATATCCTTCTCGCCGGCTACTGGCCGCAGAGCATGAACACGCTTGCCCTCGTGCTGCTGGCGGTGCCGATCTCGACGGTGCTCGGGTTCCTGCTCGGCATCCTTGGCCATGCCCGTCCGCGGCTCCGCCCGGTCCTGCTCGGCGCGCTCGATCTGATGCAGACGGTGGCGGCCTTCGCCTATCTTATCCCGCTCTTGCTTCTGTTCGGCTTCGGGCCGGTGGTCGGGCTGATCGCCAGCGCCATCTACGCAACGCCGCCTATGGTGCGCAACACCATGCTCGGCCTCGATCGCGTGCCAGACGCCATCAGCGAGGCCGGGCTGATGAGCGGCTGCACGCGCCGCCAGCAGTTCTGGCAGGTCGAGGTGCCGACGGCGCTGCCCCAGCTTCTCGTCGGCTTCAACCAGACGACGATGGCCGCACTTTCGATGGTGATCGTCGCCGCCATCATCGGCGGCTTCGAGGACATCGGCTGGGAGGTGCTGTCCTCGATGCGCAAGGCCGAGTTCGGCCAGAGCATTCTCTCCGGCCTGGTCATCGCGCTGCTCGCCATCCTCATCGATCGCCTCACTATCGGCTTCGCCAGGGAGCCCGAGGCCGGTCCGACACGCGCCATGCAGTGGATGACGCCGCGCCGGCTGGCGCTGTCGCTGGCGCTCGCGCTTGCTTTCGCTATCGCCGTCCGCCTTGGAGCACCGAGCGCGACGCTTCTGCCGGAAACCGGGTTGCGCATGGAAATGGGCGCCGTCAACCAGTGGCTGCTGGGGCTCGTGCGCGACTATGCCTGGTTCTTCAATGGCATGCGCAACACGGTGCTCTATTGCCTGCTTCTGCCGATGCGCGTCGGCATTTCGGGCTCGGCGACGCCGGCAATGTGGGGCTTTGCACTGCCGCCGTCGGCACTGGCCGTCTATGTCGCCCTGGTGCTGGCCTTGGCCGTGCTGGCGATGCGCCGTTTCGGCTGGCGGGCGGCGGTTGCCGTGCTGGCGGCCGGCCTCGTTCTCTACACCGGTTTCCTCGGCCTGCCCTGGCCGGTCTTCATCCTCGCCGTTGCGCTGCTCGCCGGGCAGGTGGCGGGTTTGCGCCTTGGTCTCTTCGCGCTCGCCGGCTTTGCGCTGATCCTTGTCAACGGGTTGTGGCCGCAACTCGTGCAGTCGCTCTATCTCTGCACGCTGGCGGTTCTGCTTTGCCTGTTGGTCGGGGGCGCGCTGGGGACATGGGCGGCGCACAGCGACCGAGTCTCGCGCACCTTGAAGCCGATCTGCGACGCGCTGCAGACCATGCCGCAATTCGTCTTCCTCATCCCGGCGCTGATGTTCTTCAAGGTCGGCGAGTTCACGGCGCTGATCGCCATCATGCTCTACGCCATCGTGCCGCCGATCCGCTATGTCGAGCACGGGCTGAGGCATGTGCGCGCCGATGTCGTCGAGGCGGTGGAGCAGATGGGCGCGACGCCTCTGCAGACATTGCTGCAGGCCAAGCTGCCGCTGGCGCTGCCGGTTGTCATGCTCGGCCTCAACCAGACCATCATGGCGGCCTTGTCGATGCTGGCGATTGCAGCCCTTGTGGGCACCCGCGATCTCGGGCAGGCGGTTTATGTCGCGCTCGGCAAGGCCGATGCCGGCATGGGCCTGATCGCAGGCCTGTCGATCGCCTTCCTGGCCATGCTGGCCGACCGTCTCATTCAGGCAGCGGTAAGGCAGCAGACGCCACTCCCTTAGAGCAATTCCAGGAAAAGTGTGTAACGGTTTTCCGTCCGGAATTGCGTAAAAACAAATGGTTAGAGCAGTTCAGCGTTTCCGTGAAACGCTGAACTGCTCTAGGAGCGTTTTGTCTGCGTGGTATGCCGCGTCAGGCGGGTGACTTTCGGACAACCCGATAGGCCGACGAAAATATCTCGCTTGCAGGCGGATGGCCGAAGGTGCGCTGCGGATATTTCTGCATCAGCCCCTCGAACTGGCGCTGCGCGCGCACCGCGTCGGCGGCATGGTCGATCCCCGGGATTTGCCGCTGATGCATCACCGTGCGGCCGTCGATCACCACCGTGCATGCGTCGCGCCCCGACGCGGAAATCATCAGCGTCTGGATCGGATCGATGACCTGGCCGAGATCCGGGCCAGCGAGGTCCCAGACCACCAGATCGGCCCGGCAGCCGGGTGCCAGCCGCCCGAGATCGGGCCGCCCCAGCGCATCCGCTCCACCCAGCGTGGCTGCGTCGAAATAATCCTCAGCGCGGCAGACATCGGCTCGACCTTCGGCGATACGACAGACCATCAGGCCGATCTGCATGTTGAGCAGCATGTCCGGCGGCGAGGTGTCGGTGCCAAGGCCGATGCGGATGCCGCGTGCACGATAGGACGCGAAGCTCTCCAACCCGTTGCCGAAGCGGGCGGCGACAAGCGGGCAATGCACGATGACGGCGCCTCTCTCAGCGATGATCTCAAGATCCCGCCCCGGCCCTGGCGCGAAGCGCGAAGGGCTGACATGCGTGCCGTGCGGCAACAGGGTCCTGTCGGTCAGGAAGTCGAGGCTTTCCAGCCATTCGACCGAGCTCATGCCGTGAAGGCGACTGACGGTCTGACGTTCGAACTCGCCTTGCGAGCAATGCAGCCGCACCGGGACGCCGAGCTCGCGACCGGCTGCGCTGGTGCGGCGCAGCAACTGCGCCGTGCACGTTTCGATCCGGTCCGGCGCAAGCATGGTCCGGACCAGCCCGCCATGCCGCCCCTCCATCCGGCCGCAGAAAGCAATCGCGTCGTCCAGCCCCTGCAGGCCGCGCTGTTCGTCGAAGAACAGCCCGATACTGCCGTCCGGCAAGACATAGGGATTGCCGGTCCGGTAGGCGGGACCGAGATAGATGCGCAGCCCGAGTTCCGCCGCCGCGTCCGCGGCCCCTTCAAATTCCTCGACCGTCTCGCCCCACTCCCGATAGTAAAGCGAGGCGATCGGAAGCGCCGTGGTGACGCCGTTTCGGATGAGCTGGCCAAAGGCGTGTCGCTTCTGAAAGACCAGCTCCTCGGGCTGGTACATCTCGTAAGGGCCCGCGTCCATGTAGGACTTCGGCCACACGCGCCCTTTGCGCCATGCCGGATGGTTGTCGAAGGACAGGATCGTGGTGTCGAGATCGGACAAGGCATCGAGGTCGATGAAGCCCGGCGCAATCAATGCCTGTCCGCAATCGATGCGCTCATCGACCTCGCCGGGAAATCCGTGGCCGACATAGAGGATTTCCCTATCCTGGTAGACGACCTCGCCCTGCGGCATGAGGATGTGCCTGCCGGCTTCATGACCGACCACCCAGGCGGCGGTCATCAGTGTGCGTTTGTTCGCGCTATACATCTTCTCTTCTCAATTCCATGGCCCGCTTGCGCTCTTCCCATTGCTCGATGCTCATCGTTGGCAGGTCGAACGTCTCGCTGGTCAGCGAATAGCCATGGCCGCCCATGCGGCCGACGGCATCGAGACCAACGGGGTCCACATGCAGGCGCGGGTTCACGATGTCGGAACGGATGTGCGCCGCGAGCACCTCGCCGAGGATGATCTCGCGCGAATTGCCGATGCCGAGGTTGAGATAGCTGCGGCACTCGAAGGCCGCGGGCGACTGCGCGATATAGGGCGCCTCGATCATGGAGCCGGGCAGGGCGGTGAGGCCTGCTTCCGCGAGTTCATCGACATCCGAGGCGAACGGCACGGCGCATATGTTCATCGCCTCGAGGATCGCCCTCGACACGATGTTGATCGTGAACACGCCGGTCGCGCGAATGTTCCTGGCCGTGTCCTTGAAGGAAAGGTCGTTGTGGTTCTCGACACCGAGCGCCAGAACCGCCGGCTCGGCCGAAAGACAGTTGAAGAAGCTGATCGGGGCGGCGTTTGCGCGGCCTTCCTGGTCGACTGTCGTCACGAGCGCGATCGGCCGCGGCACCACGGTGCCGATGAGCAGTTTGTATTTCTCGCGCTCGCTCAGCCGCATGAAGTCGAAGCTTGTCTTGTCGGTCATGACAGTGCTCGCAGGATCGAGAGGGAGGACGACGGCTCGGTCGGCAAGCAGGCGCGCGTCAAAGCAGCGGCTGAGCCGCCGCGTCCCGCTCCTGCCGACTGTTTGGCAATTCTCAGCTGGCGGTAAGGCGTCCCCGATAGTCCGCCAGAAGTTCCTTGAGGTCGCGTTCGCGCGCCGGCTTCAGGTCGAGCAGTCCTCGCGTGGCGACGGCCATCAAATGCTCGTCCATGAGTTGGACCGCTGTCGCCTCGTCGCCGCGCAGCAACGCATCGATGATCGCTTGATGCTCGTTGACCGAGCATTCGGAGGAATGCGGACGGCCGTAGAGCGCCAGGATCAGCGAGCAGCGGGAGGCCACCTCCTGCACGTAGCGTATCAGGAGTTCGTTGGCCGTCATGCTGGCCAGCAGCGTATGGAAGTCGCCCGACAGCCTGATCGATTCGGGACCATCGCGGCCGTGAGCCTGTTCCTCGGCGGCGATATGCGCCCTCAGCTCCCCGGCCTGCTCCGGAGTAAGCTGTCCGGCAAGGCTTTCGATAACCGTGCGTTCGAGACCGCGCCGCACCTGAAAGACACCGCGCGCTTCCGCCAGACTTGGCGAAGCCACCTCCGCCCGCTTGTTGGGCCGCTGCGAAACCAGCCCCTCGACCGTAAGCCGCGCCAGCACGCTTCGCACCACCGTCCGGCTCACGCCGAAGCTCTCTCCGACCGAATCTTCGGGAAGCTTCGTTCCGGGCGCCAGCGCCTGCTCGATGATGGCGCGCCGCAGTGCCTGATAGACGCCATCCGCCAGGTTCCCGGCGCGGCTTTTCCGTTCTGTCGATGAATTCGGATCGGTCATGGCGTGCTGATTTATCGGTTTGGCTTGTGCGGGTGTCAACCATGGCGCTTCCGGCGTTGGCCCGTTCTGTGACGGTCCGATGTTTTCACTTGCATCGCAAAAGAGTATACACTATTGGAATGAAAGTGAATACAGGATGCACGGAAAAATAATCCCGACGAAAGAATGTGCAGCCGTGAGTGGTGCCCGCAAATCAGGGGTCCGTATTCGCCAACAATGGAGAGGTTAAAAGATGAATCAGTTTCTCAGATTTTCGGTCGCCGCCGCCGCGCTTGCCGCGGCCACCTTTTCGGCATCGGCCGAAAACGTCATGCGGTGGGGTTCGCAGCGCGACATTCTTTCGCTCGATCCGTATTCCTACGGATCCTCCTTCACGATCTCCGTGCTCAATCACGTCTATGAGGGTTTGGTACGCTACGACGACAAATTGCAGATCGCGCCGGCCCTGGCGGAGTCCTGGGAAGTGGTCTCGCCGACGCTTTGGCGCTTCCATCTGCGCAAGGGCGTGACCTTCCACAACGGCGATCCCTTCAGCGCCGACGACGTGATCGCATCGTTGACCCGCGTCAGCGATCCCGCCTCGCCTCTGCGCGGCAATCTGCCGGCCTACAAGGGCGCCAAGAAGATCGACGACCACACCGTCGAGATCACGACGACGCCGAACTATCCGCTGCTTCTCAACGATCTCACCAACATCGTGATGCTCGACAAGAAGTGGCTGGTTGAAAACCATGCCGAGGCGCCGACCGATGCCGGCAAGGGCGTGGAAGGCTATGCGACGACGCATGCCAATGGCACGGGCCCGTTCAAGGTCGTTTCGCGCCGTCCGGACGCCGAAACGGTGTTCGAGGTGAACAAGGCCTGGTGGGACAAGCCCAGGCACAACATCGACAAGATCGTCTTCACGCCGATCACGTCGTCCGCGACCAGGGTCGCCGCGCTTTTGTCGGGCGAGATCGATTTCACCAACGAGGCGCCCCTGCAGGACATTCCGCGCCTGAGGGCGACCCCGGATGTCAAGATCCTCGCCAGCAACGAGCTGCGCACCGCCTTCTTCCTGTTCAACCGCAAGGACAAGCTCGTCGCGTCCGACGTGACCGACAAGAATCCGTTGAACGACCTCAAGGTTCGTCAGGCCATGTACGAGGCGCTCGACCTCGACGCGCTTCAGAAGAAGGTGATGCGCGGCCTCTCCAGGGCCACGGGTTCCATGGTCGCTCCGGCGATACCTGGCTACACGGAAGCGATGGACCAGCGTCCGAGCCATGATCCTGAAAGTGCCAAGAAACTGCTTGCCGAAGCCGGCTATCCGGACGGCTTTTCATTCTCCCTGGTTTGCGACAACGACAGCTACGTGAACGAGGAGGAGATCTGCCAGGCCGCCACCGCCATGTGGGCGCGCGTCGGCCTCAAGGCCGATCTCGATGTCGGGCCGACCAGCCTCCAGACCGCGAAGTTCGAGAGCGGCAAGTTCGACGTCGGCATCCTTGGCTGGGCCAACGAGCCGATGATCGACAGCTATTCCATTCTCGTTCAGGTCGCGCACTCCAAGACCGGCACCTCGGGCGTCTTCAACTGGGGTTCGTGGAGCTATCCGGAAGTCGACGGCCTGATCGATGCGGCGGGCCAGGAGCTCGATCGCGCCAAGCGGTTGGCTCTGCAGAGCGACGCGTTGCTGAAGATCAAGAGCGACGTCGCTTTCATGCCGCTGCATCAACAGCCGATGGTCTGGGCGACCGGCCCGAAGGTGGAAAGCATGGTGCAGCTTTCCGACAACAAGCCGCGCCTGTGGATGGCCAGGATGAAGTGAGGGATCCGCGGCCGGGAACGATCCCGGCCGGGATGCGGCAGCAAGGTTCCGGGGCGTTCCCCGGAACCTTCGGGCTTAATCCGGGAGACATGTGAACATGCTCGCAATCGTCATCAGGCGTCTGGGCAACGCAGCCCTTGTCATGCTGGTGGTGGCGTTCGTCGCCTTCGTCATCTTCCAGTTTCTCGGCGATCCGGTCCAGCTCATGCTGAACGAGCAGGCGAGCGCGGCGGAGCGGGAGGCGCTCAGGGTGCGGCTCGGCCTGGACCAGCCGGTGATCATGCAGTTCTTTTCATTCCTCCTGCGTGCCCTGCAGGGCGACTTCGGCGTCTCCTACCGCAATCAGCAGGACGTCATAATGCTCATCGCGGAGCGTTTCCCGGCGACCTTCGAACTCGTCATGGTCGCGACGGTTCTGGCTCTGGGCATCGGGATACCGCTTGGCGTCCTGGCCGCGATCAATCCGCGAAGCCTCGCCGCCAGGGCAACGCGGCTGATCTCCATGGTCGGGGTTTCCGTCCCGGCCTTCGTCGTCGGCATCGTGCTTATCCTCATTTTTTCAGTCGAGTTGAACTGGCTTCCCGCATTCGGGCGCGGTGATGTCGTCCACATCGGCCGGTGGTCCACGGGCTTGCTGACGCCTTCCGGAAGGATCGCGCTGATCATGCCGGCGATCTCGCTGGCGCTGTTCCAGATCTCTTTCATCACCCGCCTCGTCACCGCCGAGATGCTGGAAGTGCTCCGTACCGACTACATCAAGTTCGCCCGGGCACGCGGCCTTTCCGATCGCGCCGTCAACTTCCATCACGCGCTGAAGAACTGTCTCATGCCCGTCGTGACCATGACCGGCATGATGATCGGCGACCTCATCGCCTTCGCTCTGGTCACCGAGACCGTTTTCCAGTGGCCGGGCATGGGCCTGCTCTTCGTGCAGGCCGTGACCTTCATCGATATCCCGGTCATGGCGGCCTACCTCATGATCGTGTCGTTCATCTTCGTCACGCTGAACACGATCGTCGATCTGATTTACGTGCTGGTCGATCCGCGCCTGCTGCACGGCATGGCTGGAGGTGCGCGTGCTCACTGAGAAACTGGCGGCCGACAAGGCGAACACCCCGCGATTGTCCAGATTGAGGACATTCCTGGACAGCGATCTCGTCTACGATTTCCTGCATTCGCCGGTTGCCCTGATCTCGGCGCTGGTGCTGGTCGCGATCGCCATCTCCGCGGCGCTCGCACCGTTGCTCTCGCCGCAAAACCCCTACGATTTGACGCAGCTCTACCTCGACAAGGCCGAGCTGCCGCCGATCTGGACGGCCGGCGGGGAAGCGCCCTACCTGCTCGGCACCGACGTGCAGGGCCGCGACATCTTCTCGGCAATCCTCTACGGGTCGCGCATCTCGCTGATGATCGGCTTTGCCGGCGTCATCATGGCCGCCACGATCGGCATTACGGTCGGCCTGATCGCCGGCTATATCGGCCGCTGGGTCGACAATTTTCTCATGCGCGTCGGCGACCTCGTGCTGTCGATCCCGACCCTTTTGGTGGCGATCCTGGTCAGCGCGATCTTCCGCCATCTGCTGCCGATGTCGCTTCGCGACGCGTTCACGCCGGTCATCCTGATCATATCGATCTCCATCACGTCATGGGTGCAATATGCGCGCTTGGTGCGGGCCTCGGCGATGGTCGAGGCGAGGAAGGAATATGTGCTTGCCGCGCGCGTGCTCCGGGTCTCTTCGGCGCGCATCATGCTGTCGCATATCCTGCCGAACGTCATGACGCCGGTCCTGGTGACCGCGACCCTCAACCTCGGCCTCGCCATCCTGGCAGAGGCCACGCTGTCCTTCCTCGGCGTCGGCATGCCCGCCACCCAGCCTTCGCTCGGCACGCTGATCCGCATCGGCAACCAGTACTTCTTCTCGGGAAGCTGGTGGGTCGTGCTGTTTCCCGCGCTGCAGCTCAGCTTGATCATCCTCGCAGTCAATCTGCTGGGTGACTGGCTGCGCGACGCGCTCAATCCCAAACTTCACTGATCAGGAACCGATCATGGACCAGACCGTCATCCTTAAGAACGTTCGCCCCTGGGGAGAATCCGCCACCGATGTCCTCATCCGCGAAGGCCGCATCGCAGCAGTAGGCCCCGCTGCCGCTACGATGGAAGCTCAATCCGTCGACGGTCGCGGCGCGATCCTGCTTCCCGGGCTTGTCGAAGCCCATACGCATCTCGACAAGACCCTTTACGGAATGCCCTGGAACCGCAACAGCGTGCCCTCCAACCTGGTCGCCAAGATCACCAACGAGCGCAATTCCAAGAAACGCATCGGCCTCGATCCGGCACGGCAATCGGCAAGACAGGTGGCGCTTTCGGTGGGTCATGGCACCACCCACATCCGCAGCCATGTCGACGTCGATACCGAGCATGGCCTTGCCGGCGTCCACGGCGTCATGGCGACACGCGAGAAATACGCCGACGTGGTGGACATCGAGATCGTCGCCTTTCCGCAGTCGGGAATGCTGATCCGTGAAGGCACCAAGGAGCTGATGGACGAAGCGCTGAGCCTTGGCGCCGACGTCGTCGGCGGCCTCGACCCGTCCTCGATGGATCTCGATCCGAAGGGCCACCTCGACGTGGTCTTCGCGCTGGCGGAGAAGCATGGCAAGCCGATCGACATCCACGTGCACGAACCTGGCGAGCTCGGCATCTTCACCACGCGGCTCATCATCGAGCGGACGCGGGCTCATGCGATGGGCGGCAAGGTGACCATCAGCCACGCCTTCTGCCTTGGCCACAACGACTATCTGGCGATAGGCAGGCTGCTGGAGCAGCTTGCCGAGACCGGCATCGCCATCATGACTACCGGCCCGGCCGACTACGCCTGCCCGCCCCTGATCCGCACGCTCGACGCCGGGGTGAGGGTCTGCTCCGGTTCGGACGGCATCAGAGACTGCTGGGGACCGTATGGCAACGCCGACATGCTCGAGCGTGCCGTGTTCCTCGGCATGCGCAACGACCTCGATCGCGACGACGACATTCTTCGAGCGGTCGAGGTGGTCACCACCGGCGGCGCGACGGTGCTCGGCCTGGAAGGCTATGGCGTCAAAGTAGGCGACGTGGCCGACCTCGTGCTGATCGACGGAGAAACGCTCACGGAGGCCGTGGTGTCGCGGCGCCCGCGGCCGCTGGTGATGAAACGCGGCAGGGTCGTGGCCCGCGACGGCGCTCCGCTGTTCACGACGGAGTAGCGGACCCATGGCGCCCAAGCCCGCACCGGATCACGTCACGCAGGCCGAACCTGTCCTGGATATCCGCGACCTCGTCGTCGAGTTCCCGACACGCCGCGGCGTTCTGACCGCCATCCGGGGCATTTCCCTGACGATAGCGCGCGGCGAGATACTCGGCATCGTCGGTGAATCCGGCGCCGGAAAGTCCCTGACCGGCGCTGCGGTCATCGGCCTGCTCGAGCCGCCCGGCCGTGTCGCCGGCGGCCAGATCCTTGTCGGACAGAAGCGTATCGACACGCTGTCCAGGAGAGCGATGGCGGCGCTGCGCGGAAAGGTGATCGGTGCGATCTTCCAGGATCCTCTTACCTCGCTCAATCCGCTGCTCACGATCGGTGATCAGCTCGTCGAGACGATCCGCCGTCATCTTCCGCTCTCGTCGGCTCAGGCGGCCAGGCGCGCCGTCGACCTTCTGGCCGAGGTCGGCATTCCTTCTCCGGAACTGCGCGTCCAGCAATATCCGCATCAGTTCTCGGGCGGAATGCGGCAGCGCGTGGTGATCGCGCTGGCCCTTGCCGGCGAGCCCGATCTGGTCATAGCGGACGAGCCGACCACCGCGCTCGACGTGTCCATCCAGGCCCAGATCACCGCGCTTGTGAAGCGCATATGCCGGGATCGCGGAACGGCGGTCATGCTCGTCACGCATGACATGGGCGTGATCGCCGAGACGGCCGATCGCGTGGCGGTGATGTATGCCGGTCGCATCGTCGAGGTTGGTCCGGTCGAGGACATCATCCGGCGGCCGAAACACCCCTACACGCAAGGGCTGATCGGATCGATACCGAGCATTGCCGGGCACCGGGACAGACTCTCGCAGATCGACGGCGCCATGCCGCGCCTGAATGCCATGCCTGAAGGTTGCGCCTTCAGTCCGCGCTGCGCCTTGGCCGACGCGCGCTGCCGCAGCGCTCAGCCGACGCTGGCCGCCATCGGACGCGGCCTGGCGGCATGCTGGAAGGCGCCCAGCGCCAAGACCGTGGAGGCCGCATGACAGATCTAGCCGTGGATCAAGCCGCGCTCGACGTCGACAACGTCGCCTGCTGGTTCGACATCCCGCCGCCCTGGTTCGAGCGCGCAGTCCTGCGCAAACCCGTGGTCAGGCTCAAAGCCGTCGACGGCCTCTCCTTTTCGATCAGGCGCGGTTCCACACTGTCGATCGTCGGGGAGTCCGGCTGCGGAAAATCGACCCTGGCCCGGCTGGTGGTCGGGCTCTACCGGCCGACACATGGTTCGCTGTCCTTCGCCGCGGGCAACGGGAGCGACGGCAAGGTCCGCACCCAGATGATCTTCCAGGATCCCTTCGCCAGCCTCAACCCTCGCTGGCGTGTGGGTGCGATCATCGCCGAACCGATCCGCCAGATGAGGTTGCGGGAACCCGGCATCGAGACCGACCGCCGCGTGCGCGAGCTGCTGGAAACGGTCGGCCTGTCAGGACGCGATGCGAGCCGGTTTCCGCATGCGTTTTCCGGTGGCCAGCGCCAGCGTATCTCGATCGCCCGCGCATTGGCGGCCGAGCCGGAATTTCTCGTCTGCGACGAGCCGACTTCTGCGCTCGACGTTTCCGTGCAGGCACAGATACTCAACCTGCTCAAGGATCTGCAGCGCGATCTCGGCCTTACCTACCTGTTCATCAGCCACAATCTGGCCGCGGTGCGCCACGTCTCGGATCGTGTCGCGGTGATGTACCTGGGACGCATCGTGGAAGAGGGTGCGGTCGACGAAGTGTTCGACAGGCCGAAACATCCCTATACGCGCTTCCTCCTCGACACGGTGCCCAATCTCGACCAGCCGAAGCGCGACCGCGTCTCGGCGGCGATCGACCTGCCGAGCCCGATCAACCCGCCGCCCGGCTGCAGCTACAATCCCCGCTGTCCGCTCGTCACCAGCCTGTGCCGGACGCAGGCGCCCGAGGTTCGCCCGATCGGCGGCGCCCTGGTGCGCTGCCACAACACGTCGGCCTAGCGCAATTCCAGGCAAAGTGCGCAGCGGTTTTCCGTCTGGAATTGACCGTCCCTGTCTTTGAGCGATGGCCGGACTCCCGCCCCATTCCGGCCTTTTCGCCATGCGACAAGCCTCCGATGGCCGTCCCTTCTGCCCGTGACAACATTTCCGGTTGAGCCACCGGCGATAGGGCGATAGGTTATGCTGCAGTGCACAATGGGACTGCTGGGCCGAACAATGGCTTGCGCCGGCTACCAACAGTGAACCGCTCCAAGGCTGAACGGACGAAAAATCCGGTATGAAGATTCCGAAATCCATTCTGATCGATCCGGAGGCAAACAAGGCCTACGGCGCCTTTGCCGTGGCGGTGTCCGTGCTTGCCTTCGCCTATTCCAGCAATTTCGGCCAGGTCATGATCCTTGGCTACTACGCGGTCTGGCTGCCGCTGCTCTTCGTCGACTACCGGCGCTTCACGTGGAATCTGTCGAGCGCCTGGCTGCCGATACTCTTCGCGGCCTATGTCTGCCTGTCGGTCTTCTGGTCGCAGGCGGCCGGCATCAGCGCGCGGGCCGCCGTGCAATATTCCTCGCACATCGTCTGCGCCTATATCGCGGCCCGCACCATCAGCGTCCGGACGCTGGTGCTGGGTTCGTTGATCGGCATCTTTTTCGTCCTGCTCTACTCACTGAAAGTCAACGCTTACGCGCTCGACATCATCGACGGCACCTTCAATTTCGTCGGCGCTTTCACCTCCAAGAACCTGGTCGGTTTCTTTTCGTCGCTGGGAATCTTTTTGTCCTTCGTCTTCCTGATGTTTTACCGGCGCAACTGGCTGAGCTTCTTCTGGACCGCGCCGATCATCCTGATGTCGGCATACATGCTGGCGATCTGCCATTCGGCGACGTCCGTCGCCTCGCTGCCGGCGGTGCTCGGCATCGTCGTCTTGCTCACCATGAGCAGGGTGCTGTCGCGGCGCTACCGCCGCGTGCTGTTCGTGGTCGGCGGCGGCGCGCTGGTGGGCGGCGTCGTGGCCGCGCTGAACCTTGGCCTGCTGGACGTCGTGCTCGGCATCTTCGGCAAGGATTCGACGTTGACCGGCCGCACCTATCTCTGGCAGCAGGGCTGGGAGGCAGCGCAGTTGCACCCACTGCTCGGCTACGGCTATGCCGCCTACTGGGTGCAAGGCTTCGCCGATCCGGAACGGTTGTGGGCGGAGTTCTACATCACCACCCGCACCGGCTTCCACTTCCACAACACCTATATCGAGACCCTGGTCGAGATCGGCTTCGTCGGTGTCACCATGCTGGCGCTGGTCATCTTGCGCGCCTTCTACGGCCATATATCGAAGGTGGTGTTCGGCGCATGGAACGCCGATTCGGTGGTGCTCGCCGGCGCCGTCGGGCTGATGCTGATCCGCTCCTTCTTCGAGGTCGAGATCCTCGGCCCCTACTTCATGGCCTCCTTCATCGTCTATTTCGGCCTGTTCAAGCTGAGCCCGATGCCGGTTGCCCGGCGACGGCGGGTCGTCATCCCGGTCCAGGATGAAAAGCCGGCCGCCGGCCACATGCCGGCCCCGGTCTGACCGGCTGCAACAAATTCCAAGGAAAAGTGTGGGGCAGTCTTCCGTTCGGAAAAGCTGAACCGCTTGTAAGGTCTGTTGAGATTCAGGTCAGGCCGAGCCGAGAAAGGTGGCTTCCGAGAACCGGAGCGGAGCGTACTTGAAGTACGTGAGCACCGGCCTACGCCGGCCGTAGCCTTAATTAACTGCCACGCCACTCGTCAGCGCTTCGGCCGGCGAAGGCCGAAAGCGGAGGAAGTCGCCGTTCGCAGGCCGGCATCACCTGAATATCGAAAGACCTTAGGCCACCGCCCGCGCGCGCTGCATTTGCCGCTGCAGGAAGCGGCGCAGCGGCTCGTCATAGATGCGGGTGGCGATGTGGGCGATGGCGATAACCGCCGCAGCCATCAAGAGGCCGAACCAGGGATGGTGCGCGAACGGGTCGACCGATACCGCCTTGCCGGCTCCGGCGATGATCATCAGCATCGGCGTGTGGATTATGTAGATCGGGTAGGAGATACGCCCCAGCCAACCATAGAAACCCGCCAGCTGCGGAGCGGTCGGCGCCACGGCGCCGGTCACCACCATGACCGGGAAGACGATGGCGACAGAGGCGAGATCATAGGCGACGCGCGCGCCGCCCGCCGGTGCAATCGCAAAGACGATCAGCGTCAGCAGAATCGCGGCCTCGACCCGCCAGCCGCGCCGCAGGAAACCGAGGCTGTCCTGGTAACGCGCCATCGACCGGCACAAGAGCACCCCCAGGAAGAAGGAGAACGACACGCGCGGCAGCCCGCTGATGATGGTCTTGCCGGTCATGCCGAAATCGAGTGTGCCGGCGAATGCCGAGGCGACGATCAGCAGCACGAGGCTGACGGCGATCAGTCCCGTCAGCACGCGTCTCGACAGTAGGAAGAAAACGGCGACATAGGCGATGTTGACGATCAGCTCGAAGAACAGCGACCACGAGGCGGGATTGAGCGGAAAGATCGTGTGGTAGGCCTCGCCGACCAGCGGAATGAAGAGCATGCCTGTGGTGAGCTGCGTGCCGATCTCCGACAAGGGCATGTATTCCGCCGGAATCAGCCTGTTCTTGACCAGCAGGTAGAAGAAGCCGAGCAGCGTGCCGGCGAGATAGAGCGGATAGAGGCGTATCAGGCGGATGGCCAGGAACGTGCCGAAGCCCATGCCGTTCTCGATCTTGCGGTCATAGGCATGGGCGATGACGAAGCCGCTGAGCAGGAAGAACAGGTCGACCGCGAGATAGCTCGACGGCAGCACCTTGCCGTCGGCCAGGAACGGCGAGAAGTGGTAGAGCATCACGCTGATCGCCGCCACGCCGCGGATGGCGTCGAGGTTGAGGTAGACGTGACGCGGAGCGGCGGGCTGCATTCTATGCCTTCAAGCGGTACAGACAGATCGCTCGCCCGCGCCTTGGCGCGAACGAGCCCGGCTTGTTCCTCCCGCCTCCGTGCCGGGCCGCGCTGAGGCGAGGCCCGAGCTCGTGGCGCTATTGGCTGGCCGTCGGCGCCAGCTTGACCTTGATCACGTCGCCCGGCAGCACCGGCGTGTCTTCCTTGGCGTCGATCTCGCTGGTCTTGCCGTCGGCAACGCGCAGCAGCGAATAAAGCAGGGTCGGTTCCTCGCTGCCGGTCATGGAAGCCATCGTCGCGGGATCCGACGCCTGTGCGATCAGGCCCTTCTGCATGGCTGTCCTCAGCGTCGCCTCGTTGAGGTCCGCCTCGGCCTGCTGCCGGCTGGCGGCCAGGTTGGAGTTGAGCGTGTTGCGGGCATCGATGGCGTCCTGCTCGGCCTTGCTGATCGACTGCTTGGCGGTGAGGACCGCCGTTTCATAGTCCAGGATCTTGCCCTGCAGGTCGGCCACCGACTGTTTCGAATCGAGCAGCCGCGCATTGGCGACCAGGCCCTTCTGCGCCAGCGGACCGATGCTGGTGAGCTGCTGCTGCGCCAGGTCCACCTGCTGCTGTTGGTTGGCGATCTTCTTCTCCAGCGATTCGATTTCGCCCTGCAGAACCCCTTTCAGGTCGTCGAGCGCGTCGAGCTTCAGCTTCAGCGCCTTCTGGTCGGCCGTCAGAATCTGCATTTCGTCGGCGACGATCGCCTGCACTCTCGGATCGCCCTCGACCTCCTTCGGCACGTTGAAGCTCGCCTTGCCGGCGAGGTCCGCATCGATGCGGGCGCGCTTGATGATCAGCCGCAGCCGCTGGTCGTCATAAATATCGAAACTGCCCTTGGCGGTGACCAGGTCCTTGCCGAGCTGAGGGCCGTAATCGGCGCTGCGCCGGATGCCGCCGGCGATGCTCAGCGCCTTCAGCACGGTCAGGTCGGGCACATAGGGAAACTGGCCGGGGTTCTGCACTTCGCCCGAAATGTAGAACGGCCGGAACTGGGCCATTTCGACCGAGGCTTCAGGCTTGTCGGGCAGGGCCAGCTTGCGCTGCAGCGCAAGCCCGATCGCGGTAGCGACCTCCGACGTCGTCTTGCCGGCCGCCTGCATCTCGCCCACGAAAGGCACCGAAAGCGTCCCGGCGGGGCCGACCGAGTAGTCGCCGTTGATCGCCGACCAGTCGCGGAACGTGCCGTCGACGGTCTGCCATTCGGCGACGCGGATGTTGAGCTTGTCCTGCGGGCCGAGCCGATAATCCTCGGCCGCCGCCATCTGCGGCGTAAGCAGAGACATCGCAAGCGCCGCGGCCGTGAATCGACCGGGCGCCCTGGAAAGAAGACTGCAGGCGAAAGACAGTCCGAAGGGGTGTTTTTTCAAATGAACGTTTCCGATCCGCTTTGGCCCCATCCGCCCGATGAGATCACTGCCGGATGCCTGCCCCGAGTTCGGCGGGGAGGCCCGTCGGTCAATAGCTGCCGCGCGACATCCACACGGCTGGCACGGTCTTGACGATGATGCGAATGTCCTCGACCATCGACCAGTTCTCGACATAGTGGCGATCGAAGGCGACGCGCGTGTCGTAGGACACGTCGTTGCGTCCGCTCACCTGCCACAGCCCGGTAAGGCCGGGGCGCGACTTCAGATAGTAGACGGCGGCGCTGCCGTAGATCTCGAGCTCGTCGCGCACGACCGGGCGCGGTCCGACCAGGCTCATGTCGCCCTGCAGGATGTTGATGATCTGCGGCAGCTCGTCGAGGCTGAGCTTCCGCAGTACCTGGCCGACCCGCGTCACACGCGGATCGTTCTTCAGCTTGCGCGTCGCCAGCCATTCGGCATTGGCGTCCGGATTGGCGGCCAGATGCGCCGCGAGCACCTTCTCGCCATCCTGGACCATTGTGCGGAATTTGAGGCAGGCGAAGATCCGTCCACCGCGACCGATCCGCTTGTGGCCATAGAAGATCGGGCCGCGGTCGGAAAGCTTGACCAGCAGCGCGACCATCAGGAAGAGCGGGCTGAGCAGAATCAGACCGGCGAGCGAACCGACGATATCGAAACTGCGTTTGAGCAGACCGCCGATGGGGGGTGGAAAATCAATGCCGGCCTGCGAAAAACCCGCATTGGCCGACTTGGCGACGTCCCTCATGCAAAAGCTCCATACGTTGAACGGATGGTTTACGGCACGATACCAAAAAAATGTTGCAGCGCAACACACAATTTCCCATCAGCGTGAAATGTTCGCGTCATGAATTGACTAAATAATAAACCTGCCGTGCCCAAATTTTGGCCTTTGTGGCATGTTTATGACAAGGTGAGAGAAATTTCGGGAAATGTAGTGCGGGTTTTGGGCGGTTTCTGGGCAGTCCGTTCTTTGCTGCAGACGAACGACGGTTGCGAAGCCGCCGAATCACTCGTTCTGGTAAGTTATTCGCGTAAAATACTATTTAATGTTTTGAGTTCTATTATCAGGGATTTGGCTATGGTGAATAGGTGGCGGTGCCGGAATGTGCGCCGCAGCATGGCAGAGTCGATCTCGCAAAACCGTTGGAAATCACTTGCGCGTGCCCTTGCTGCAAAGGTCTCGCCTTAATAGAGTCGCAAACTGTTTCTGTCATAGTTTGGATGGGTCAGAAAGGCCGGAAGCAACCGGCCGAGTTGGGCAGCCAGAAATAGCTCTTTGGCGCAACGGGGAGTCACGCGGGTGGGTAAGTCACAGCTTTTGCATGCTTGTGTCGGTTGACGGGCCGACGAGCATGTCTTTACCAAAATTCATCGTCGGGATGATATTCGCGCTCGCGATCGTGGTCGGCTGGTCTTACTTCGACGGCGCATCGCTTGGCACCATCATCATGCGTGCCGTCATTTGCGCCGTGGTCATTCAGGTGGGTTATTTCCTTCTGATCTACGCCATGATTGCCAGGAGCGGGCCAGTGCCCGCCGACAAGAGCCGAGAGGCCGACCGCGGCATCAAGGTGGCCGAGGGCGAAAAGCTAAGCGCCAGGCGCGGCAGCCTCCGCTGATCGTTCACCCGGCGCCGGGAGCGGCGCATTGTCGGCCAATACCTTGTCGGCCGGCGTTGCGGTTTCCCGTTCGGCTCGCTCGCCGGAGAGCATTCTGGCCAGCCGGCTGCCGGACTTTGCCTTCAGCCTTTGATATTGCCCGACCTCGACGATGCGCCCGCTCTCGATGGCCACGACCCAGTCGGCGAAAGCGATCATCGACGGTCGGTGCGCGATGGTGAGGATCGTCATCTGGCCGCGCAGGTCTTCGATCGATTGGGCGATCAGCGACTGATTTTGCCAGTCGAGCGCGCTTGTCGCCTCGTCGAGGATGAGCAGCAAGGGTTTGCGCAACAGCGCCCGCGCCAGCGCGATGCGCTGGCGTTCGCCGCCCGAGAGCCGGACGCCGCGGTCGCCCACTACCGTCTCCAGCCTCCGGTCGAGCCGCTCGACGAAATCGGCCGCATGCGCCTTGCGCAGCGCAGCCCAAAGCTCCTCGTCGCTAGCCTGCGGCGCAGCCAGGCGCAGATTGGCGGCGATCGTGTCGTGCAGCAGGAACACGTCCTGCGGCACATAGGCCACCTGGTCGCGCCAGGCCCTGCGGTTCTTGGCAGTGATCTCGACGCCATCGGCAAGGATCGTGCCCTCGGTCGGCTCGAGCAGTCCAAGCAGCATGTCGGCGATCGTGCTCTTTCCCGAGCCGGACGGACCGATCAGCGCCGTCACCTTGCCGGCGGGAAGGCCGAAGGTGATGCCTTCGACCACCGGTTTTCCGTCGCCGTCGCCATAGGCAAACAAGACGTCGCGGACGTTGAGGCCGGTGTCGAGCGACAGCCTGGCGCCATGTCCGGCATCGCCCGGCAGCGTCTCGCGCTCGGCGTCGAAGCGCGCCTTGAGGGCCTGCATGGCGGTATATGCCGGCAGGTTGATCAGCATTTGCTGCGCCTGCACTTGCATATCCATGAAGCGCGGCGCGACCCGCATGAAGACCAAGAGCAGCACGACGATCTCGGCGAGCGACAGGTGAAAGCGCACGAGCGCGATATAGATGAATAAGCTGAGCCCGATGACGCTCGTCACCTGGAACAGCGCGGTACCGATGGTGCTGTTGCGGACATAAGCGATGTTGTCCGCCTTCATCTTCTCGAGCGTCGCGCGGAGCTGCGTGAAATAGCCCGCCTCGACGTTCATGCTCTTGGCCACCTTGATGCCGCTGAGGAATTCCGAAACCGTGCGGTACTGGTCCTGGCGGCTGCCGGTCAGCACGCGGCCATAGGCGGTGGCGCGCGCACGGAAGGGCTGCAGCGCGACGAACAAGAGTACGCCGATGAGGATGGCGAAGGATGTCATCACCGGTGAGATGAACAGCGAAACCACGAGATAGCCGGCAAGCAGCAGCGCCGTCTGGGCGAGCATCAGCAGCGAGAAGGCGGCCGCCTGCACCCTGTCGATGTCGCCGGTCAGCGCATGGTCGAGGTCGGAGCTGCGCATGCGCGTAAAGACGCCCCAGCGCGCCTTGCCGATGCTCTCGAACAGGTTCATGCGCACGCGGTTGACGAAGTCATAGAGCAGCCGCGCCATGTAGAGCGACTTGAAGCGGTTGAACATCGCCTGCAGCGCCACCAGGGCGACGAGCAGGGCGAGCACCGTCGCCAGCGACAGCGTGCCGCCGGGCGCCACCCAGCGTAGTGCGTTCGGCATCCGCACAGCGAAATCCTGATCGGCATTGCCGATCAGGTGCAAGAGCGGGATCAACAGCAGGATCGAGAGCCCCTCGGTCAGGCTTCCCAGGATCAGGAAGGCCACCGCCGTCGCCGTGCGCCGCCCGCCGATATGCGCCATCACGCCGCCGAAGCCGGCGACATCCCGCAAAAGCGACAGGCGAAGTTTTGAGGACCGGGCCATGCCTCTCATCACCTTGTTTGCGCGCCGGCCGCCAGATCGCGCTCGATCAGGTCGACGGCTTCATCGATCCGCTCCAGCCCTGCCGGCACTTCAAGCCGGCAGACGCCGATCCGAGCGGCAAGCTGCGCGCATTGACTGAGATGCGTGGACGCGAAATCGCCGACCAGCGCCTGTCGGCCAAACCGGGTGACGTAGGAGAACTTGATGATCGCCGGCAGGGCGCCGGCGCCCGGCAGCGGCGTAATCGCCGCCCGCTCGCCGCGCTCCAGCACATAGATCCGGGAGGCCTTCACGGCTTTGGCGGTAAATCCGTCATGCAGACGATGCTGCGCCTTCTCGATCTGCGGATGCACCTGCGGCCGCACCTCCGCTTGGCCTATGCGGATGGCGTCGGCAGCGTCCGCTGCAAGCTTGAGCTGCGGAAAACCGGGCAGAATCATCGGCCGTGACGGGTGGGACAGATCCAGCGCCACGACATCATCGGTAAGCAGAAGGTGACCGGCGCGGATCATCGCGCCCGCCGTGGTCGACTTGCCGGCGCCTTTGTCGCCCATGAAGATCACGCTTTGGTCACCCACCGCGACCGCGCTGGCGTGCAGGATGAGCAGACGGCGCTGATGCAGGGCAAGCGCCAGCACGGGCCCGAGAAGCGGGAAGGCAAGCAGCGGATCGTCGATCCCAGGCGCTGCATCGACATCGATTCGGCCGGCACCGCTGATCCTGAATGTCCCGATCGCCTGCCACGAAAGATATTGATGGCTTTGCTCGAAACGGAAGGCCGTGGCGTTCGGCAATGCGGCCTCCGGAAAATCGATCGGCCCGACAGCAATCTCGATGTCCGGCGTTGCCGGCGCAGTCGGTTCCAGTTCCGGTAGAGCCACTTCGGACCCAATCGTCAGACCGTACGCCTTGTAGAAGCGACGGACGCGTCCATTCGGAGCGGCCGCTTCGGGTCTTGTGGGAAGAGAAACGGCCCGAGGGTTCACGCAGGGTCTCCACCCTGCTGGACCTGCCGCAGCCACAGCGACAGCGAGGCCGAACGCCAGATATGTTGGACATCGGGCAGCGTCGCCTGCTCGGGCTCCCGAAGCATGCGGCCATAGGCGGCGTTCACCTCGGGCAGATTGACATAGGGGGCGATCAAGTCGCTGTCCGACACCAGCAGCCTGTCCAGGAGATCGCGATGATTGACGATCATGCCTTTGACGAGGTTTGCGGTAAAATCGATCTTGTCGCGCCGCCACTGCACTACGGGCGGCAGAATGCCGTGCATGGCTCGGCGCAGCACAAGACGGCCGAAGCCGTCCTTGAGCTTTTCCTCGCCAGGCAGCGCCAGGCAGAACTCAACGAGCGGCTTGTCCCAGAACGGGTAGCGGGGCTCGATGCCGAAATTGGCGGCGGCCTTGTCAAGAACTTCGAAAGCGTGCGGCACCAGCCCGGTGGACAGAAGCCAGCGGTGCGTCAGCGCTTCGCTGGCACTGACGTTGGCCGGCATGTAGCCGGCGCGGTGGAAACGTTCGGCGAGGTCGGTGCGCCTGGCTAGCTCCGGATTGACCAGTCCCGCCCAGGCCGAGCGCGGCGCTTGGAATGGTCTGTGCCGCAGCTTGCCGAGAAAGCGTTTGGCCATCGCCCTCATCCTGGCGATCCGCCAGGCCGGCCCGTAGATGCTCAGGAACCTGAAATACAGCGACAGCATGCCCTCACCATAGGTGTTGGCGGCGCTGTGCAGCTCGCGCCATAGCGCCAGCCATCGACCCGCCTTGGCGAGCTCATGCAGCAGCCCATGCCCGTGCGAAACGACTTCGTCGCCGCCATGGCCGTCGAGCAGCACCTTCACCCCTTTGGTCTCCGCGGTCCGGTAGATGCTGCGGGTCAGCGACAGGCCAGGCGCCAGGAAAGTCCCTTCCTGTTCCTCCAGGATGCGTTCGAACTCGGCGAAAGGCGCGTAGTTGCCGATGGAAATCATCGTGCCGTCGAGCCGGTGGTGACCCATCACTGCATCGATGAACGGCTTCTCGTCCATCGGTGAGCCCTTCTCGAAGACCAGCGAGAAGGTCTTGAGCTTCGGTTTCCGCGCCGCCGCGGCTTGCAGGCCTGCCAGGCAGGCGATCGAGGATGAATCGAGGCCGCCGCTCAGCATTGCGCCAATAGCAGGGGTGCCGCGCATCCGGTTTTGCACCGACCGGTAGAAGAGATGCCTGAATTCTTCGGCCGCGTCCGAGCGCAGTGGCTCTGGCGAAGGCTCGATGTGCCAGTACTGACGAAGCGTCACCTGGTTGTCCGTGACCGTCAGGGTATGGCGGGCCGGCAAACGGAAGATCTCGGCATAGTGGGTCGACTGTGGATCGTCGGGCAGCCCGGCAAGGAATCCGGAAATCTGATGCTCGCTGATGCGTGTGTTGACACCCTCCAGGGCCAGCAGCGGGCCGATCTCCGAGGCAAACGCGAAGCGCCTGGCGCCCGCGTGGTAGTAGAACGGCTTGATGCCGAAATGGTCGCGGGCGCAAAACAATGCGCGGCGCTCGGCATCCCAGATCGCGAAGGCGAAATCGCCTTGCAGATAGGTCGGGCAGGCCTCGCCCCATTTGAGATAGGCGCGCATCAAAAGCTTCGCGTCGGCGGCCGTCGGATCGCGTATGCCGAGCCGCGCCAAAAGCTCGTCGCGGTTGTCCAGCCGGCAATCCGCCGTGACGGCGAGCTTGCCGCCGGCCATGGTCAGCGGGCCGGGACCGTCCTCGCCCGTCGTGTCGAGCCAGGCATGGCCAAGCGCCACGCTTCTGTCCGTCCACCATGAGCTGCCGTCGCGGCCCCGGTGGCGCATGCGCGCCAGCATCTGCTGGATGTCGGCTGCCGCGGCGGGCCTGCCGTCTTGCCTCAGCAGAATTCCGGCGACCCCGCTCATGGCCTATTGCCCGTGATCGACGAGATGGGTGAAGCCGTGGATCGAGCCGCCGAGCACGATGTGGTTGCCGCTGACCAGCCAGGCATGCGCCTTGAGCTCCGCGCCGGTGTCGCGCCTCACGCCGATGCGGATTTTCGAGGCGCTGCCCTGGCGAGCAAGCAGATAGTGGCCGGACAGCGCTTGGGTGAGGCAGCTGGCGCCGGGTACAAACCGTGCGGCAGCGGCGACGCCCCATGCGATGCGCCGCAGTTCGGCGATATCGGCGTCATCTCTCGCCTCCAGCCGCGTCACCAGGCCACGCACATGGTTGTAGGACAAGATGGTCAGTCCCAGCCGCACGGCACTGACCACTGCCAGGCAGCGCATGAGAAACAGCACCTCCGCGCCGCTCAGCGAGAGGAGCCTGGAGCAATTCCAGGAAAAGTGTGTAACGGTTTTCCGTCCGGAATTGCGCAAAAACAAATAGTTACGCCAGTTCCTCATGGTGGAGCCTCGCAAGCCCGGCTTCGATCAGCCCGCTGAGCAAGCCCTCGACATCGGCCTTGCAGCGCTCCGTTTCGACGTCGTAGCGCGTCAGCACCGCGCTTCTTATGTCGAGGATCGATCGTGGCTCCTGGATCAGCTCCCAGATGTAGGCGCCGACGCCGTTCAGGCTGTAGTAGATGTTGGATTTGAGATGGAGCAGCGCCAGTCCGTTGCCGAATTCGCAAGCCACCGCATCGCCGGTCGCGACCACGCGGTCATGGTCCGATGGGTTCCAGTGCATCCTAAAACCTCATTGTTGAACGCTACGCGTCTTCCGACCTGGACCGGGATCGGTTGCCTGCGATCGCCCGGCCAGTAAGTCGGGGAACTGGTCCCCCGGCCCATCTAGCTAAAGAGGCGTCCGGAGCCCCAACTACGACATGCCGGACGCCTTAACCTTCAGGAGAAGGTGAGATCGCCGACCGGCGTATGCGCGGGAAATGCCGCGTCAAGAGCCGTCGTGCCTGAGGCACCCTGCGTGATCGTTTCGATCGAACCATGAACCGTCAGGCTGGGGGTCTCGTATTCCTGCTTTTCAACATTCTGTTCCATTCTACTCTCCGATTAAGACTGGAAGCGGCTTCAGAATGCCGCCAGCATATTGCTATGCTGCGTTGCAATTGCTGCATGGCAACATTTATGAGTCAAGCCTGATTTACCGGGTGTCAATCAATTCTAGGTTGCGGACATATTCTGCAGTGAACAAACCGTAGGCATCCCGTAATCGGGCGCGCCCCGCGCGAGAATTCAGCGACGGATATTTGCCGCATAAATAAGTCTATGATTTTATTGCGATAATTGTTCGCTCGCGAATGCCTATTTTATAGCCGGGAAGAAATTGCTGCAAAGAATGCGGCTTATTGCTGCACGTCGGCACAGCCGGGGCCTGTCTTCAAAAGTGATCGTTGCGCCTCTCATTTGAACGCTGTGGTTGCAGGAAGGGGCCGAGCGCAGCGAGTGACTAGACGGCCGCGGCGATTTTGGCGATGCTTTTCTTCGCAGCTGCAGTATAACAGCCGCGGGCGGTTTTTGCGGAGAACGACATCGGGCATGGCCGTGCAGGATGCTTCCTATGACAGGCTGCGTGCGGCCGGCTGCGCCGACGAAGTCGCCTATGTGCAGGCCTGTCTGCGGCTGTTCTTCAGTCCGGCCGCAGGGGCCGCCGACCTTGGCGGCACGCCGGCTCCGGCAATCTCCGTGGCCAACGTCGCCGACATTGCCAGGTTGAACAAGGTCGCGGTCTTCGTGCTCAAGGCTCTGGCGCGCGGGTCGACCGGCGTCGCGCCACCCGGATTGCCCTCATGGCTCGATGGCTATCGACGGCGCACCATGTCGATGAACGCCGCCTGCATCGGCGATTCGCTCGCCATCCATCAGGTGCTGCGGGGCAGGCAGATCGACTTCGTCTTCCTGAAAGGTCCGCTCCAGCAGCATGTGCTTTATGGCGATCATTTCATGAAGCCGTCCGGCGATGTCGACATACTGGTTCCGCCGGCGGGCTTTGCCGCCGCTCGCGAGGCCCTGCGTTCGGTCGGCTACGAGGTGGCAGGCAAGTCGCGCTCGGTCTGGTGGGTGCGCTTCCTCGGCGAGCAGCATATGGTGCGCGGCGACGGGGTTCGGGCTGTCACGGTTGATCTCCACCATCGGCTGCAGCAACCGGGTTCGCCGAGCCCGCGCGACATCGACGGCTTCCTGCGCCGCAAGCGCGAGGTCGAGGTTGCCGGAACCGCCATGCCGCTGATTTCGGCGTCCGACATGTTGCTCTTGTCCTGCATCAGCGTGGCCAAGGCCTTCTTCAACCGCGAGCCCTGCGCCGGCTATGTCTGCGACGTCAGAGCCGCGGCCAACCGGCTGAGCGAAGCCGAGCAGCAGAAGGTGCTCGACCACGCCGCCGAGCAGGGCCTGGCGGATACGCTGCTGCTTGGTCTGCGCGCGGCCGATGTCCTGCTTGGCGGCGCCGCCACGCTGCTTTCGGATCGCGCCACCCGCATCCTGGCGCGCATCGAAAACGCCGATCTCTTCCACATGGTGATCGCGCCCTGGCTGTCGTCGTTGCACTGGCCGCAGCGGCGAGCGGTGCTGTGGGAACTTTGCGGCCGCGAGCCGGTGCGCTATCTGGCCGAGGCCGGCTGGGCGGCCTCCGCCGATCTCAGCCGGCGCATCTTCGAGCGGCCGGCCGCCTTCGCGCCGCGAGGCAACGGATGAAGACCGGTTCGGCATTCAACATCATCGGCGGGCTGTCAATCATGCAATCGAAAGGTGAACCATGTCCGTGACGACCCCCCGGGTCTGCGTCATCATCGCCGCCCGCAATGCGGCGCGGACCATACCGGTCGCCATCGCTTCGGCTTTGCGCGAGGCGGAGGTGGCGGAAGTCGTCGTGGTCGACGACGCCTCCAGCGACGACACCCAACATGTTGCGCGCGCCGCCGATGACGGCAGCGGCAGGCTCAAGGTGATGCGCCTCGACGTCAACCGCGGCCCGTCTTCCGCCCGCAACGCCGCGATCAAGGCCTCCACTTCGCCCTTCATCAGCATCCTCGACGCCGACGATTTCTTCCTCGAGGGCCGCTTCCACCGGCTGTTTGCCAGCGCCGACTGGGATTTCGCGGCCGACAACATCATGCTGATCAGGGACGACGCCGCGGCCGATCCCACCAAGGTCGCGGCGCCATTCTTTGCGCCCGAGCCGCAATTCCTCGATTTCGAGCGTTTCATCGAAGGCAACATTTCGCGCCGCCGCGTGCTGCGCGGCGAACTGGGCTTCCTCAAGCCGGTGATCAGCCGGGCATTCCTCGAGCGTCACGGACTGAGCTATGACGAAAACCTGCGGCTCGGCGAGGATTACGAGCTCTATGCGCGCGCGGTCGCCTGCGGGGCGCGTTTCAAGATCATCAAATCCTGCGGCTACGGCGCGATCGTTCGCGCCGATTCGCTGAGCGGCCGCCACAGAACTCAGGATCTGAAGCGGCTTGCTGATGCCGATCTGGCGCTGCTTGCGCTAGGCAACCTGCCGGAAGGCTCGAGGGCCGCATTGCGGCGCCACGAGCGCCATGTGCGCGACAAATACCGGCTGCGTAATTTCCTCGACGTGAAGGCGGAGCGCGGGCTGGCGTCGGCCGCCGCCTATGCCTTCGCCAGCCAGTCCAATCTGATCCCGATCGTTCGCGGCGTGGCCGCCGACAAGCTGGACGCGCTGTTCCGCCGCGCCGGCATTGCTGCAAAGCAGCAAGTGCCGCCGATGCGCTTCCTGATGTCGGCAACAAGTGCCGCAAAGGAATGATCGGGCAAAGGCGCTGGAATCGGGACCGTTCCCAAAAAAATCCGCTTTCCGAAACTACGAGGTTGCCTACTTACGCTGAGAATGGCACTCTATGTTGCGGTGCAGCAATTTCGAAAAGGCCGATCGGATGGCTTCGATTTTTGGCTTCAGATCCAGGGACCCGGCCCGCGACCGGCAGACCGATCTCCAGCGTTTCGACCGTCTGGCGAAGCTCTTCGACCAGATCGGCGCCGAGATCGAGGCGGAAAAGGCCGGGCTGGAGAACCGCTATCGGTCGACGGCCACCAACGCCGCCTTCCTGGTCGAAGCAATGGAGAATGGCTCCGCGTCGACAGATAAGTCGTCGGACGTCAGCGCCATGACCGGCGCGATCCTGAACTACGAGCGGCGCATCGCCGAGCTCGCCCGCCAGAGAGGTTTGATGAAGGAACTGCGTCATTCGCTCGACGCGATCGTCGACGATGGTGACGATCGATCCGGCTCTCAGGTCGGACATGCGGGCTCCGCGGCAAGAAGCTGACGGCGCAGCGAAAGCGGCGCCGTCATCAGTAGAGACATTAGAGGAGTTCAACGGGCAGAGGATCAGAAGCGGCTCGCCGGAGGCGGGCCGGGAATGACTTTGGGTTGGGGCGGACAACACAAGGTGAGTTTGTTATGAACGCAGAGTCGAATAACACGATAACCGCGGCGGCTTGCGGCAGGCCGCGCGTGCGCTCGAATAGGCCGGGGAGCCCTTGGCTTGGCCTGGCAGGCGCGCTGTTTGCGGTTGCAGCTGCTTTTGTGGCAGCCCCGGCGCATGCCCAGGACATGCAGAGCGCGCCGTCCTTCGTCGACAATTTTTCGAGCTTCGATCGTTCGCGCTGGTACGTCTCCGATGGTTGGAACAACGGCAATCATCAGAATTGCACATGGTCGAAGGACCTTGTCCGGCTTTCCGACGGCGTGCTTTCGCTGAGCTTCGAAAAGCGCAAATTGAAGGACCGCGAGTTCGCCTGCGCCGAGATCCAGACCAAGCAGCGCTTCGGCTACGGCGTCTATGAGGCGCGTATGAAGACGGATACCGGCTCCGGCCTCAACGCCGCCTTCTTCACCTATATCGGGCCGCAGGACAAGAAGCCCTGGGACGAGATCGATTTCGAGGTGCTGACCAAGGATCCGTCGAAAGTCCAGGTCAACAGCTACATCCAGGGCAAGCCGAAGAACGGCAAGCTGGTCGATGTCGAGGGCGGCGCCGACAAGAGCTTCAACGACTATGGCTTCGTCTGGGAGAAGGACCGGTTGCGCTGGTATGTCAACGGCAAGCTGGTCAACGAGGTGACCAATCCGGACGAATTGCCGACCAATCCGCAGAAGATATTCTTTAGCCTGTGGGGCAGCGAAAAGCTGACCAACTGGATGGGCGCCTTCGCGGACCCTGGCCGCAAGGTGACCATGCAGGTCAAGCGCATCGCCTTCACCGCTTTGGGTCAACCGTGCCAATTCCCGGAATCGCTGGCATGCACCATGACCAACAGCAACTAGGCATGATCCCGAGCCGAAGGTCAGCGCGGCGAAAAGAACCGGTTTTTGCTGCACCGACCTTCGGTTCGGATAAGATCATGCGCAACATCTAGGTTCCGTGCAGGGCCTGGGGGACATCTGAACTGGCCGGGCCGTTTTGCGGCCCGGCCTTAAACAGGAATAGAACCAAATGAATTTGACGGTGTTTGGAATTGGTTATGTCGGTCTCGTCCAGGCCGCGGTGCTCGCCGAGGTCGGGCACGAAGTGGTGTGCGTCGACATCGACGAAGCGAAGGTGGAGCGGCTCAATCAAGGCCTCATCCCGATTTTCGAACCCGGGCTGGAAAGCCTCGTCAAGGAAAACCACGCCGCCGGCCGCATCCGCTTCACCACCGACGCGGCCGCCGCTGTCAAGCACGGTCAGATCCAGATGATCGCCGTCGGCACGCCGCCCGGCGAGGATGGCTCGGCCGACCTGAAATACGTGCTCGCCGTCGCCGAAGCCATCGGCCGCGAGATGGACGCGCCCAAGATCGTCGTCGGCAAATCGACCGTGCCGGTCGGCACCTGCGAGAAGATCAAGGCAAGGATCGCCGAGACGCTGAAGGCACGCGGCCGCGAGGACCTGGCATTCGACGTCGCCTCGAACCCGGAGTTCCTCAAGGAAGGCTCGGCGGTGGCCGATTGCATGAGGCCGGACCGCATCATCGTCGGCACGTCCAGCGAGGACACCGAGGCGGTGATGCGCGAGCTCTACGCGCCGTTCAACCGCAACCACGAGAAGATGATCGTGATGGACGTGCGCAGCGCCGAGTTCACCAAATATGCCGCCAATTGCATGCTGGCGACCAAGATCAGCTTCATGAACGAGATGGCCAATCTCGCCGAGCAATTGGGCGCCGACATCGAGGAGGTGCGCAAGGGCATCGGCAGCGATCCGCGCATCGGCTACCACTTCATCTATCCCGGCCTCGGCTATGGCGGCTCCTGCTTTCCCAAGGATGTGCGCGCGCTGATCAAGACCGCAGAGGGCGTCAAGTTCGACGCCAAGCTGCTGCGCGCCGTCGAGGAGCGCAACAACGCGCAGAAATCGGTGTTGTTCGAGAAGGTAGACCGATACTTCCATGGCAATCTCAAGGGCAAGACGTTTGCGCTCTGGGGGCTGGCCTTCAAGCCGAATACCGACGACATGCGCGAGGCGCCTTCGCGCACCCTGATGGAGGCGCTGTGGGCGGCCGGCGCCAAGGTGCAGGCCTACGATCCCGAGGCCATGCAGGAGTGCCAGGCCGTTTATGGCCAGCGCGAGGACCTTCTCTTGTGCGGCACCAAGGAAGCCGCCTTGCGCGGCGCCGACGCGCTTTTGATCTGCACGGAATGGAAGAACTTTAGGGCTCCCTCCTTCGACGCGCTCAAGGACGCGCTGACCACGCCGGTCATCTTCGACGGCCGCAACCTTTACGACCCGAAGGTCATCGCGCGCTACGGCATCGAATACCACTCGATCGGCAGGATGGCGGCATGACGTGTCCGCGGCCAGCTTCCCGCCAAGCGGCTCCGGCGAACGACAATGGGGCCGGCAATGATTGGGGGCCGACAATGATCGCGCGCGTTTCGGGAAAGGGTTCGATCTGATGGCGCTGGACGTTCAGCCCGAGCAAATCGCCAACGAGCATTTCGATCTCGTCGTCATCGGTTCCGGTTTCGGCTCAGCCTTTTTCCTGCATGAGTTCTTGAAGCGGCGCAAAGCCCGCGCCCTGGTGCTGGAATGGGGCCGCCACAACACGCATGAATGGCAGCTCGACCAGAACGCCAACACCGACATAGACGACGAGAGCACCTACAAGACCGACAACGCCGACAAGCCGTGGAACTACACGATCGGCCTTGGCGGCGGCACCAACTGCTGGTTCGCGCAGACGCCGCGCTTCCATCCCAACGACTTCAAGCTGAAGAGCACCTATGGCGTCGGCAACGACTGGCCGATCAGCTACGACGAACTGGAGCCGTTCTACAGCGACGCCGAGGAGGTCATGTCGATCTCCGGCGATCCCGACATGGCGCGGATGCTGCCGCGCTCGCGGCCGTTCCCGCAGCCGCCGCACCGCATGTCGACGCCGGACCGGATGATGAAAGCGGCGCAGCCGGAGCAGCATTTCGTCATGCCGACCGCCCGCGCCCGCGTGGCCACGGCGCAGCGTGCCTCGTGCTGCGCCAATCTCCGGTGCTGGCTGTGCCCGGCGGACGCCAAGTTCACCGTCAACAACGGCCTGATGCATGTCTTCCAGCACCCCGACGTGTCTGTGTGCCTCGGCGCGGAAGTGCGCCGGCTCGACCATGCCGGCGGCTCGGTCCGTTCGGTCACGTTCCTGCGCAACGGCAAGGAATATTCGGTCAGCGGCGACCTCGTGATCCTCGGCGCCAATGCCATCCAGAGCCCGGCGATCATGCTGCGCTCCGGGCTCGGCGGCGAGTTCGTCGGGCTCGGCCTGCACGAATCCTATGGCTGGAACTACGAGGTCTATCTCGACGGCGTCGACAATTTCGACGGCAGCACCATCACCACCGGCCTGAATTTCGGCCTTTATGACGGCCCGCATCGCGCCGAGCACGCGGCGGCGCTGGTCTATTTCGAGAACCGCTGGCAGCACGGCATGCGCGCCGAGAAAGGGCGGCTGCGGCAGGTGCTGCCGCTGGTCATCGTCACCGAAAATCTGCTCGACCCGGAAAACCGGGTGATCCTCGATCAAAACGAGAATGCCTTCGTCAGCTTCAAGGGCGCGTCCGACTATGCGACCAAAGGCATGGCCAAGGCGCTCGAGAGGCTGCCGTCGCTGCTCGAGCCACTGCCGGTCGAGCAGATTTTCGATCGCGGCATAAGGCCGACCGAATCGCATGTGCAGGGCACCTTGCGGATGGGCACCGGCCCGGCCGACTCGGTGGTCGACCGCGACATGATCCACCACCGGCTCCGCAACCTCGTCGTTGTCGGCACCAGCACCTATCCGAGCTGTTCCTGCGCCAACCCAAGCCTCACCGCCGCCGCACTTTCGCTGCGGGCCGCGGGCCGGCTGGCATGAAGGAGGGGCCGATGAAGATCACCCGACGCACCGTATTGGCCGTTGTTGCCGGCGGCATTGCCTCGACCGGCATTGCCGCTGCCGCCGTGTCGTCCTTCTCCGACGAGGATCTCGTCCGCCTCACGCTGGAGAAATACTTCGGGCCGCTCAATATGCGCATCGAGCATCTGCAGCAGTTCGTGCTCGAATTCCGCAACCGCAACCCGTGGGTGTTCCCGAGCGCGAAGCTGGCGGACGCGGTGACGCTCTTGGAGACCGTGAGGCTCGACAAGGCGCGCGAATTCCTGCCCAGGCAGAAGCAACAGGATGTCGGGAATTTCGAGCGCTGGGTCATCGCCGAATTCCACATGCTGACCGATTATGCGTGGCGCAGCTCGCCGAACGATCCGATCCGCTTCACCGGCTGGCACCCATGCACCAATCCGTTCGCCAATCTCGAGCCGCAGAATGCCTAAACCGCCCGGCGGACATGCTCGCCGGCAAGCCAGCGGCACTGGCCAAGAAAGATGTGACAAGGAGCCGAACCCATGAAAGTTCTCTTCGCAGGCGGCAATGGTTATCCGCCGCAGTTCAGCGGCGGCGTCCAGTCAAGCACGCATCATTTGGCGGAGCAGCTGATCGAACACGGCCATGAGGCGTCGGTGCTCGCCGCTTTGTTCGGCCAGGGCATGTTCGGCTACAAGGCGCGCGCCAAGATGAAGCTGCTCGGCCAACGCGCCGTCGTCGACAGCTTTCCCGGCTATCCGGTGGTGCGGGCCTGGTTTCCCTGGGAAGCGGCTGCTTTTGCCGTGAAGAAGCTGCAGCCGGACGTCGCGGTGGTGCAGTGTCACAAGTCGGTTCCGCTCGGCAAGGCGTTGCAGGCCGAAGGCGTGCCATTGGTCGTCTACCTCAGAAACGTGGAATTCCACGAGTTGGGCGGCGACCTGCGCGAGCTGAGTTCGGCATCCTACATCGCCAATTCCGAATTCACGGCGCGCACCTATAAACGGGAGTTCGGCATCGATTCCGCGGTGATCCCGCCGACCATCAATCCCGCCGCCTACAGCACGCCGACGACGGGCCAGTACGTCACCTTCATCAACCCCTATGAGGAAAAGGGTTTCGATCTGGCGGTGCGCATCGCAGCCGCCTGCCCGGAAATACCCTTCCTGTTCGTCGAGAGCTGGAAGCTGGAGGACGATCACCGCGCCCGCATCGCCGAGACGATCGCGCCGTTCTCCAACATCAAGCTGGAGAACCGCACCGACGACATGAAGACCCTCTATGGCCGCACCAAAATCCTGCTTGCGCCGAGCAAATGGGAAGAGGCCTGGGGCCGCGTCGCCTCTGAAGCCCATTGCAGCGGCATTCC
Organism: Mesorhizobium captivum; assembly: GCF_033977165.1. Lineage (NCBI taxonomy): Bacteria > Pseudomonadati > Pseudomonadota > Alphaproteobacteria > Hyphomicrobiales > Phyllobacteriaceae > Mesorhizobium > Mesorhizobium captivum. The sequence goes on from NZ_JAVIJB010000013.1 coordinate 139,161, forward strand.
CGTCGTCGGTTCGCGGCGCGGCGGCTTGCCGGAGGCGATCGGCTCGGGCGGCGTGGTGCTGGATTACGACGCGCCGCTCGAGGACTGGGTCGCGGCTGTCAGGCGGCTGTGGATCGACCGTGAGGCGTATGAACGGCTTTCAGAGGCGGCGCTCGCCTTCTCTCAGCGCCCGGAGCTCGATCCCGATCGTCAGTTCGCCACCTTCTTTGCCTTGCTCGACAGGGCGGCCCGGCAGCGCGCCCGGCGCGCTGCTTAGTGCATGTCGCGCAAAAGTGCGCAGCGGTTTTGCGAAAACGACATGCATAAAAACAAAGACGCCTGAATCCGTTTCAGCGCGACGCGCTTTTAAAGCAATTCCAGGTGTAACGGTTTTCCGTCCGGAATTGCGTGAAGACCAACCCCGTAAGATTCTACTTACGCTGGTCTTTTGACCCGGCTCTTAAGCATCTCGTAGGCGCGTTCGCCAAGCAGGGCGCGCGCGGCGGTCTTGACGACCTTCTTGCGCCCGTCGCGCGAATTGACCTGCCTGAGCCGCGCCGGCAGGTTGCGCGCCGCCTGCTCCAGCGCCGGCAGGGAAAGCGCATCGGGAAAGCTCACTATGTTGGTCTCGACGCACAGCACCGGCTTGCCGGACAGCTTGGCGATCTTGAGCGCCTGCTCATGCTCGCTCTCGATGAACAGGATGGCGTCCGACTTGCGGTAGAACTCGGCCTTGAAGCTGCCATGCGCCCCGAGCCGCTGTCGCTCCGCCTTGCTTGGCAGGTCGAGCATGATGAGATGGTCGTATTTGATCTCGTGCTTGGCAAGCCAAGCCTCGGTCAGCTTGCGGTACTTTTCCAGCCGGCTCGTCACCAGCCAGCCGATCTTGCGGGTCGGCCCGAGCAGCGGCCGCGCCTCGGCGAGGAATTTCTCGTAAGCCGGCCCGTCATCGTTCTCTTCCTCGGTCGGATCGAGGCAAAGCACCCCATCTATGTCGACACAGCATTGCTCGAGGAAGACGTGGTGCATGAAGTTCCACTGGAACATCCTGGGATGCGGCACGACCTCGAAGACGATGTCGGTTTCCTTATGCTGCGAGAGCAGTCCGAACACGGCGGCGAAGACGAAATCGCCCTGGATGCCGGCGGCGGCGATCTTGGCGCGCGCATCGCGCATGGCGTTGCCACCGCTGACGCTGTCGTCGATCACCAGGATCTTGCGCATTTCGGCATGCTGCCGGTCGAGCGCGGCGCGGCGCTTGGTGATCCCCGACGTATAGATCTTGCCGGCGAGGAAGCTGTCGAGATCGGTCATCGGGATGTTCGCCGTCAGGCTGACTAGCGTTGCGGCGAGGATGCCGCTTCTCGGCACGCCAACGACCAGGTCGATGTCCCGCGGCAGCCGGTGCAGGTTCCGCGCGATCGCGTCGTTCATGTCTGAAATCGATCGGTAATTCATGCTGTTGCCTTACCCTCAAATCAGCGGTTTCGCCGGCTGTCGGCCGGTGATCGAAGCGCAATTGCCGTTGCGCCGAGCAAGCTATTTCGCCTCGCTGGGTGCCGGCGAGAGCCCGCGCGCCGGGATCAGCCGCAAGGCCTCTCGAAGCGCCTCGCGGCCGGCGCCGAAGGCGCACGCGAGGATGATGGTGACGACATAGGACAGCACCGCGCCGCCTGCCAGGGCGATGACCGGCTGTGCAGGCAGCATCGGCTTGGCGAGCCAGACGAGCGCCAGCGCCAGATGCGCGCCGAGCACGAACGGGGTCGCTGCGTAGAGCACATGGCTCGCGCGCAACGGTCCGGCCTTGCCGACATAGAGCCAAAGGAAAGGCGTCCGTAGATATTCGCTGACCGCGTAGGCGATGGCGACACCGAGAGCGCCGTAGGGGAGGCCGACGGCAAACGCCATCACCGAGGTTATGGCCGTGACAATGCCCCAGCGCATGAAGTCGCCCGAACGGCCCTGGCTGACGAACAGCCATCCGGCCGGATTGTTGAGCGGCTGCAGCAGGCCGGCGAAACCCAGCGCCAGGAAGATACTGGCGCTCTCGCGCCACTGCTGGCCGAGCACGAACGGGATGAGCGTGTCGGACATGGCGGTGGCGAAGGCCACGCCCGGCAGCGCCACCAGGAGGATCAGCGGCATGACGCGCAGATAGGCACTGCGGTAACGATCCGGCTCGTCCTTCAGACGCGAGAGCGCCGGCACCATCACCTTCGACAGCGGATTGGTGATCTGGCTGAGCGGGAAAAGCAGCAGCTTGTAGGCGCGGTCGTAGAGGCCGAGCTGTGCCTCGCCCCAGTATTTGCCGATCAGCACGTTGTCGAGGTTGCGGGCGAAGAAATTGGCGAAGTTGAAGCCGGTGATGCCCGCGCCGAAATGGATCAGCTGGCCGATACCTTCGACCTTGTGCGGCAGTCCGGGACGCCAGCGCGAGGACACCCAGTAGCAAAGCGTCGGCAGCACGGCGCCGGTCAGCGTGCCGGCAAAAAGCGCCCAGTAGGAGCGGTCGACGAAGGTCCAGGCGATCGAGACGACGAGGCCGGAAACGGCGCTGGCGACATCGATGACGGCGAGCCGGGTGAATTCCATGCGGCGCGTCAGCAGCGCCAGATGCTGGGCGCCAAGGCCGTAGGCCATGATCTGCAGGCCGAACGCGGCGACCAGGCCCGCCACGCGCGGCTCGGCGTAGAAGGCGGCCACCAACGGGGCCGCCGCGGCAAGCACGCAGGCGAGGATCGCGCTCACCGCCGTGTTGATCCAGAAGAGGTAGTTGACCTCCTCGTGCCGTATGCCGGTTTTCTGGATCGTCGCCTGGGTCAGGCCGAAATCCTGGAACAGCGCGATGAAGGCGAGCACCGGCGCGCACATCGCCACCACGCCGAAATCCTGCGGCGACAGCAGCCGCGACAGCACGATGACGGAGACGATCTGGGTGGCGACCCGCACGCCCTGCGCCATCGCGGTGACGACGGCGCCGCGTCCGACCGATCTGCGCAGTGAGCCCTCGGGCGGATCGAATGCACTGGTTTCCAAATTCAGGATCCCTGATTTTTACGCCGGTCCGACATCGTCGCGACCGGCGCCCGCCGCCATGAACAAGTTACCGCAAGAGGTTTTTGCAGCGCAACAAAAAATTGCGCAGCATTTGCTACGCTGCACCAAAAATGTTGCGATGCAGCAAAAGCTGTACTAGCATTCCCTCGGGTGGCGGGCCCAACAGCGGTCGAATTTCATGCTGCATGTCTTGTACCTTGTGCATGACATCTCCGATCCGGCGGTACGCCGGAGGGTCAAAATGCTCAAGGCAGGCGGTGCCAGGATCACCCTGGCGGGCTTCCGCCGCACCTCCAGTCCGATCGCCGAGGTCGAAGGTCTCGAGCCGGTCGATCTCGGCCCGACGCGCGATGGCCGATTCGCACAGCGCCTCGGCGCGGTGGCCAAGGCCGCGATGTCGATCGGTGCCAAGCTTGGCGTCGTGCCGCGACCCGATCTGATCATCGCGCGCAACCTGGAAATGCTGGCGCTTGCCCGCCGCGCCAAGCAGGTTTTCGGCGCGAGCGTGCCGATCGTCTACGAATGCCTGGACATCCATCGGCTGGTGCTGCGCAACGACCTGATCGGCAGGCTGCTGCGCGGCGCCGAGCGCCATCTCGCCCGCGATGTGAAGCTTCTGGTCACCAGTTCCCCCGCCTTCATCGCCAATTATTTCAAGCCGTTCGGGCAAATCGCCGCACCGGTCGAGCTGATCGAGAACAAATATTTCGACACCTTGCCGGTGCCGGCGGAGCATCGGCGCGAAGATGACAGCCCGGTGGCGCCGCCCTGGCGCATCGGTTGGTTCGGCGCGCTCAGATGCCGCCGCTCGCTGGAGCTGCTGGCAGAATTCACCCGCCGGCAGAACGGACGCTTCGAAGTGGTGCTAAGGGGCCGTCCCGCGCTGTCCGAATTCCCGGATTTTCATGCCTTCGTCGAAGCCGAGCCCTGGCTCTCCTTTCGCGGTCCCTACCGCAATCCGGAGGACATGGCGGCGATCTACCGCGAGGTGCATTTCTCCTGGGCGATCGATTTCTTCGAGCAGGGCCAGAATTCCGAATGGCTGCTTCCCAACCGCCTCTACGAAGGCTGCCGCTTCGGCGCCGTGCCGGTCTCGATGGCGAGCACCGAAACCGGCCGGTTCCTCAAGCGGCAGGACATCGGCGTGCTTCTATCGGAAGCCACGCCCGCGGAACTCGAAACCGCGCTCGGCGGGATGGGGCAGGAGCGCTTCGGCAAGCTGAAGTCGCGTGTGCTGGCCCGCAATCCGAGGACCTGGAGCTACGACCGCAGCGATTGCCTGGCTTTCGTCGACAAGCTGCGCGGCCTGACGGCCGTTCGCGGAACCTTCGCGACGGAGGCCCTGGCATAGGATGGCTGAGAATGGACAAAAGCCGATGACGCAGAGCACGCCATCGAGCCTCATCGTTGTTCCGTGCCTCAACGAGGCTGCTCATATCGGCGCACTGCTCGAGCAATTGCGGCCGGCAGCGGCGCGGCTCGGCGCGCGCATCGTCGTGGTCGACGGCGGCAGCGCCGACGGCACGCAAGCCATCGTCGAAAAGGTCGCTGCCGAAGATCCGCGAGTCATCCTGCTCGCCAACCCCAAGCGCATCCAGAGCGCCGCAATCAACCTGGCGGTGGCGACATTCGGCGACGGCGCCGACTTTCTTATCCGCATCGACGCGCATGGCGGCTATCCGGCCGACTATTGCGACAGGCTGGTCAAGGAAGCGCTTGCCACAGGCGCGGATTCGGTCGTCGTCTCGATGCTGACCAGCGGCACCGGCGCGGTGCAGAAGGCGGTGGCCGCGGCGCAGAACTCCAAGCTCGGCACCGGTGGCTCGAAGCATCGCCACAGTTCGGCCGGCGAATGGGTCGATCATGGCCACCATGCATTGATGCGCATCGCCGCCTTCCGGGCGGTTGGCGGCTATGACGAGAGCTTCAGCCACAACGAGGATGCCGAGCTCGACCATCGCCTCCGTTTGGCCGGCTGCCGCATCTGGATGAGCGGCAGGACGCAGATGGTCTATTATCCGCGCTCGACGCTGAAGGGCCTGTTTTTCCAGTATCTGGGCTATGGCCGCGGCCGCGCCAAGAACGTGCTGAAGCACCGGATGATGCCGAAGCTGCGGCAGATGATCCCGCTGCTGGTATTCCCGGTGGTGCTGCTCACCGTTTTTGCTCCGCTGTTCGTGCTGGCGGCGGTGCCGTTTCTTACATGGGCGGCGGTTTGTCTCGGCTATGGCGTCGTGACCGCGATCGGCCAGCGCAATCCGGCCATCGCGCTGGCCGGCGTATCGGCGATGGTCATGCATTTGGGCTGGTCGACGGGTTTCTGGCTGCAGCTCCTCAGCCCGCAGCCCGCGCGCGAGTTGGCATGATGGCAGGCCGTTCCATCGACATCTGCATCTGCACCTTCCGCCGGCCGGAGCTTGCCGACACTCTGCGCTCCATTGCCGCGCTGGAAAAACCCACCGGCTTTGAGATCGGCGTCGTCGTTGCCGACAATGACGACCAGCCGGCGGCGCAGTCGTTGGTGAAGGCATTGGCGCAGGAGTTGAAGCTGCCGATCCGCTATCGCCATGCGCCGGCGCGCAACATTTCGATCGCCCGCAATGCCTGCCTCGATGCCAGCGTATCGGACCTTGTCGCCTTCATCGACGACGACGAGACGGCTTCGCCGGGCTGGCTCGTCGAGCTCGTCGCAACCATGGAGGCGACCGGCGCGATCGCCGTGCTCGGGCCGGTTCGCGCAACCTATCATCCGGATGCGCCGGGCTGGATGCGCAAGGGCGATTTCCATTCGACCTTGCCCGTCTGGGTGCGCGGCGAGATCCGCACCGGCTATACCTGTAACGTCCTGCTCAAGATGACCGAGGATAGCCTCCGCAACCGGCGCTTCAGCCTGGCGCGCGGCCAGACCGGCGGCGAGGACACGGAATTCTTCGATCAGATGGTCAAGGCCGGTGGACGCATCGCCTTTGCCCCGCAGGCCTTTGTCGACGAGGTGGTGCCGCGCTCGAGGGCAGCTTTCGACTGGCTGCGCCGCCGCCGCTTCCGCTTCGGTCAGACGCATGGCCACCTCATCGGGCGTGACACCGGCGGCCTGCGCCGTGTCGGCCAGGTCGTCCTCGCTTCCGCCAAGGCGGCCTATTGCTTCGGCACGGCGCTTTTGACGGCGGTTAGCCCGGTGCGACGGAACCGCAGCGCGCTCCGCGGCATTATGCACGTTGGTGTGATCAGCGGTCTGCTCGGCGGCCGCGAAATCCGCCAATACGGCCTCACTCCGCAGGAAGGGGACAAGCGTGCAGCCTGACGTCAGCTTCGTCATCGCCGCCTACAATGCCGGAGCCACCCTCGACCGGGCGATCGCCGGCGCGATGGCGCAGCGCGACGTCTCCGTGGAGATAATCGTCGTCGACGACCGGTCGAGCGACCGCACGCTCGATGTCGCGCGCGCCTATCCCGAAGACATCGTGAAAATTGTCGCGCTTCCCGCCAACCGGGGTCCGGGCGGCGCCAGGAATGCCGGGCTCGATCTCGCCCGCGGCCGCTGGGTGGCCGTGCTCGATTCCGACGATGCCGTCCTGCCCGGCCGGCTGGCGGCAATGATCGCGCGGGCGGAAAAGGTGGGCGCCGAGATCGCGGTCGACAATGTCCAGGTCGTGCGCGAGGACGGCACGCCCGACGACATCATGTTCCCGGCCAGCTATCTCGAAGCGCTCGGCGAGATATCGCTTGCCGGCTACATCGCCGGCAATGTGGTCTTCGAATCGCGCTTCAACCTCGGCTATTTGAAGCCGATCTTCCTGCGTCGGTTCCTGGACGAAAACCGGCTTCGCTACGACGAGACGCTGCGCATCGGCGAAGACTACATTCTTCTGGCGAGCGCGCTGGCCAAGGGCGGCCGCTGCGTGGTCGAGCCGACCACCGGCTATGTCTACCACATCCGCACCGGTTCGATCTCGCGGGTGCTCGAATTGCATCATGTCGAGGCGATGGCCAAGGCCGATGCCGCCTTCGCGGCGGCGCACTCCATGGACGACAGCGCCAGAACGGCCTTCGCGAGACGAAGCCGCAGCCTGCGCAAGGCGGCGTCGTTCCTGTCATTGGTTCAGCACATCAAGGCGCGTGCGCCGCTCAAGGCGATACGCACGGCGCTCAGCGATCCGGCCGCGGTCAGGCATATGAGCATGCCGATCGCGGTCCGGCTGAGAAGGGTTGCGGCACAATTTGCCGTGGGGGCGGGGAGGTGAAGCATGCGGGCGGATGGAATGAATTTTCATAGCCAGCGATAGGTAAAAATCGATCTCCTCAGAAGGAATAAGCGATGCAGAAAGTCAGGAAGGCAGTCATACCGGTGGCGGGGCTCGGAACACGGTTCCTGCCGGCGACCAAGTCGATGCCGAAGGAAATGCTGCCCGTCGTCGACAAGCCTGTCGTGCAATATGCAGTGGACGAGGCGTTCGAGGCCGGCATCGAGCACATCGTCTTCGTCACCGGCCGCAACAAGGCGGTCATCGAGGACTATTTCGACCTGCATCCTGAACTGATCGGGACGCTCGAGCAAACCGGCAAGAAGGCGCAGCTCCAATCGCTGGAAAGCCTGCTGCCGGTGGCCGGCGCCACCAGCTTCATCCGCCAACAGTCGCCGCAGGGCCTCGGCCATGCCGTATGGTGCGCGCGCGACGTGATCGGCAACGAGCCCTTCGCCCTGCTGCTCCCCGACATGGTGTCCTTCGGCGCGCGCGGCTGCCTCGCCGAAACCGTCGACCTCTATCGGCGCACCGGCGGCAACGTCATCGCCGTCGAGCGCTGCGATCCTTCGGAAACCAGCAAATACGGCATTGTCGGCCGCGGCGCCGAGGTGGCCTCCGGCTTCGAAGTGACCGCCATGGTCGAGAAGCCCGCACCCGCCAACGCGCCGTCGAACTTCTACATCAACGGCCGCTACGTCCTGCAGCCGGAGATCTTCGCGCTGCTCGGCAACCAGCAGCGCGGCGCCGGCAACGAGATCCAGCTCACCGATGCCATGGTTCGCCTGGCCGAGAGCCAGTCTTTCTATGCCCAGCCCTTCGACGGCCGCATGTTCGACTGCGGCTCCAAGGAGGGCTTCATCGAGGCCACCATCGCCTTTGCTCTGGCGCGCGACGACATGAAAGGACCTGTCTTTGAGATGCTGCAGCAATTCGTCCGGTCGCATGAGCGCCGGGAAGTAGCCGCATAATGCCCAAATTTTGGGTGCATATGCGAAATCGCGATGGCGCGACAGCCGCGCAAGCGCCTGGCCTTCCTGGCCGGGCGCCCCGTGGCACGGATGTTGCGTGGTCTTTTCTGGTAACGACGCCACTCTTCGAAGGCCGGTAGCGCCTGCAACCTGGAATTGGACCGAAGATGAATTATGCCAACTTTCCTCTCGACAAGAGGATGCCATTGCCCAGCACCGAACCGGAAAAGGGTGAAGACTTCATCGACGTCGAGCGTCTGCTTGGCATGGCGGCCCGGCAGGTCAAGGTGGTGGCGGTCTGCGCCGTCATCGGCCTGTTCCTGGGCGTGATCTATCTGCAGACCACGCCCAAGCAATACACGTCCTTTGCGAGCGTGTTGATCGACGAGGGCCTGAACAAAGTCGTGGACGATATCTCGGCGGTCAGTGCTACGCAGCAGACGGATGCGACGATCCTCAGTCAGATAGAAATTCTCAGCTCCGCGCGACTGGCGTCGGAGGTGGTCGACAAGCTGAAGCTCGATCAGAACCAGGAGTTCATGAACCCGCCGCAATCGGCTTTGGCCAAGGGTGTCGGGTTCCTGCGCGGTATCGTCGCCTATTTCCGCGGCAGCGCGGTCAGCGAACTCCCTGGGATCGAGAACGTGGATGCCGCAACGCGCGAAGCCATGATGAAGGCCGCGACCCATGACTATGCGGTCCTCGTTCTGCAGACCGGATTGATGGCGGATCGCAACGGCCGCAGCAACGTCATTACGTTGGGCTATCAGTCGACGAATCCGGCTCTCGCCACGGCCATCACCAAGGCCTATGCCGAGGCCTATCTCGCGGATCAGCTCAATGCCAGCTTCGACGCCACCGAGCGCGCGGCGGTCTGGCTGCAGGGTAGGCTGACCGAGCTTCGCCAAAGCTCGCAACAGGCCGCGATGGAAGTCGAGAAATTCAGGGCCGAGCACGGCCTGTCCGCAAACAGCGACGGCCAGTTGATCAGCGGCAAGCAGCTGTCCGACCTCAACGCCCAGCTCATCATCGCGCAGGCCGATACGGCTCGTGCTAGTGCTCGCTACCAGCAGTACAAGGCCATCGTCGACAGCGGTTCCGAAAATGCTTTCAACGATTCTGCGATTGCATCCGATCAGCCGAGCAGCTCGGTGATCATCGGGCTCAAGACCCGTTATCTCGCCGTCTCCAAGCGGCTGCAGGATGTCGAGGCGAATTTCGGCAAGGATCACCCCCAGGCGGTGGCGCTCGCCAGGGAAAAGGCCGACGTGTCGGCGCAGATCTTCGGGCAGTTGAAGCAGATCACTGAAAGCTACCGCAACGACTTCCAGGTGGCGCAGGCGCGCGAGGCCGAGCTCAGGCAGAAGATCACCACCGCTGCCGGCCAGAGCTCGGCCGACAATGAGTCGCAGGTGAGGCTGAGGGAACTCGACCAGCAGGCGCAGGCGCTCTCCACGCTCTACCAGACCTTCCTCAGCCGCTATCAGGAAGCCTCGCAGCAGCAATCCTTCCCTGTCGGCAAGGTGCGCATCATCTCGGACGCGAACATGCCCCTTGCCGCGTCGAGCCCGCGCACCATCAAGGTGCTGGCGCTCTCGCTCGTGCTTGGCCTTATGCTTGGCGCAGGTTTCGGCGGCCTGAACGAATTCAACGAGCGCTTCTTCCGCACGGGTGAGGACGTTCGCGACCGCGTTGGCCTGAAGTTCCTCGGCTATCTGCCGACGATCGGCGGCGGCAAGGCCAAGGAGGCGAAGCCGGACGACTTGCCGGCCGACGGCAAGGTCACCAGCCTGTCGGCCGCCGAGAGAAGGGCGCGCATGCGGGTGAGCCTCGATGCGCCGGCCTCGATGTTCGCCGAAACGCTCCGCAACGCCAAGATCGCGTTCGATGTGGTGATGGAAGACAAGGGCAGCCGGGTGATCGGCGTCATCTCGGTCCTGCCCGGCGAAGGCAAGTCGACGGTTGCGGCAAACCTCGCAGGGCTGCTCGCCGCCAACGGCGCCAGGACCTTGCTGATCGACGGCGACCTGCGCAATCCCGGCCTCAGCCGCAGCCTCGGCATGGAGTCCGAGCAAGGGCTGATGGAAGCGGTGGTCAACGGGCAGACCTGGCAGTCGGTCGGCAAGGTCGACCGCCAGACCAAGCTGGCGATCATCCCCGCCGTGCTCCGCGGCCAGTTCTCGCACACCAGCGAGCTTCTGGGCTCGGCCGGCATGCGGCGCTTCATCGAGAACGCCAGGGAGACCTTCGAATACATCATCGTCGACCTGCCGCCGCTCGGCCCGGTGGTCGACGCCAAGGCTTTCGCGCCGCTGGTCGACGGTTTCGTGCTCGTCACCGAATGGGGCCGCACGCCGCGCGCCATGGTGCGCTCGATGCTGGAATCGGAGTCCTATGTCGCCGACAAGATCGTCGGCGCGGTGCTCAACAAGGTCGAGCTGAAGAAATTGGCCAAATACGGCTCGCTCGGCGGTTCGGAAAAATTCTTCGACCGCTATTCGAGCTACTATCTGGAGAAGTCGGAATCGCGCGCCAAGCAGGCTGCCTAAAGCAATTCCAGGAAAAACAAAGACTTACAGCGCGTCGCCTGATTCCGCTTCAGCGCGACGCGCTTTAGCGGCAAAACCCAACCAGCTTCGCTGCGCCAATAGCCAAGATGGGGTGGACCCCTGCCGTTCGATCCAGCTACCGGAAGGAGCAAGTAGCGCCAGTTCTGGACCTACTCGGATCGCGGCGCCAATGTCGGTTTAGCGCCAATTCGGACATCGGTTTGGGTGCGGGCTGGGTGGCTTGGCAGAAGTGCCAAGCGGTTCCCGCAGAGGTCCGGTTGATCGAATCTTTCCGAGCCGCAATCCCGCTGATGCTCAGGCGGCGCCACTGGGATTTACATATGGCACGTAGCGCCGAACCTGATATTTTAGGCTTCTTCGAAAAATCCGGGTTGCACACATGGAGCGCCGGCTCACGGCGATATTCGCAGCCGACGTGGTTGGCTACAGCAGGCTGATGGGCCTCGACGAGGTGGGAACGCTGGCCGCTCTCAAAGCGCACCGCCGCGAGATGGCGGACGGCAGGATCGCCGAGCATCACGGGCGGATCGTCAAGCTCACCGGCGACGGCATGCTGGTCGAGTTCCCGAGCGTCGTAAACGCCGTCGCCTGCGCCGCCGAGATCCAGCGGGCGATGCGCGAGCGCAATGCCGGCGTGCCGGCAGAGAGCCGCATCGAGTTCCGCATCGGCATCCATCTCGGCGACATCATCGTCGAGGACAATGACATTTACGGCGACGGCGTCAACGTTGCCGCGCGCATAGAATCGATAGCCAGGCCGGGCGGCGTCGCGGTGTCCGGCTCCGTCCGCGACAATGTCGGCAACCGGCTGGACCTCGCCTTCGAGGACGCCGGCGAGCAGGTGCTGAAGAACATCGACCGCCCCGTCAGGGTCTATCATGTCGATCTCTTCGCCGGGATCGGGCAGCCGCGATCCTCGACCGTCTCGGTCGAGCTCGAGGCCGAACCCGCCGCTGGGGAAAAGCCGTCGATTGCCGTGCTGCCCTTCAACAACATGAGCGGCGACCCCGAGCAGGAATATTTTGCTGACGGCATCACAGAGGACATCATAACCGATCTGTCCAAGATATCGGGCCTGTTCGTGATCGGCCGCAACAACGTGTTCACCTACAAGGGCAGAGTGGTGAAGCTGCAACAGGTGGCCGCCGAGTTGGGCGTGAGGTACCTACTTGAGGGCAGCGTCCGCAAGGCTGCGCAACGGGTTCGCGTCACCGGTCAGTTGATCGACGGCAAGAGCGGCGGCCATGTCTGGGCCGACCGTTACGACCGCGACCTGACCGATATCTTCGCCATCCAGGACGAGATCACGCACACGATCGTCGATCAGCTTAAGGTCAGGCTGTTGCCGGAGGAAAAGCAGGCGATCCGGCAGGCGCCGACCGAGAACGTCGAGGCCTATACCTATTACCTGCGCGGACGCGAGTTCGTCCACCGCGGCTCCAAATCCTACTACCTGCTGGCAAGGCGCATGTTCGCCAAGGCGATCGAGCTCGATCCGCTCTATGCGCGCGCCTACGCAGGCATCGCCGACTGCGATTCGTTTTTGTTCCTGCACTATGACGTAAAGGTCTCGCTCGAGGCCATTCTGGCCAACAGCGCCAGGGCCCTCGACATTGACCCCAGTCTTGGCGAAGCGCACGCCTCGCGCGGTCTGGCCCTCTCGGTCGGGGAACGATATCAGGAAGCCGAGGCCGAGTACGAGAAGGCGATCGCCCGCAACCCCAATCTGTTCGAGGCGCATTATTTCTACGCGCGCACATGCCAGGCGCAGGGAAAGTTCGAGAAGGCTGCCGAGCATTTTGCGCGCGCCGCTGAGCTCAACCCCACCGACTATCAGTCGATGCTTCTGCTCGTGCAGATCTATCGATCCCTCGCGTTGCGGGACAAGGAACTGTGGGCTGCCCGCGAGGGACTGGAACGGGCCAAGCGGGTGCTTGAAAAGCACCCCGAGAATCCGCGGCCTGCCTATATGGGCGCCAACGCTCTGGTCGTGCTCGGCGACCGCGAGCGGGCGCGGGAATGGGCGGCGCGCGCGCTCGCCATCGACCCCGACGACATTCTGACGCGCTACAACATCGCCTGCGTCCGCTGCCTGCTGGGCGACTTCGACGAAGCCTTCGCGCTGCTGGAGGACCTTCTGCCGCACGCCAATCACGAGACGAAAGCGTGGGTCAGGTACGATTCTGACTTCGCAACCCTGCACGGCCTGCCGCGCTGGCAGAAGGTGCTGGAGCTGGCGCGATAGCGCACCCGGCTGCCGCCAGGCGGCGCTGTTCTTTCTACGCATTGAGAAGGATGCTCGCCGATCGCTCGGAATAGCGGGCATCGGGCTCGAGGCCCGGCACGTCGGGATAGAGTTCCGACTGTTCCGCCATCATCGCCGGCGCCTTCTTCGGCCGCGTCGCCCACCAAGAAATAGAGCGTCGAGTTGAGGTGAACTGCTCGGCCAGTCCGATCGCGCCATCGACCTGCTGGAACCCTACTTGCAGAAGGTGGGACGTGACATGAGAGCGTGGTTCAAGAACGGATTCGGATTTCGATCCCATCGGGACCAGGGCAGCGAAATGACAGCTCGTCACCCGAATCCGGATCTTTGAGGTGACGGGACGGAACGGCAAGAATGGGTCAACTTGCGCCGTCCCAGCTCTCCGCCTCAGAATGTCCGAGAAGGGTCCGAACTCGGTCGTTCAAATTGGCAACCGATTGGGTTTTGACTCTAGTCCGGATTGTTACGCGCCTGGGGCGAGGATTGATGCGCGACAAGTGAGACGACGGCTTCGCGAATCCAGCGTTGGCCGACGTGTCCGTGATTGCGCTCATGCCACACCATTCCCACTGCAAAGCCTTCAACGGGGAATGGACAGTCCATCACTTCAAGCTGGTCCGCAGAGTCGCGCACCAACCGTTCCGGGACCAGCGCCACGAAGTCCGAGTGGGACACGATCTCCGGGACAAACAGGAACGACGCCGCGGAGAGCACCACGTTACGCTTGTGTCCGAGAGCAGCCAAAGCGCTGTCCAACGGCGTCACGAAGCTGCCCCCGTCCAAGGACACGATCACTTGCTCCAGCTCAGCAAATTCAGCGACCGTGATTCCGTCCCGGAGCCGCGGATGCTTCCGGCGGCCGATCAGCACATAGCGTTCATCGAACAGATGGCGCGTGCGAAGACTTGGCGAGGCCGCCTGCGGCGTCATCAGCGCCAGATCCACATCGCCGCGCGCCATCTGCGCTTCCAACTGTGGCATGTCCAGATTGCGGATCGCGACGCGAACACCGGGCGCTCGCGTCCTGAGTTCCACAACGAGCGGCTTGACCACTGCCGCTTGCAGATAGTCCGTGCAGGCGATTGCGAAGGTCAGGTTGGCCTTCGCCGGATCGAAGTTCCTGTGCGAGGCGACCGTGGCGCGAACCTGATCAAGGGCTTGGCGCAACGGATCGAGCAATTCCATTGCTTTGACCGTCGGCGTCATACCTCGCTGGGCAGGAATTAGCAGCGGGTCATCGAACTCGCGCCGGAGACGGTTTAGCTGGGCGCTTACCGCTGGCTGGCTGAGGTTCAATCGGGCAGCCGCCTTCGTGACGTTCCGCTCGATCAGCAGCGTCTCCAGGGTGACCAACAGATTGAGATCCAGGCGCTTGGTATCCATGAAATGAATAGTAGCGGAATAATTCTATGATTTCAAAAATAGTTCGGAGCAGCCGAGACTTCGTGGTCGGCACGCAGCGCGCCCGTTGACGGGCCGTGGTGACCGTCGATCGCGGCGGAAGCGGTTTCCGCCCTCTAACCGGGACAATTAGCATGAGCCAAGCCGATACTTCCAAACCTCTGATCGCCGTTGTCGGTGCATCGAGCAAACAAGGCCGCAGCGTCGCCGAGTCCCTGCTCGACAGTGGGCGCTACCGGGTACGCGCCCTAACGCGGCGCCTCGACAGCCAACCGGCGCAAGCCTTGGCGAAGAAGGGTGCCGAAGTCGTGGTCGCACCTCTTGAACTTGGCGGGCAGGCCGAACTGACCGAAGCACTGAAAGGCTCGGCCGGGGCATTCTTGATGACGCCGCCCATCGTCAAGGTGCCGCCGGCGGAAACCGAACTCAACCTCGGCAAGGAGTTGGCCGATGCGGCGGTGGCTGCTGGCGTCGAACACGTGGTGTTCAGCGGGCTCGAAAATGTCGAAGCGATCACCCGCGGCACCAAATGGGCGCCGCATTTCACGGACAAGGCAAAGATAGAGGATTATATTCGCGGCTTACCTGTCCGCAACTCGTTTGTTTACCTGGCGTTTTACTACACCAACTTCCTTGAGTACTACGTGCCGCAGGGCGGGGAGGATGGCATAACGTTCGCCATATACTTGCCGCCCGACATCCCCATGCCGTTCTGTGATCCGCTCACTGCGGCCGGCCCGGCGGTGCGCGAGATCTTTGACCACCCGGCGCGATACACTGGCGAAGTCCTGCCTGTGATCGGCGAGTTTATCTCGGCGCAGCAAATGGTGGACACGTTTGTGCGGGTCACCGGAAAGCGCGCGCGCTATGCCTCTGCCTATTCGCGTGAAGACTTGTTACGCCATTTTCCGAGCTTCGCCGGCAACGAGCATCTCGTGCGCGAGTTGGTGGGTATGGTCGAATACGCGGTCGAATATGGCTACTACGCCCCTGGGCGCGATCTGACCTGGAGTCGGAAAGTCGATCCGAATGCTCTGACTTGGGAACAGTTCCTCAAGCGCAGCAAATGGCAAGGCGATCTGCTGTCCTATGGCGCCGTCGCTGAGGCCGAGCTTGCGCCGACCTGAGAGTGGCGATGCTGTGCTCGCGCCGTGATGGCGTTGCAGGTGTTTCGCCTTCCGGAATTGCATAAAAGATCTGGAGGGGTCCGAACGCTCCAAGGCGCTCTCCCTCAATCCGCGGACGATAGCAGCCGTCCATATTTGCCGACGACCCTGAGGGCGGTCAGCCGGCCGCTCTGGAAGGCGCCGGTGTCGATGCCGAGCCGGCGCCCGTCGAGCGTTGGGACGTCCACGATCGTATGTCCGTGCACGACCCAGCGGTCGAGGCGATGCGCCGCCGCGAGGAAATCGGATCGGATGTTGAGCAGGTCGGCCTCGTCCTGGGCCTCGAGCGCGATGCCTGGCCGGATGCCGGCATGCACGAACACGAACTCATCCGAGCAGACCATCACCGGCAGCGAGCGCAGGAAGCCGATATGGCCGGCAGGTATAGCCTCGCGAATGCGTTCGTCGACCTCATCGCTTGAAGCGTAGAGATTGGCGAGGTGCGCCGGATCGACGCCGTAGGAATAGAGGGTTTCCCGCCCGCCGACCGCGAGCCATGGCTCCCGCGACAGATAGCCGTCGAGATAGTTGAGCATAGCCACCTCGTGGTTTCCGGCCAGGCAGACGCGCAGGAAGCCTTTCGGCGGCGGCGCCATGAGGTGCTCGATCACGCGCCGCGACTGCGGCCCTCGGTCGATATAGTCGCCGAGCATGATGATGATCTTGCGGCCGCGGAACTTCGCCGCGTCGAGCTGGATCTTCTGCTCCAGCGCGCGCAGCTCGTCATAGCAGCCATGCACGTCGCCGACCGCGTAGACCACCGTGTCGCGCATGTCCATTACCAGCCGTTCGCGCGGCAAGGGGCGGGGTCGTCTCGATCGCTGGAACAGACTCACGGATTGCGGCTCGGTACTTAAACTAGGATCGCGCGGCGGAGCGCGGACCAAGTCTCGATATCAGCCGAATGCAAACAATTCCACACTGGGAACTGCTGCGGAGTTTAAAGCATGTCTCCCGAAAGTGGGACCGGTTTCGGGACAAAGACATGCGTAAAATCAAAACCTAAAGCGCACGGAGCGAATCTGAAAGATCGCGACGCGCTTTAGGCGGCTTTCAACCGGTAGCGGAAGAGCGTGTGGTCGAGCAGCAGGCGGATGCGCGGCTCGGCCTCGGCCGCCACCAGCCAGCTTGCCGCGATCATGGCCGCGCCGACGATCGGGATCGAGATGAGGTAAGGCACGCCCGCCCGGATCAGGGCGCCGAGCATCGCCGCGCCGACGACATCGTGGAGGAGGTAGAGCGGATAGGTCATCAGCCCGATCCGGCGCCAGCCGCGCCAGGAAAGATCGAGCCTGAGCGACCAGGCCATCAGCGCCACCGCCGCGAGGAAGACGATGATCGGCGGCGCGTAAGGCATCGCGGCTTCCACCTTGATGCTGTGCACGTCGACCGAGCTGACGATCTGCATCGCGCCGCCGGCGAGGAACAGCAGGCAGAAGCCAAGCCGCGGCATCGTCAGCGCCTTGAAGCGCATCAGCCACAGCAGCACGCCGACCGCGAAGAAGGCGCCATGATGCACGAGCGTCAGCTGCAGCCAGCGCGTCTCGGCGAGGTCGGTCCAGCCAAAGGCGAAGTACAGGCACCAGAACAGCGTGCTGACGAGGCCGATGACGACAGCGACGGCCTCCATCAAATCGAAGCGTCCAAGCCTGAGCAGGATCCAGACGATGGCGTAGAAGGCGATCTCGATGCCGAGCGTCCAGTAGACGCTATCCACCCATGGCTCGAAGGGCACGAACAGCGCGGTGCGGGCAAGCCGCACCACGGCATCCGTCGGCCAGGACAGGCCCACCAGCAACAGCACAATCGCGGAAATCGGCGCGCAGACCCAGACCGCCGGCGCCAGCCGCCTGACACGGGCCTCGAAGAATTTCAGCGGCGTCGAATTTTCCGCGCTGAAGGCGATGACGAAGCCGCTGATGACGAAGAACACCTGCACGCCGACCCAGCCGGAGCCGACAAAACCCATCTCGGGATGGGCCGCGATGCCGCCGGTGGCGCGTGCCGAGACGCCGTTTGGAAACGCCCATACCCAGAAGCCATAGTGATAGAACATCACCATGACGGCGGCCAGGAAACGCAATATGTCGACGCCGCCGAAAGTCGTCTTGTGCTGAGCCATGCCTTGCCTTGGGAATGGCCCCCCAAGACGAACTTTAGGGTCTGTTGCTGCATTGCACAACAGGCGATTGCAGTGCGGGACGAATTCGTGAAAGCGCCTGACGTCGCAATCGTAGGCGCTTGCGAAGTGGTTTAAAGCCCGATGCCTCGGTTCTCCAGCGCCGCCGCGATCTCGTCCAGGATGGCGGGATCGTCGATGGTCGCCGGCATGGTCCATTCCTCCTTGTCGGCGATCTTCTGCATCGTGCCGCGCAGGATCTTGCCGGAGCGCGTCTTCGGCAGCCGCTTGATCGTCACCACCGTCTTGAAGGCGGCGACCGGGCCGATCCGTTCGCGCACCAGGCCCACCACCTCGCTTTCGATGGCGCCGGTGTCGCGTGACACGCCGGCATTGAGCACGACGAAGCCGAGCGGCACCTGGCCCTTCATCGCGTCGGCAATGCCGATCACTGCGCATTCCGCTACGTCCGGATGCGCGGCCAGCACCTCCTCCATCGCGCCGGTCGAAAGCCGGTGGCCGGCCACATTGATGATGTCGTCGGTGCGGGCCATGACATAGAGATAGCCGTCCTCGTCGATCATGCCGGCGTCGGCCGTCTTGTAGAAACCGGGAAACTCCTCGAGGTAAGCTTGTCGGAAGCGGGCGTCCGCATTCCAGAGCGTCGGCAGGCAGCCTGCCGGCAGCGGCAGCTTGACCACGACATTGCCGAGCGTGCCGCGCGCCACCTCATGGCCGGCATCGTCGAGAATGCGGATGTCGTAGCCGGGCATCGGCACGCCAGGCGAGCCGTATTTCACCGGCAAAAGCCCGAGCCCGGCCGGGTTGATCGTCATCGGCGAGCCGGTCTCGGTCTGCCACCAATGGTCGATCACCGGACGGTTGAGCTTCTGCTCCGCCCATTTGATGGTTTCCGGGTCGGCGCGCTCGCCGGCGAGGAACAGCGTGCGGAATTTCGACAAATCGTATTTCGGCACGAACTCGCCGCGCGGATCCTGTCCCTTGATGGCGCGAAAAGCTGTTGGCGCCGTGAACAGCGCCACCACGCCATGCTCCGAGATCACCCGCCAGTAGGTGCCGGCGTCCGGCGTGCCGATCGGTTTGCCTTCGAAGAGCACGCTGGTGCAACCGTGCAGCAGCGGCCCGTAGACGATATAGGAATGGCCGACCACCCAGCCGACGTCGGAAGCCGCCCAGAACACCTCGCCCGGCTTGACGCCGAACTCATTGTCCATCGTCCACTTCAGCGCGACCATATGGCCGCCATTGTCGCGCACGATTCCCTTCGGCTGCCCGGTCGTGCCGGAGGTGTAGATGATGTAGAGCGGGTCGGTGGCCAAGACCGGCACGCAGTCGACATTGGCGCCCGCCGCCCGCTCGCGCGCGACCGCATCGGCATAGTCGAAATCGTAATTGTCCCTCATCTCGCAGCGCAGCTGCTCGCGCTGCAGGATGAGGCAGGCGTCGGGCTTGTGCCTCGACATCTCGATCGCCTTGTCGAGCAGCGGCTTGTAGGCGACGACGCGTCCGGGCTCCAGGCCGCAGGACGCGGTGACGATCAGCTTCGGCTTGGCGTCGTCGATGCGGGTGGCGAGCTCATGCGAGGCGAAGCCGCCGAATACCACCGAATGCACGGCGCCGATGCGGGAACAGGCGAGCATGGCAATGGCCGCCTCCGCCACCATCGGCATGTAGATGATGACGCGGTCGCCCTTGCCGATGCCGCGATGCCTCAGCACCGAGGCCAACGCGACGACCTCGCGCTTCAACTCCGCATAGGTGAATTTGCGTACCGTGCCGGTGATCGCGCTGTCGTGGATCAGCGCCAGCTGGTCGGCGCGGCCGCCCGCCACATGGCGGTCGATGGCGTTGAAGCACGTGTTGCAGGTGGCGCCGGTGAACCAGTGGCCATAGACGCCGGCCGTAGGATCGAAGACGCTTTCGGCCGGCGAATACCAGTCGATTGCCTTGGCCGCCTCGGCCCAGAACCCTACCGGGTCGCGTTTCCAGCCCTCATAGACCTCGTGGTAGCGTGACGCCATCAAGCTTCCTCCCCAGGAACGATTTGCCGTCTTGTAATAGACTAGAGCAATTCCAGGAAAAGTGTGTAACGGTTTTCCGTCCGGAATTGCGTAGAAACAAATAGTTAG
>NZ_JAVIJB010000140.1:0-551 GCF_033977165.1 Mesorhizobium captivum
TGTTTGGACCGGGGACATCGCGAACAGGTGTGCGAGGACATCGCGAACAGTTTTGCATGCTATCGGGCCAAGGTGTTGAGGTCGATGGTTTCTATTTTTTGATGTCTGAACCAGGCGTCGAAGACGCCGTCGATGGCGGTAGGCCTGAAGGCGACGGACTTTCCCGCGAAAGCCCTGCACAAGCGCATTGAGCGGCCAAGGATTGAGACGAAGCCGTGCTGCTGAACGCGGCGGATGAGATCGTCCTTGGCATATTCGAACGGCTCGACAGTTTCGCGATACTGGCGCGGCGAGGCCTGGTAGCGATCGAGCGGCACGCCGCCGTCCAGCGCGTCGTGGGGACGCTGGGCGTTGTAGACGTGGCGCCACTGGTCGAATGCATCCTGAGCCTCGGCGAGATTGGCGAAGGGCGGTCCCTGCAATGCCTCGGCCTTGAGCGACCGATGGAAGCGCTCGTCCTTGCCGAGCGTCTGCGGATGGCAAGGCCTGGAGTGGCTGATGGCGATGCCAATCTCGATCAGCCAGACGGTGAGCAAGGTGAAGTCGTTGCG
>NZ_JAVIJB010000141.1:0-545 GCF_033977165.1 Mesorhizobium captivum
GGACCCGCAACCCCTTTTGTCATAACATCGTCAAACCTTTGATTTTGCTCGGGATTAGCGAATTTGAGGATGCCGAACAGCTCGCCGCTTAGCTCGGCATGCACCTCGCCACGCTTGTCGCCGGGCGTGAGCACGATCTCGCCGATCAACGAGCGCAATGCTTCGGCGGCCCGACGTCCGTCCTCGTGGTCGGCGAGCGTTTGCGTGAACTGCTCCACGCGCTTGCGGTAGAGGTTGGCGATGTTGGGATGCAGGTCGGGCACGTCAGTGGGCGCCATTGCCAGGCACGCGGTGACCTCCGCCTTCTGCCGCTCCAGGTCTTCCATCCTTGCTTTCATCGAAGGTTGGTACAGGCCATCCTCGATCGCGGCCATGATGCCGGCGATGGCGCGATCGATCTTGTCGAGCGCCTTGCGATCCTGTTCGCCTTGCGCGCGACGTTCCTGGTTGAGGCGGTTGGTCTCCTGGGCATAGGCTCTGACCGCCTCGGCCACGGCATCGGCCGAGACCAGCCTTTCCTTCAGGCCTGAGAGGACTCGCTGCTC
>NZ_JAVIJB010000142.1:0-544 GCF_033977165.1 Mesorhizobium captivum
GCGAGATCAGCTTGCCGCGCGGGCCGGTCTGGTGGGTCACCAGCTTGCGCCCGAGCATGGCTTCCGCCGCGTTGGAGATCTCCTCGTCATTGGAACAGAGTTTGATGCCGCCGGCCTTGCCGCGCGCGCCGGAATGAACCTGCGCCTTCAGCACCCATTTCGCGCCGCCGATCTCGCGCGCCCGGTAGGTTGCCTGTTCGGGGCTGTAGGCAAGCCCGCCGCGCGGCACATGCACGCCGTGGCGGGCGAGCAGTTCCTTGGCCTGGTATTCGTGAATGTCCATCTTTTCCTCCCGGTAATTGTCAGTGCGCTGCAGCTTGGCCGGTGCGCTCGATTGCCTCGCTCACCACCAGCACGTTGCGCGCCATGCGTTCGGATGCCGCGTCGATCATCTTGCCGTCGAGCGCGGCGGCGCCCTTGCCGAGCGCTTCGGCTTCCTTGAGCACCTCGAGGATGCGGCGGGCGCGCGTGACCTCCTTTTCCGGCGGCGAGAACACGTCGTTGGCCAAAGCGATCTGCGAGGGGTGGATCGCCCATTTGCCTT
>NZ_JAVIJB010000014.1:0-156620 GCF_033977165.1 Mesorhizobium captivum
TCGACAACAAGAGCGGCAAGCTCAACCGCAGGAGCCAGATCCAGGGCGGGCGATCGCGCGTGCGCCGTGCCCTCTACATGGCGGCGCTGAGTGCCATTCGAACCTGTGACCGCTTCAAAAAATTCTACACCGACCTTGCCGCCCGCTCGGGCTCCAAGAAACTCGCCATCATCGCCGTCGCAAGGAAGCTCCTGGTCGTCCTCAACGCCATCATCAGGAACAAAACCGCATTCGCATGAACACAGTTGCCTTGCCGTTACTTCCACGCGTTGCAACGGTGCAGAATTCTGCTCCGCTGCACCCCTTCGCCCGAGGTCACGGCATGGATCCCAGGGTCTACGCGCGTCGCTTCGCTCCTTGCTCCGCCCTGGGATGACGACCTTCGAGGCCCGCTCTACCTGACCAGAATTGCTCTCAGATCATTCACATTCGTCCCGGTCGGTCCCGGCACGAACAAATCGCCGACAGCGTTGAAGGCCGTCCAGGTATTGTTGCCGGCGAGCATCGCCTTGGCATCGACGCCCGCGGCGCGCATGCGCGACACCGTCGAGCCGTCGGCGAAGGCGCCGGCATTGTCCTCCGAGCCGTCGATACCGTCGGTGTCGGCGGCTAAAGCATGGATCCCGTTTATGCCATCGATACCGATGGCGAAGGCGAGCAGGAATTCCGAGTTGCGGCCACCCTTGCCTTTTGCCCGCAGCGTCACCGTCGTCTCGCCGCCCGACAAGATCAGCATCGGTTTCTCGAAGGGCCGGTTGCGGGTCGCCACCTCGCGCGCGATAGCGGCATGGACGCCGCCGACCTCGCGCGCCTCGCCTTCGATCGAATCCGACAGGATGACGGCCCCGATGCCTTGCCGCTTAGCTTCGGCCGCCGCGGCTTCCAGCGAGACGCCGGCCGAGGCGATCAGGTGCACTTCATTGCCGGCAAAGCGCGGATCGTCCGGACGCGGCGCGTCGGCGGCCGGCGAATTGATGTGCGCCATCACGGCGGCCGGCAGCTTCATGCCATAGGCGGCGATCGAAGCCAGCGCATCCGCGCGGCTGCCGGTGTCGGGAACGGTCGGCCCCGAGGCGACGAGCGCCGGATTGTCGCCGGGGATGTCCGAGACGACCAGCGACACGACCCTGGCCGGATGGGCGGCGGCGGCCAGGCGTCCGCCCTTGATGGTCGAGACATGCTTGCGGATGGTGTTCATCGCCGCGATCGGCGCGCCAGAGGCAAGCAACGCCTCGTTGACGGCGATCTCGTCGGCTAAAGTCAGGCCAGCGGCCGGAGAGGGCAACAGCGCCGAGCCGCCGCCGGAAATCAGCGCCACGACGAGATCGTCCGATGTCAACCCTTGCACCTTCTCCAGCAGCCGGCGTGAGGCCTCGAGGCCGGCCGCATCCGGCACCGGGTGCGCCGCTTCGATGATCTCGATGCGCTCGCATTTGGCGCCATAGCCATAGCGGGTGACGACCAGCCCGTCGATCGGCCCGTCCCAGACTTTTTCAAAGGCGGCCGCCATCTGCGCCGAGCCTTTTCCCGCGCCGATGACGATGGTTCGGCCTTTAGGTTTCGCCGGCAAATGATTTTGGATCGTCTTTTCCGGATCGGCGGCGGCGACGGCCGCGTTGAAGATCGCGGTAAGGAAGGCTTTGGAATCGGTCATTTTTCCTCTGGCGGCAGCGCCAATTGTTTCCGATCAGCGCCGAGATAGGCACAGAGCGCATCGACCACGACGCCGTGGTCCTGGCGCTCCGGCAGGCCCGAGACGGCGAGCACACCAATGACGCCGGCGCCCCTCACCGTGACGGGAAAGCCGCCGCCGGCCAGTACATAATCGGCAATGTCCAACCCCTCGCCGACCTTGAAGGCGCGGTCAGGGCGCTGCTGCTCCAGCACCATGCGGTAGGTGCTTCTGAGATAACGCTTGACGACGTTGATCTTGCGCCGCGCCCAGTCGGGATTTGAGGCGTTGGAGCCAGGCATCGCGGCATAGAAGAGCGGCCGGTCGAAAGTCCTGATGTCGACGATGATCGGCAGGTCTTCCTTCAGCGCCCGGTCCCGTATCGCCGAGCCGATCTCGAAGGCCACGGCCTCGTCGAAGGCCGGGAAGACCAGCGTGGCTTCCTGTTTCTTGATCAGAGCGATGTCGTCGGCGGCAGCCATGGCGTTCCCCTGTCAACTGTCGACGCACGCTTTGGCCGATGGCTGACGCGGGGTCAAGCGAAGAGCGCATTAATCTATGCGACGATCGCGCTCTTCGCCGGCCGGCCCGCGACATAGACCTCGCGCACGGCGCGATCGTCGCCCAGCGTCTGCAGCAGGAAGAGCTCTTCCGCCAGCGTCTCCACCGTCTCCATCCTCAGCCGCATCGCCGGTGTGGCGTGAGCGTCGAGCACGACGATGTCGGCGTCGGTGCCTTCGTCGAGCGTACCGACCTTGTCGGCCACCGACAGCGCCTCGGCATTGCCGCGCGTCAACTGCCAGTAGGACTGGAACGGGTTCAGCTTCTCGCCGTTCAGCGCGACCACCTTGTAGCCCTCGTCCATGGTGCGCAGCATCGAATAGCTGGTGCCGCCGCCGACATCGGTCGCCGCGGCAATTCGGAGCGGCTTCTCGCGCCGGCGGTAGCGCTGGTAGTCGAACAGGCCGGAGCCGAGGAAGAGGTTGGAGGTCGGGCAGAACACCGCGACCGAGCCCGACTGCGACAGCGCATCCGCTTCACGTTCCGACAGATGGATGCAGTGCCCGAACAGGCTCTTCCTGCCCAGCAGGCCGTAATGCTCGTAGACGTCGGTGTAGTCGCGCGACCAGGGATAAAGCTCCTGGGTGAAGGCGATCTCGGCGTGGTTCTCCGACAGATGCGTCTGCATATGGAGATCGGGATGTTCGCGGCATAGCGCGCCGGCCATTTCCATCTGCTCGGGCGAGGAGGTGATGGCGAAACGCGGCGTGATGGCATAGAGCTGGCGGCCCTTGCCGTGCCATTCGGCAATCAGCGCCTTGGTGTCGTCATAACCGGTCTGTGGCGTGTCGAGCACGCCGTCGGGCGCGTTGCGGTCCATCATCACCTTGCCGGCGATGTTGAGCATGTTGCGGTCATGCGACTCGGCGAAGAAGGCCTCGGCCGAGGATTTGTGCACCGAGCAATAGGCGACGACCGTCGTCGTGCCCTGGCGCAGCATTTCGTCCAGGAACAGCCGCGCGATGCGGCGGCCGTGCTGGGCGTTCTGGAATTTCGACTCCTCCGGAAAAGTGTATTTGTTCAGCCAGTCGAGCAGCTCGGCGCCGTAGGACGCGATGATCTGCATCTGCGGAACATGCACATGGGCGTCGAGGAAGCCAGGCAGGATGAGATGGGGGCGATGGTCGATCGTCTCGACCCCGGCCCCGGCTTTCTTCGCGACCTCGGCATAAGGACCGGCGGCAATGATCTTGCCGCCGTCGATCAGCAGCCCGCCATCCTCCTCGTAGCGCCAGGCGGAATGGTCGTCTATCGCTTCGGGCCAGCGCAGGAAGGAGAGCGTGCGGCCGCGCAGGAGCTTTGATGTCATGCTTACTTTCCGGCGCCTTCGAACCAGGCCACCAAAAGGGCCCGTTCCTGGTCGGTTATCTGGGTGACGTTGGCGGGCGGCATGGCATGCGCCCGGCCGGCCTGCAGATAGATCTCGCGGGCATTCTCGGCGATGCGTGCGTCGGTGTCGAGCATCACGCCCTTCGGCGCGTGGTATATGCCCTCATAGACGGGTTCCTCAGTGTGGCACATCGAGCAGCGGCCGAGCACGGTGTCGCGCACGGCCGGGAAATGCGCCGAAGCCATATAGATCTGGGCCGCGGCGGATGCGGCGGAGGTCTTCGGCTCGCCGGTCAGCACCTTCGGCACGGTCGACAGCCAGATGATGATCATGAACAGCAGGGCGGCGCCGAGCCAGGTCCAGGTCGGGTTGCCCTTCCTTGCATGCACGGTGTTGAAATAGTGCCGGATCAGCACGCCGATGATGAAGACCAGCGAAGCGATGACCCAGTTGAACTGAGTGCCGAACGCCAGCGGATAGTGGTTCGACAGCATCAGGAACAGCACCGGCAAGGTCAGGTAGTTGTTGTGCAGCGAGCGCTGCTTGGCGATCTTGCCGTATTTTGGATCCGGCTTGCGGCCGGCGATCAGGTCGGCGACGACGATCTTCTGGTTGGGGATGATGACCATGAAGACGTTGGCCGACATGATCGTGGCGGTGATGGCGCCGAGATGAAGGAAGGCGGCGCGGCCGGTGAAGAGGTGGGTCAGCCCCCAGGCGATGAAGACCAGCACGCAGTAGAGCACCAGCATCAGGCCGGTGTCGCTTTTGCCGAGCGGCGAGCGGCAGAGCAGGTCATAGACGATCCAGCCGACGCCGATGGTGGCCAGCGACAGCAGGATGCCGACCGGCACCGAGATGTTGAGCACGTTGGGGTCGATCAGGAACAGGTCGGCGCCGGCGTAGTAGACCACGCAGAGCATGGCGAAGCCCGACAGCCAGGTGGCGTAGGATTCCCATTTGAACCAGGTCAGGTGCTCCGGCATTTCGGCCGGCGCCACCAGATATTTCTGGATATGGTAGAAGCCGCCGCCATGCACCTGCCATTCCTCACCGAAAGCGCCGGCAGGCAGGCCGGGACGCTGGCGCAGGCCGAGATCGAGGGCGACGAAATAGAAGGACGAGCCGATCCAGGCGATGCCGGTGATGACATGCAGCCAGCGGACCGCAAAGCTCAGCCAGTCCCAGAAAATTGCAAAATCCGTCATCGAGTCGCCCCTGGGAAATCGTCCCTGCCGATCA
Source organism: Mesorhizobium captivum (assembly GCF_033977165.1). Classification (NCBI taxonomy): domain Bacteria; kingdom Pseudomonadati; phylum Pseudomonadota; class Alphaproteobacteria; order Hyphomicrobiales; family Phyllobacteriaceae; genus Mesorhizobium; species Mesorhizobium captivum. Next base: position 4,806 of record NZ_JAVIJB010000014.1, read on the forward strand.
GGCGACTTTACGGTCTGGAGCGCAAACGAAAAGAGGCGAGGCGCGCGATGACTTTCAAAAAAAAATGGAAAATACTAGGGTCGCCCCACGCAGCCGTTTGAGAGCCACGAAAGCCGCATGGCCTATCTCGACAACATCGCCGTCTTCGTCCGCGTCGTCGAGCTCGGCAACCTGTCGGCGGCAGGCCGCGACATGCGCATTTCGCCGGCGGTCGCCTCCAACCGCATCAAGGAGCTGGAGAAGCATCTCGGTGTGCGGCTGTTCAACCGCACGACAAGGCAATTGATGCCGACCGAGCACGGCACGGTATTCTACACCGGCGCCAAGCAGGTGCTGGACGCGATCACCGACGCGGAAGCCGCGGTGGCGGCACTTTCCGGCCAGCCGCGCGGCACGATCAAGGTGACGGCGCCGCTCGGGCTCGGCCGGCGGCTGATCGCCTCCGGCATTCCGGATTTTCATGACAAATACCCCGACATCGAGGTGCGGCTCAGGCTCTCCGATCACAATGTCGATATCATGAAGGAAGGCATCGACGTCGCCTTCCGCCTTGGCATCATCGAGGATTCGAGTCTCAGGATGCGCGGCATCATGGAATGCGAGCGGGTGCTGGTGGCGGCGCCGAAATATCTCGAAGCGCGCGGCGAGCCGGTCGAGCCGCAGGAGCTTGTCGGCAAGAAGCATGACTGCCTGATGCTGCGCTACGCCGGCACACGCGAATTCGTCTGGACGCTGCAGACGCCGACCGGTGTTCAGAAACTCGAAGTGCACGGGCCTTACGACACCGACGACGGCGACGTGCTGACCGGCTGGGCGCTCTCGGGCCGCGGTATCATCAACAAGCCGCGTTTCGAAGTGGAACCCTTCATCCGCGACCAGCGGCTGAAAGTGATCCTGGCCAAGACGCCGCCGACGCCGGTGCAATTTGCCGCCGTTTATCCGCACAAGAAGCTGCAGGACCCGAAGGTGCGGCTGCTGCTCGACTTCATGGCCGAGCGCTGCCAGCGGCTGATCAAGGATATTCTTGCCGGCAAGTAGGCTAGTTTTGCTTCGGGATTGGCCGAAGCCTCCGTCACGTCGTCATCCACGGGCGGAGCGACGCGAAGCGGAGCGCAGACCCGAGGATCCATTCCGTAACCTTCGCCGAAGGGCGCAGCGGAGCAGAATTCTGCACCGTCGCAACGCTTCGAAGTCACGGAATGGATTCTATGGTCTGCGCCGCGTCGCTTCGCTCCTTGCTCCGCCATAGAATGACGACGCGATGGGCGTTCAGGCTAATCGCCGAAGTATGTGGCCGCCAACGCAACATTCCGCCGTCAAGACCTCTACCATGAGGCATGCGACGGCTGGCCGGCAAGTGGCAGCCTGGTGGCCCACTCGATCCCGTTGCCTTGCGCGAAGGCGGGCCTAGGTTGGTAGCCAGAACGGCTGCCGATTTTCTGGGCAGCCGAATGGGCCGCACAATGCATCTTGCCGTTTCGCTCGACATCGCTGCCGCCATAGGGCAGACCGTGCTGACATTCGCGGAGATCGCCGGCTTTGTGCGGAAGGCGGAAGCGGCCGGTGCCGACATGGTCGTCATCACCGACTCGTTGGCAAGCGGCGAGCCGTCGACCAGCCCATTCGAAGCCACCACGCTCCTTGCCGCGCTGGCCACCGTAACGGAGAGGATAGGCCTCGTGGCCAGCGCCTCGACACTCGCGCATCAGCCTTACAATCTGGCGCGCCGTTTTGCTTCTCTCGACGTCATCAGCCACGGCCGTATCGGCTGGAATGCTACGCTGGCGCAGAACCCGCGCGAGGCAGCGAATTTCAGCCGGCCCCAAGGCATTGCCGACGACGATTTCCGCCGCCGCGCTCAAGAATTCATCGGCATCGTGCAAGGCCTGTGGCGAGGCTGGGACGCGGACGCCCTGTTGTTCGACAAGGCCGGCGGCCGGTTCCACGATCCGGAAAAGATGCATCTGCTCGACCACAACGGCGAGTTCTTCTCGGTGCGCGGGCCGCTGAATGTCGCTCGTTCGCCGCAGGATGCGCCGGCGCTGGTCATGTCGCGACTGGCGGAGGCCGACCGGGATTTTGCCGCCCGCGTCGCCGACGTCATCCTGCTTGATGAGCAATCGTCAGAGAGCGCGAAGTCTTCCTATGACGATCTCAAGCACCGGGCGCTTGCCGCCGGCCGCAAGCCGGATGTCATGAAGGTGCTGATGACGGTCGCCGCGCCCGAGCTTGCGGCCGACAGGCTGGACGACTGGTTCGGCTCGGAAAACTGCGACGGCCTCAATCTTGCTTTGCCGGCTGATCTTTCGGTTATCGACGACTTTGCCGATCGCCTGCTGCCGGAGCTGCAGCGTCGCGACCTGGCTCGATCCGCCCATGCCGGGACAACGCTGCGCGAGCATCTCGGGCTTGGCGCGGGAGGCGACAAATGAGCGCCCGCCAGATGAAGCTCGGCCTGTTCCTGTGGGCGACCGGCCACCACATCGCCGCCTGGCGTCATCCGGATGCGCATGTCACGGCCGGGATCGACATCGACCATTACATCCAACTGGCCCGCACCGCGGAAGCGGCGAAGTTCGACATGATCTTCTGCGAGGACGCCGCCGGCCTGCGCGAGGCCAATATCAACATCGCCAGCCAGACCTCGCGCTCGATCGGCTTCGAGCCGATCAGCCTGCTTTCGGCACTCGCCGTGCGGACCGAGCGCATTGGCCTCGTCTCGACAGCATCGACAAGCTACAACGAGCCCTACGGACTGGCGCGGGCCTTCGCCTCGCTCGACAATCTGAGCGGCGGCCGGGCCGGCTGGAACCTCGTGACCTCGGCCAGCCCCATCGAGGCCGCGAATTTCGGCGCGACGGGTCTCAGGCCGCATGCGGATCGCTACGAACGCGCCCGCGAATTCGCCACCGTCGTCACCGGTCTATGGCACCACAGGTCGGGCGGCCATGACGGCCGGAGCTTTTCGGTGCGCGATCCGCTCGACCTACCGCCCTCGCCGCAGGGCGCGCCGGTGATGGTACAGGCCGGCGCCTCCGATGACGGCAAGGACCTTGCCGCGCGGACTGCCGATGTCGTGTTCTCTGCGGCGCAGACATTCGAGGAGGCCAAGGCTTTCTATGACGACCTCAAGGGACGGCTGGCCGCCTATGGCCGCCAGCCGGACGACCTTAAGATTATGCCCGGCGTGGCGCCGATCGCTGCGGCAACGAAGGCCGAGGCCCAGGCAAAATACGATGCGCTGCAGGAACTGATCCCCGACGATGTCGGCGTCGCGCTGCTTTCCAGTTATCTCAGCATCTCCGACCTCTGGCGCTATCCTATCGACGGACCGTTGGCCGAATTGCCGGAGAGCCAAGGCATGAAAAGCCGTCAGGCGCTGGTCATCGAACAGGCGCGCCGCGACGGTCTCTCGATCCGTGAGCTCGCGCGCTATTTTGCCGGCGCGCGCGGCCATTGGCGCGTCGTCGGCACCGCCGAGCAGATAGCCGACGAATTGCAAGCGCGGTTCGAAGGCGGCGCGGCCGACGGCTTTAATGTGATGCCGTCATGGTTTCCAGGTGAGTTGGACGCCTTCGCGACACTGGTCGTGCCGGAACTGCAGCGGCGCGGCCTGTTCCGCAAGGACTATGAGGGCCGCACGCTGCGCGATCATCTCGGCCTCAAGCGGCCAACCTGAAGCTCAGACAGCGTCCATCAGCCGGGCCGTCCCTGACACCCTGATCGAGCTGCCCGGCGTCGGCGGAATGTCGGCATGGAGCCGCGAGCGAATGCCCATGTCCTCGCCCTGGACGATGTCGATCGCGCCGCCATGCGGCCAGCCGAGGTCGCGCAGATAGCCGGCAAAGGCAGCGGTCGCAGCGCCCGTCGCCGGATCCTCGTAGACGCCGCCGGAGGCGAACGGATTGCGCGTATGGAAGAGGCGCGGCGTCTCGGCATAGGCGAGCAGGATGGTGATCAGCCCTTCGCGCCGCATCAGGGCCTGGCCCTGCTTGAAGTCATAGGCCATCGCGGCAAGCGCGTCGCGTGCCTTCAGCGCCAGCACGAAATGGTCGGAGCCGCCATGGATCAGTGCCGGAGGAATGGCTGGATCGAGATCGCCAGCCGCGTAACCGAACAACGCCAGCATTTCGGCGACAAGTCCTGACGGCGCCGGCTTGCTACGCGTCGGTGGCGACTGCAGCGCGGCGACAATATTGGAGCCGTCGCGGAATCCTTCGACTGTTATCCCGGCCTGATTGAGGGCCAGCGTGAAAATCCCGTCGCCGAACCGCCGGACCAGCCCGGCGCCGAGCGCGATCGTGGCATGGCCGCAGAAGGGAACTTCGGATTCCGGCGAAAAGTAGCGGACGCGCCACCCGTCACCCTCCGGCGCGGCGAAGGCGGTTTCCGAGAAGCCGACTTCGGCAGCGATGCGCCGCATGTCGGCCGCATCGGGCAAGACGTCGCGGATCACCACGCCGGCCGGATTGCCGCCGCTGTTCCCGTCCGAAAATGCCGCAATACGCAATACGTCCATGTCGCTCGCTCGCTCGTGTTCGTCAGGCGCGCAGAAAACACGTTCCGGACCGGTTTGGGAAACGAAGAAAGCGACGAGCAGCTGTGAGCGTCGGTCATATCTCAGGCTCTCGGGTGGAGCGCGGAACGAAACGCGCCCCCTGCCGTTTTGGCGATTGGCGGCCGTGTGCAGGCTGCCTTCAGTCCTCAGCCTTCACCAATCGACGCAGCGCGACAGGAGCCGACCATGGACGCCATCGTCACCAAGAACGATCTCAAATCCGATGCCAAGAAGGAATCGATCGATCTTCTCAACGCCAGGCTTGCCGACGCCATCGACCTGGCGCTGATCACCAAGCAGGCGCACTGGAACGTCAAGGGACCGCAATTCATCGCCATCCACGAGATGCTGGATGAGTTCCGCGAGGAGATCGACGGCCATGTCGACATCATTGCCGAGCGCGCCGCGCAGCTCGGCGGCACCGCGCATGGCACCTCGCAGGAGGTGGCAAGGGCGACCAAGCTGAAGCCCTATCCGACCGACATCCACAAGACCAAGGATCATCTGGCAGCGCTGATCGATCGCTATGCCACGGCCGCCAAACTGACCCGCGAAGCGATCGACGACGCGGCAGATGTGGGCGATGCCGACACCGCCGACATTTTCACCGCCTATTCGCGTTCGCTCGACAAATTGCTGTGGTTCCTCGAAGCGCACATGCAGGAAAAAGAATAGTCTTTTCCCGTATATATGGCCGGCTTGGCTTCAGCCGGCCATCACCCTTTCGCCGGTTTTCGAACCGGACATTTCTGCCGCATGCGACACCAGCGCCGTCAAGATCTCGGCGGCGGCGAGCGCTGCGATCACCGGCGGTCGCTTGTCCTTCACCGCATTGCCGCCGATCGGTGAGACGAGGCGGTTGAACTCGGCCTCTCTGCCGTCGGCGGACTTCAGGAACCAGTTCTTGAAAGTCGCCTTCTTGGTCTTGGAGCCGATCATGCCGACATAAGCGGCATCGTCGCGCTTCAACGCCTCGGCGACGATCAGGAAATCCAGCGCATGGTCGTGGGTGAGGATGGCGAAGGCCGATCTCGCCGGCGCCTCGCGAACGACGCTTTCGGGCATTGGCGTCAAAATCGTCTCGACCGTCTCTGGCATTCCCTCCAGCGCATCCGCCCGCGTCTCGACGACAACGGCATGGATCGGCAGGAGCGCCAGCGTGGCGGCCAGCGCCTGGCCGACATGGCCGCCGCCGAAGACATAGACATGCGGCAGTTGCGCCTCCTCGGCCTCGGCCTTGCGGATCAGCTCTTGTTCAAGTGAGGCGTCGACTGGGCGGATCAGCACCTCGACGCGACCACCGCAGCACTGGCCGATTTCCGGCCCAAGCGGAACGTCGAGTGTGGCGCAGACCTCGTCGACCTCGATGCGGGCTTCCCTCCCCCTTGAGGGGAGGGTGGCAGCGGAGCCGACAGAAGGGGTCGTCGCGGCAGTGCGCGGCGCTTTTGCGGTGCTTCCTGAGAGGACCCCCCCTGGCCGCTTCGCGGCCATCTCCCCCTCAAGGGAGGAGATGAGCTGCCGCGCCTTGTCGATGGCCATAAATTCGAGCTGGCCGCCGCCGATGGTGCCGAAAATCGCCGATGCGGAGACGAGCATGAAGGCGCCGGCCTCGCGCGGCGTCGAGCCTTTCGTCGCCGCGACCTCGACCAGCGCGACCCGGCCGGTCTGGCCGAGAAACGCCTTCAGGCTTTGCACTTTCGAGTCCATCGTCTGCATTTTGCTTGTTTGGCGCATGATCCTTTCCGAAATCGACGTCGATTTCGGGGTCATGCGCTGCCGAATATAGAGTTTTTCGGCCCGAATTGCACGTTTTGGCCTGTTCAGGCCGGCTTTGCGGCTTCCCGCTTCAGCCTTTCTATGGCCATCAGCACCCGTTCCGGCGTCGCCGGGGCGTCGAGGCGCGGACAGATCTTGTGCTCCGCGACGCTCGCGACCGCGTCGGACAGCGCATGCAGCACCGACATGCCGTGCGGCAGCGGCGGCTCGCCGACCGCCTTGGAACGATGGATGGTCGGCTCATAGGCCGACGACCAGTCGGTCAGCTTGACGTTAAAAATCTTTGGACGATCGGAAGCGAGCGGGATCTTGTAGGTCGACGGCGCATGGGTGCGCAGCCGGCCGCTATCGTCCCACCAAAGCTCCTCCGTCGTCAGCCAGCCCATGCCCTGGATGAAGCCGCCCTCGACCTGGCCGAGGTCGATCGCCCGGTTCAGCGAGCGGCCGGCATCGTGCAGGATGTCGGTGCGCTCGACGACATATTCGCCGGTGAGCGTATCGACCGAAACCTCCGAGCAGGCCGCGCCATAGGCGTAATAGTAGAAGGCGTGGCCGCGACCCTTGCTGCGGTCCCAGTGGATCTTCGGCGTCTTGTAGAAACCGGCCGCCGAGAGCTGCACACGGGCGATATAGGCCTGCTTGACCAGGTCATTGAAGGCGACTTCCTGATTGCCGACACGCACGCGGTTGGGCAGGAACACCACCTGGTCGAGCGGCACCTGGTATTTTTCCGCCGCGAAATCGGTCAGCCGCTTGCGGATCTGGCGGGCGGAATCCTGCGCTGCCATGCCGTTGAGGTCGGCGCCGGAGGACGCGGCCGTCGGCGAGGTGTTCGGCACCTTGGCCGTGGTCGTCGCGGTGATCTTCACCCGGTCGAGATCGATCTGGAATTCCTCGGCGACGACCTGCGCCACCTTGAGATGCAGGCCCTGCCCCATCTCGGTGCCGCCATGGTTCATGTGCACCGAGCCGTCGGCATAGACATGCACCAGCGCGCCGGCCTGGTTGGCCTCGGTCTTGGTGAAGGAGATGCCGAATTTGACCGGGGTCATCGCCAGGCCGCGCTTGATGAAGCGGCTGTTGTTGTTGAACGCGCTGATCTCGCGCCGCCGCCGCGCATAGTTCGCGCTTTCCTCCAGCTCCGCGACGATGCGGTGGATGATGTTGTCCTCGACCTTCTGGTGATAGGGCGTGAAGCAGCGCTCGCCGATGGCGTCCATCGGGTCGTAGAAATTGAGCTTGCGGATCTCGAGCGGGTCCTTGCCGACCGCGAAGGCCACTTCGTCGATGACGCGCTCGGCGCCGACCATGCCCTGCGGGCCGCCAAAGCCGCGGAAGGCGGTGTTGGAGACGGTGTTGGTGTAGAGCGGCGCCGACTTGGCGTGCACCGCCGGATAGAAATAGGCGTTGTCGCAATGGAACAGCGCGCGATCGCCGACCGGCCCCGACAGGTCTGCGGAAAAGCCGCAGCGAAGCGCATAGGTGAAGTCGACGCCGAGTATGTTGCCCGCGTCGTCGAAGCCGACTTCATAGTCGATGGCGAAATCGTGCCGCTTGCCGGTGGCGGTCATGTCCTCATCGCGGTCGAGCCTGATTTTCACCGCGCGCTTGAGCTTCTTGGCGGCGATGGCGGCGATCGCCGCGCTCTGGTTGGCCTGCGTTTCCTTGCCGCCGAAGCCGCCGCCCATGCGGCGCACCTCCACCGTGACGGCATGGCTCGGCACGCCGAGCGCGTGCGCGACAAGATGCTGCGTCTCGCTCGGCCCTTGCGTCGAGCAATAGACGATCACCTCGTCGTCCTCGCCGGGGATCGCCAGCGAGACCTGTCCCTCGAGATAGAAATGGTCCTGGCCGCCGAGCCACATACGGTTCTTGATGCGACGTGGCGCTGCGGCAATCGCCGCGGCCGCATCGCCGCGCTTCAGGACAAGCGGCGTGGTGACCTGCTTGTCGTTGACCGGATCGAGATCCCAAATGTCGATCACGGCCGGAAGCTCGTCATATTCGATCCTGGCCAGGCGCGCCGCGCGGCGCGCTTCCTCGCGGGTGTTGGCAACCACAGCGAAGATCGGCTGGCCGTAAAATTGCACCTTGCTTTCGGCGAGCACCGGGTCGTCATGCATGTTGCTCGGCGAAACATCGTTCTCGCCGGGCACGTCGGCATAAGTCAGCACGTCAACCACGCCCGGTGCAGTGCGTACGGCCGACAGGTCAACGCTCTTTAAAATGCCATGCGCAATCTTCGAAAGGCCTAGCCCGATATGCAGCGTGCCGGCCGGCTCCGGCATGTCGTCGATATAGACGGCGGCGCCGCTGACATGCTTGTGCGCGGAATCGTGCCGCTGCTCGGTGGCGACACCGCCGACGATCTTCTCTGCCTTGAGGTTGGGAGTGGCGTGCTTGTTCATCAGGCAGCCTCGTTGCGCGACACTTGGAACGGCGCCATCGTTCCCGTGGTTTCGACGTAGAAGCGCAGCAAAAGGTTCTTGGCCGCCAGCGCCCGGTATTCGGCGGTCGCCCGCATGTCGGTGATCGGCGTGAATTCGCTGGCATATTCGGCCATCGCGGCCTCGACCGTCGCTTCGCTCCAGGCCTTGCCGATGAGGGCCTTTTCGACCGCAGCGGCGCGCTTCGGCGTCGCCGCCATGCCGCCATAGGCGATGCGGATATCGGCAACGGTGCCGTCCTTGGCCAAGGTCAGATAGAATGCGCCGAGGGTCGCGGTGATGTCCTCGTCACGGCGCTTGGTGACCTTGTAGACGGCAAATTTTGTTCCCTCTGCCGGCACCGGCACATGCACCGCCTCGACGAATTCGCCAGGCTGGCGATCCTGCTTGCCATAGGCGATGAAGAAGGTCTCGAGCGGGATGGTGCGCCGCGTGTCGCCCTTGCGCAGCGTCAGCTGCGCGCCGAGCGCGATCATCGGCGGCGGCGTGTCGCCGATCGGCGAGCCGTTGGCGACGTTGCCGCCGATGGTGCCCATGTTGCGCACCTGCTCGCCGCCGAGACGGTCGACCAGCGGTCCCAAAGCCGGGATGCGCCTGGACAGCGTCTCGAAGGCCTCCGTGTAGGTGACGCCGGCGCCGATGGTGATCACGCCGTCTTTCTCCGACATCGTGCGCAGGCCATCGAGACCGCCGATGAAGATCGCCGGCGAAATGCCGCGCATATGCTTGGTGACCCAGAGGCCGACATCGGTCGAGCCGGCAACGATGGTGGCGCCCGGCTCCTTTTCGAGGATGTCGGCGAAATCGTCGACACCGGCCGGCACGATTAGCCTGTTCTTGCCCGAACCGACCTCGACCCTGGCGCCGTCGCGCAGCGCTTCCAGCCGCGCGGTGACGTCCTTGCGTTCCACCGCCAACGGATCCTTCGCCGCCTTGCCGTAGCTCGATATGGCGCGGGCGGCGCGCATGATCGCCTCGTAGCCGGTGCAGCGGCAGAGATTGCCTTGCAGCGCCTTTTCGATCGCTGCATCGGAGGGGTTGGGCGTCCTCATCCAGAGCGCGTAGAGCGACATGATGAAGCCCGGCGTGCAGAAGCCGCATTGCGAGCCGTGGAAATCGACCATCGCTTGCTGCACGGGGTGCAGTTTTTCGCCGTTACTGCGCAGATGCTCGACGGTGACGACATGAGTGCCGTCGAGCGAGCCCATGAAGCGGATGCAGGCGTTGACGCTTTCGTAGACCAGTCCGTCGGCCGAGAGCTTGCCGACCAGCACCGTGCAGGCGCCGCAATCGCCCTCGGCGCAGCCTTCCTTGGTGCCGCGCAGCGAGCGGTTGAGCCTGAGCCAGTCGAGCAGCGTCGCATCGGGCGCGACGTCATTCAGCGCTACGTCGGCGCCGTTCAGGATGAAGCGTATCTCGTTGCGGGTCTTGGTCATGTCTCAGCTCCCGCGATAGGTCGAGTAGCCGTAGGGCGAAATCAAGAGCGGCACGTGATAATGACACTCCTCCGCCATGCCGAAGCGGATCGGCACGATATCGAGGAACGCCGGCTGCGGCAGGCTGATGCCTTGGCCGCGCAGATAGTCGCCAGCGGCGAAGACCAGTTCATATTCGCCGGTGCGGAACTCAGCGCCGGCAAGCAGCGGCGCGTCGCAGCGGCCGTCATCGTTGGTGGCGACGGTCTTCAAATGCGTGCGGTTCTGGCGCTCGATACGGAAAAGCTCGATCGAGAGGCCTTTTGCCGGCCTGCCGGTCGCGGTATCGAGCACATGGGTCGTCAGACGCCCGCCATCGGCTTTCGACGTTTCTGCCACTGCCGCCTCCCATTCCCGGTACAGTCGAACGTTTTCAGGTCAATTGTGCGCCAATTAAAGGCGATGCATAAGTCCCGGTCGAGCGGAGTGCGGCAAAAAGCACTTTCAAAAATTTTCGGGGGAATGCTGGGGCACTCCTTTCGATATCTTCATCTCAGCAATCGGGCAGGAGCGACCATGCGTTACGAACGGGACATGCGCGGTTACGGGGCCAATCCGCCGGACCCGAAATGGCCCGGCGGCGCGTATGTCGCCGTGCAGTTCGTCGTCAACTACGAGGAAGGCGGAGAAAACTGCGTGCTGCATGGCGACAAGGCCTCGGAAGCCTTCCTGTCCGAGATCGTCGGCGCCGCGCCCTGGGTCGGCCAGCGCCACTGGAACATGGAGTCGATCTACGAATATGGCGCCCGCGCAGGCTTCTGGCGGCTCCACCGGCTGTTCACCGAAGCCCAAGTGCCGGTGACCTGCTACGGCGTCGCCACCGCGCTCGCTCGCTCGCCCGACCAGGTCGCGGCGATGCAGGAGGCCGGCTGGGAGATCGCCTCGCACGGACTGAAATGGATCGACTATCGCGACCATGATGCGGAGGACGAGCGGCGTGACCTCGAGGAGACGATCCGGCTGCATCGCGAAGTGACCGGCGCGCGGCCGACCGGCTGGTACACCGGCCGCACCTCGGTCAACACCGTGCGGCTCGTTGCCGAGGAAGGCGGCTTCGACTACGTCTCCGACACCTATGACGACGAGCTGCCCTACTGGTTCGACCGCGATGGCTTGGAAAAGCCGCAGCTCATCATCCCCTACACGCTGGACGCCAACGACATGCGTTTCGCAACGCCGCAGGGCTTCAATTCGGGCGACCAGTTCTTCGCTTATCTGAAGGACAGTTTCGACACGCTTTATGCCGAGGGCAAGGCGGGGCGGCCGCGCATGATGAATATCGGCCTGCACTGCCGGCTGGTCGGCCGACCGGGCCGCGTGGCGGCGCTGAAGCGCTTCGTCGACTACGTGAAATCGCATGACAAGGTGTGGCTGACGCGGCGCATCGACATCGCAAAACACTGGCGCGAGACGCATCCCTATCAGGCGCCGGCGCTGCGCCCATCGCGGATGGAGTTCGAGGAATTCGTCCATGCCTTCGGCGGCGTGTTCGAGCATTCGCCCTGGATCGCCGAGCGCGCCTACGAGCTGGAGCTTGGCCCGGCGCATGACAGCGCCGGCGGCCTGCACAACGCGCTCTGCCGAGTCTTCCGCGCCGCGACGGAGGCTGAGCGGCTCTCCGTGCTCAACGCCCATCCCGACCTTGCCGGCAAGCTGGCGGCGGCGAAGCGGCTGACGCCGGAATCGGCCAAGGAGCAGGCTTCCGCCGGGCTCGACGCGCTGACCGACAACGAGCGCGAGCTGTTCTCGAAACTCAACGCCGCCTACGTCACCACCTTCGGCTTCCCCTTCATCATCGCGGTCAAGGGCAAGACCAAGGACGCGATCCTGGCGGAGTTCGAGGCCCGCATCGGCAACAGCCGCGGTGTCGAATTCGAAACTGCCTGCAAACAGGTCGAGCGCATCGCGCTGCTTCGGCTGAAAGACATGCTCCCGTTATAGGCTTCAACACATGGATATGATGAAAATGGCCGAGCGAACCTATTATGCGCCGCATGGCGGCCATCCCGGCCAGAACGAGCTTTTGACCGGCCGCGCCGTCTTCACCGAGGCCTATGCCGTCATCCCCAAAGGGGTGATGCAGGACATCGTCACCAGCCCGCTGCCGTTCTGGGACAAGACGAGGGCCTGGATCATCGCAAGGCCGCTCTCGGGCTTCGCCGAGACTTTTTCGCAGTATATCGTCGAGGTCCTGCCCGGCGGCGGCAGCGACCGGCCTGAGCTCGACGCCGGCGCCGAAGGGGTGCTTTTCGTGGTCGAGGGTGAACTTGCCGTCTCGCTTGCCGGCAAAAAACATGTGCTTCGCCCCGGCGGCTTCGCTTTCCTGCCGCCATCCAGCGGCTGGACGACGCTCAACGAGAGCGGCGATGCCGTCCGCTTCCACTGGATCCGCAAGGCTTATGAAGCCGTCGACGGCATCGACGTGCCGGAAGCCTTATTCACCAACGAGCAGCAGAACGAGCCGAGCCCGATGCCCGGCACCGAGGGCCGCTGGGCAACGACGCGCTTCGTCGACCCGGCCGACATGCGCCACGACATGCATGTCACCATCGTGACGCTCAAACCTGGCGCTGTCATTCCCTTCGCCGAGACGCATGTCATGGAGCACGGGCTCTACGTGCTCGAAGGCAAGGCCGTCTACCGGCTCAACCAGGATTGGGTCGAGGTCGAAGCCGGCGATTTCATGTGGCTGCGCGCCTTCTGCCCGCAGGCCTGCTACGCCGGCGGCCCCGGCAACTTCCGTTACCTGCTCTACAAGGACGTCAATCGGCATGCCAAGCTGGGCGGCGCCCTTGGAGGCCACGCGCGGTGACCCGCATCGTCGCCAAGCAGCTGACGCGCGAAAACTTCGCGCCGTTCGGCGACGTCATCGATATGGGCGGCGACAACCGCTACCCGATCAATGGCGGCAAGGCGATCCGCTACCACGACCTCGCCACCGCCGAGGCGACCGGGCCGAACGCAAAGGTGCTGATCTCGATGGTGCGCGGCACGCCCTATGAGATGCCGCTGAAGCTTACCATGGTCGAGCGCCATCCCCTCGGCAGCCAGGCTTTCATCCCGCTGTCGCCGCGGCCCTTCCTGGTCGTCGTCTGCCATGACACCAGGGATGGTCCGGGCGAGCCTTATGCCTTCGTCACCGCGCCCGGACAAGGTATCAACTACCGGCGCAATCTCTGGCACGGCGTGCTGACGCCGATCGGCGAGGAGCAGGATTTCCTGATCGTCGACCGCGGCGGCGACGGGTCCAACCTCGAGGAGTGCCATTTTTCGCACCCCTACGAGATCCATCTTCCCTGAACACTTCCGATTTTCCGATGACCGACATTTCGCTGATCGACCGCCTGCTCGACGTGATCGAGCACGACATCGTGCCCAAGACCGCCGAAGGCGTTGCCCACGGCAACAAGCTGTTCGGCGCCGCGATCCTCAGGAAAGACGACCGCTCGCTGGTGCTGGCCGAAACCAACAACGAGATCGAAAACCCGCTCTGGCATGGCGAGGTGCATTGCCTGAAGCGTTTCTACGAAATGCCGAAGGCCGAGCGCGTCGACACCGAGGATGCGCTGTTCCTCGCAACGCACGAGCCCTGCTCGCTCTGCCTGTCGGCGATCACCTGGACCGGCTTCGACAATTTCTACTACCTCTTCAGTCACGAGGACTCGCGCGACAGTTTTGCCATCCCGCACGATCTCAAGATCCTGAAAGAGGTCTTCACCCTCGACCCCGGCGGCTACAATGCCGAGAACGCCTATTGGAAGAGTTTTTCGATTCGCAGGCTGGTGCGCGCGTTGCCGGAGGCTGAACGCGAACGGTTGGAGGCAAGGATCGGGAAAATCTCCGCGCGCTACGACGAACTCTCAGGCAGCTATCAAGCCAGCAAGGCTGGCAATGATATTCCGTTGAGCTGACGCGGATTGACCAGCCGATTTCGCCGGCTGGCCCACGACGCCTCCCCCGCGGTTCCATCATGTGCCCTGCCATGAAAACCGTCACCGAATTTCCCCGCAAGGTCGTCGAATTTCCCGACATGGGCATCGTCATGCCGGACGGCTGCCGGCTGTCGGCGCGCATATGGATGCCGGAGGATGCCGGCGACAATCCGGTGCCGGCGATCCTCGAGCACCTGCCCTACCGGAAGCGTGATGGCACCATCTTCCGCGATCAGCTGACCCACCCCTATTTCGCCGGCCACGGCTACGCCTCGATCCGCGTCGACATGCGCGGCAACGGCGATTCCGAAGGGCTGATGGACGACGAATATTCCGAGCAGGAATTGCAGGACGCCTGCGACGTCATCGCCTGGGCGGCCGCGCAGCCCTGGTGCAACGGTAATGTCGGCATGATGGGCATTTCCTGGGGCGGCTTCAACTGCCTGCAGGTCGCGGCCAAGCAGCCGCCGGCGCTGAAGGCGGTGATCAGCCTGTGCTCGACCGTCGACCGCTATGCCGACGACATCCACTACAAGGGCGGCTGCCTGCTCTTGGAAAATTTCGGCTGGGCCTCGACGATGCTCTCCTATTCGTCGCGGCCGCCGGATCCGCTGATCGCCGGCGGCAACCGCTGGCGCGACCTGTGGCTCAACCGATTGGAAAACCAGCCTTTCCTTCTGCCGCTCTGGCTCAGCCACCAGCATCGCGACGCCTATTGGAAGCGCGGCTCGATCTGCGAGGATTTTTCGGCCGTCCAGGCGGCGGTGCTGTCGATCGGCGGCTGGCATGACGGCTACCGCAACACGATCTCGCACCTGGTCACCAATATCCGGTCGCCGGTGAAAGGCATCGTCGGCCCCTGGATCCACAAATACCCGCACTACGCGGGACCCAATCCGGCCATCGGCTTCCTGCAGGAGGCGCTGCGCTGGTGGGACCGCTGGCTGAAAGGTGCCGAGACCGGCGTCGAGGCCGACCCGGCCTACCGCGCCTATGTCATGGACAGCGTGCGCCCGGCCCGCTGGCACCTGGAGCGGCCCGGTCGCTGGATCGCGGAGCAGGAATGGCCGTCGCCGAACATCAAGCTTGAAGCGATCGAGCTCATCCCCGACGGCGCCAAGCCTGCGATCGTCGCCTCGCCACAGAATTGCGGGCTCGCCGGCGGCGAATATTTTCCGTTCACCTTCGGTCCGGAGCTGCCGGGCGATCAGCGGCCGGACGACGCGCTTTCGGTGTGCTTCGATCAGGCCGGGCTCGAGGAGGCGATCGACATCATCGGCGCGCCGGAGCTCGAGGTCAGGATTGCCTCGGACCGTCGCCAGGCGAACATCGCGGTGCGGCTCTGCGACGTGCACCCCGACGGAGCGTCGGAATTGATCTCCTATGGCGTGCTCAACCTCACCCACCGCAATTCGCATGAGTTTCCTAAAGGGCTGGTGCCCGGCGAGACGGTTTCGGCCCGTGTCGTGCTCGACCAGTGCGCCTATCGGGTGCCGGCCGGCCATCGGCTGCGGATCGCCGTTTCCAATGCCTATTGGCCGATGATCTGGCCTTCGCCGGAGCCGGTGACGCTAGAATTGTCGGCGGCAACGCTCAAGCTGCCGCTGCGCCCGCTGGCGACAGGCGACGAGGTCTCGTTCGCCGAACCGGAAGGCGCTACGCCCTGGGCGACCGAGACGATCAGGCCCACCAATTCCGAGCGCCATGTCGACCGCAATGAGAAGACCGGCGTCGTCACGCTTTCCATAATTGACGATTTCGGCGAGGTGCGCGACCTGGAACACGGGCTCGTCCATGGCAGCATCGTCCGCGAGACATGGGCGATCCATCCCGACGATCCGCTGTCGGCCATGGGCAGCACGCATTGGACGCAGGCCTTCTCGCGAAATGAATGGTCGGTGCGGACCGAAACTTTTGCCAACATGCGCTCAGACGCCCAGAACTTCATCCTCAGCGCCAGAATCGAGGCCTATGAGGGTGAGAATCTGGTGTTCGAGCGCGATTTCGAGCAGACGGTTCCCCGCGCGCTCGTGTGAGCGCTGGCAAGATTGGTCCAAATGCGACGCGCCATTTACGCCACGGCATGTCGCATTCGGTCTTGCTTACAGCTTTCCGTTACGGTCATTATCTCCTCCAATAAGCAGAAACGACCATAAGGTCGGACCATCAGAGTGAGGAACCCATAATGACAAACGAACTCGACTATCTCAGCCGTCGCGTCGCCGCCGGCAAACTCAGCCGTCGCGACTTCCTTGGCCGCGCCGCCGCGCTCGGCGTTGCCGCGCCCTTCGCCAATTCGCTGCTTTCGAGCGCAGCCCGCGCCGCCGGCCCGGTCAAGGGCGGCACGCTGAAGGCCGGCCTGGTCGGCGGTGAATCCACCAACAGCCTCGATCCGGCGCTAATGATGACGCAGGTGCCGTTCGCCTTCGGCAAGTGCTGGGGCGAAATGATCGTCGAACTGTCGCCGGAGGGCAAACTCGAGAACCGCATCGCCGAGGAGATCGGCTCGTCGGACGACGCCAAGGTCTGGACGCTGAAGATCCGCGACGGCATCGAGTTCCACAACGGCAAGACGGTGACCGCCGAAGACGTCGCCGCCACGCTCGAGCGCCATTCGGACGAGAAGTCCAAGTCCGGCGCGCTGGGCTACATGAAGGGCATCGACACCATCAAGGTCAACGGCAAGGAAGTGGTGCTGACGCTCAAGGAAGCCAACGCCGACCTTCCGTACCTGCTCAGCGACTATCACCTGATCGTGCAGCCGAATGGCGGCAAGGACAAGCCCGATGCCGGCATCTCGGCCGGACCCTACAAGGTTGTCACCAACGAGCCTGGCGTGCGCCATGTCGGCGAGCGCTTCGCCAACTACTGGCAGGGCGACAAGATGGGTCATGCCGACCAGATCGAAGTCGTCGTCATCAACGACGCGACGGCGCGCACCGCGGCCCTGCAGGGCGGCCAGGTCAACATGATCAACCGCGTCGAACCGAAGATCGTCGACCTGATCAAGCGCGTGCCGGGCGTCACCATCCGCAACCATTCCGGTCCCGGCCACTACGTGTTCATCATGCATTGCAACACGGCGCCGTTCGACAACAACGACCTCAGGATGGCGCTGAAGCTGGCGATCAACCGCGAGGAGATGCTGAACAAGGTGCTGCGCGGCTACGGCTCGCTCGGCAACGACTTCCCGATCAATGCCTCCTACCCGCTGTTCACCGAGATCGAGCAGCGCAAGTATGATCCGGACAAGGCCAAGTTCCACTACAAGAAGTCGGGCCATGACGGTTCGGTCCTGCTCAGGACCTCGGACGTCGCCTTCCCCGGCGCCGTCGACGCGGCCCAGCTCTACCAGCAGAGCGCCGCCAAGGCCGGCATCAAGCTCGAGATCAAGCGCGAGCCCGGCGACGGCTACTGGAACGAGGTCTGGAACAAGCAGCCCTTCTGCGCCTCCTATTGGGGCGGACGCTCGACCCAGGACCAGATGTACTCGACTGCCTATTTGTCGTCGGCCGACTGGAACGACACGCGTTTCAAGCGTCCGGACTTCGACAAGATGGTGCTTGCCGCCCGCGCTGAGCTCGACGAGGCCAAGCGCAAGCAGATGTACCACGACATGGCCGTCATGGTGCGCGACGAGGGCGGCCTGATCCTGCCGATGTTCAATCAGTTCATCGACGCCACGGGGCCGAAAGTCGCGGGCTGGGTGGAGGATCCGCATCAGGAGCTTTGCAACGGCTACGCCCTGGCAAAGTGCTGGCTCGAAGCCTGAGCACGGCCTTGCGGAGATGTCCTCACCCATCGTGAAACTGGTGGCCCAGCGCATTGCGCTGGGCATCCTCCTTCTGCTGGCCGTTTCGGTCCTGATCTTCGCCGGTACGCAGATCCTGCCCGGCGACGTCGCGCAAGCCATTCTCGGACAATCGGCGACGCCGGAGTCGCTGGCCAACCTGCGCGAGCAGCTCGGGCTCAACCAGCCAGCTTATATCCGCTATTTCCACTGGCTGGGCGGCGTGGTCACCGGCGATCTCGGCACGGCCATGTCGAGCGGGCAGGACATTGCGACATCGATCAAGGAACGGCTGTGGAACACGCTGTTCCTGGCTTTCTGGGCGGCGATCGTGGCCATTCCGCTGGCGATCACGCTTGGGCTGATCGCGGTGCGCTATCGCAATGGCTTCGTCGACAAGCTGATCTCCGGCGTGGCGCTCGCCTCGACCTCGTTCCCGGAGTTCTTCATCGGCTATCTGCTGGTCTTCTACTTCGCGGTTCAGCACCAGTGGTTCCCCGCCATCTCGACCGTCTATGAGGGAATGTCTTTCGGCGAACGCCTGCAGGCTATCGCGCTGCCGGCGGCGGCGCTGACGCTGGTGGTGCTTGCCCACATGATGCGCATGACGCGCGCGGCGATCCTCAACGTCATGCAGTCGGCCTATGTCGAGACGGCCGAGCTCAAGGGCCTCTCGGCCTTCGCTGTGATCCGCAAGCATGCTTTCCCGAACGCAATCGCGCCGATCATCAATGTCGTGATGCTCAACCTTGCCTATCTGGTCGTCGGCGTCGTCGTGGTCGAGGTGATCTTCGTCTATCCGGGCATGGGGCAGTATCTCGTCGACCACGTCACCAAGCGCGACGTGCCCGTCGTGCAGGCGGTCGGTCTGATCTTCGCAGCCGTCTACATCACCCTCAACATCATCGCGGACATTGCGGCGATCGTCGCCAATCCGCGGCTCAGGCATCCGAAGTAAGGGGGCGGTATGCTCGATATCAGACGCATCCCCATCGCATCGCTGATCGGCCTAGCGCTGACGGGGCTGTTCGTGCTGGCGGCAATCCTGGCGCCCTGGATCGCGCCGCACGGCAATGCCGAGATCGTGAGCGACGTCCCTTGGGAACCGATGTCGGCGGCCCATTGGCTGGGCACCGACAATCTCGGCCGGGATCTCTTGTCCCGCATGATCTACGGCGCCCGCATAACGCTGTTCATCGCGGTGCTGGCAACTGCGCTATCCTTCTCTCTCGGCGCCATCCTCGGCTTCTCGGCGGCGGTGTTCGGCGGCTGGTACGACACGATCCTGTCCCGCCTCGTCGACCTCTTGATGTCGATCCCGACCCTGATCATGGGCCTCGTCGTGCTGTCTGTGCTGCCCTCCAACCTGGTGACGCTGATCCTGGTCATGGGCATCCTCGATTCGACTCGCGTCTACCGGCTGTCGCGCGCCGTCGCCGTCGACATCAACGTCATGGATTATGTCGAGGCCGCCAAGCTGCGCGGCGAAGGCAGCGGCTGGATCATCTTCCGCGAGATCCTGCCCAATGCGCTGTCGCCGCTGGTCTCGGAACTCGGCCTGCGCTTCATCTATGCCGTGCTTTTCCTGTCGACACTCTCCTTCCTCGGCCTCGGCGTGCAGCCGCCGGACGCCGACTGGGGCGGCATGGTGAAGGAAAACAAGGACGGCATCGTCTTCGGCATTCCGGCGGCGCTGATCCCGGCCGCGGCGATCGCGGCGCTGGCGATCTCGGTCAATCTCGTCGCCGACTGGGTGCTCAACCGCACGACAAGCCTGAAGGGAGGGCGCGGGTGATGGCTGACAGCAAAGCGAATTCCGGCCGGCTCCTCGAAATCCGCAATCTGCGCATCGAGGCGACCGTCTATCCGCCCGGCGAGGCGCCGAAGACGATCACCCTGGTCCACGACGTCTCGCTGACGCTGGAGAAGGGCAAGGTGCTCGGCCTGATCGGCGAATCCGGCGCCGGCAAGTCGACCATCGGCCTGTCCTCCATGGGCTATGGCCGCGGCGGCGTACGCATCACCGGCGGCGAGGTCATCCTCAACGGCCGCGACATACTGAAGGGCGGCAAGGACGGCTTGCGCAAGCTGCGCGGCCGCGAAGTCTGCTATGTCGCCCAGTCGGCCGCGGCGGCCTTCAATCCGGCGCACCGGCTGATGGACCAGGTGGTTGAGGCCACGCTCCTGCACGGCACCGCTACCCGGGCTGAGGCCGAGAAACGCGCCGTCGCCCTGTTCAAGAAGCTCAGCCTGCCCAATCCCGAAACCATCGGCGAGCGTTTCCCGCACCAGGTCTCCGGCGGCCAGCTGCAGCGCGTGATGACGGCGATGGCGCTGTGCTCGGAGCCGGACCTGATCGTCTTCGATGAGCCGACGACGGCGCTCGACGTGACGACGCAGATCGACGTGCTGTCAGCGATCAAGGATGCCATCCGCGACACCCATGTGGCGGCGCTCTACATCACCCACGACCTGGCCGTCGTGGCGCAGGTGTCGGACGAGATCATGGTGCTGCGCCATGGCCGGCTGGTCGAATGGGGCGGTACCCGCCAGATCATCAAGGAGCCGCGCCAGGAATACACCAACGCGCTGGTTTCGGTGCATGAGATCGAGCACAAGGAACAACAGCCCGGCACGACGCCGATGCTGTCGGTGAAGAACGTGACGGCCGCCTATGGCGGCGGCCACGTCAAGGTGCTGAAAAACGTCTCGGTCGACATCCATCCCGGCCAGACGCTGGCCGTCGTCGGCGAGAGCGGCTCCGGCAAGTCGACACTGGCGCGCGCCATCACCGGCCTGTTACCGCCCGAGCAAGGCAGCGTCGTCTTCGACGGCCGCACACTCGGCAACAGGCTTTCCGATCGGCCCAAGGAGGATTTGCGCCAGTTGCAGATGATCTACCAGATGGCCGACGTGGCAATGAACCCGCGCCAGACGGTGGGCACCATCATCGGCCGGCCGCTGGAGTTCTATTTCGGCATGAAGGGCCGCGAACGCGACAAGCGCGTCGCCGAGCTGCTCGACGAGATCGAGATGGGCAAGGGCTTCATCGACCGCTATCCGGCCGAGCTTTCCGGCGGTCAGAAGCAGCGCGTCTGCATCGCCCGCTCGCTCGCCGCCAAGCCGAAGCTGATCATCTGCGACGAGGTGACCTCGGCGCTCGACCCGCTGGTCGCGCACGGCATCCTCAAGCTACTCCTCAATTTGCAGCAGATCGAGAAGGTGGCCTATCTCTTCATCACCCATGACCTCGCGACCGTGAAGTCGATCGCCGATTCGATCGCGGTCATGTATCGCGGCGAGGTGGTCCGCTACGGCTCCAAGAGCAAGGTGCTGACGCCGCCCTTCGACGCCTACACCGATCTTCTGTTGTCTTCCGTTCCCGAAATGGAGATCGGCTGGCTGGAGAAGGCCATCGCGGGCCGGCGCATGGAGAGCGCCGGCAACTGAGCTGGTTTCCTCTTCTCTGCGCTTCTGGGGCTTGGCCAGTTGCAGCTCGCGCCGACGGTGCTAAGCCGGCTCGGCGTGGCGATACCCGAGACGATGAAGGGGAAGGTGTTTTTGGAGTGAGTGCTGTCCTCTCCTTCTCCCCTTGTGGGAGGGGGTGGATCGGCGCGCAGCGCCGAGACGGATGAGGGGTGTTGGAAGGATCGCGACGCAGGAAATATAAAGATTTCAATCGCCTGACTTTCATCCGCCTCACTCCGTCCAACACCCCTCATCCGACCGAGCTTCGCTCGGCCACCTTCTCCCACAAGGAGAGAAGGGGAGACCCTGCCCTCTGGCAACGCTTCCTTTCTTCGGCTAGCTTCCAAAAATTCCTTGGCGGAGGATGAACCTTTTTGGACCGATCAGCGACAAAGCCACGAGGAGCCAGGCGGCTCGACCGGCCATGAATGCGGCGACCGAAACCGATCGCGCGCTTGTAGACCGGGTCGCGAAGGGCGACCGGGCCGCCGTGCGGCTCCTGTTCATGCGTCACCACGCGCGGATCTACCGCTTCGTGGCGCGCCAGACGGGATCGGAAATGATGGCCGACGATATCACCAACGAGGTCTTTCTCGAGCTGTGGCGACAGGCGCCGGGCTTCGAAGGCCGCTCCGAAGTCTCGACGTGGCTGCTCGGCATCGCCCGCTTCAAGGCGCTGTCCCTGCTGCGCAAGAAGAAGGAAGACTGGATCGACGACGATGACGCGGCGCAAGTTCCCGACAGCGCCGACACGCCGGAAGTCGTCACCATGAAGGAGGACAAGGCCGCCGCCTTGCGCCGCTTCGTCGATGCCTTGCCGGAAGAACACCGCACGGTGATCGACCTTGCTTATTACCACGGCCAGTCGGTGACCGAGATCGGCGAGGTGCTCAATATCCCGGTCGCGACCGTCAAGACCAGGATGTTCTACGCCCGCAAGAAACTCGGCGAGGCCCTCAAGGCCGCCGGTTACGACAGGGGGTGGCCATGAGCGCCGCTGAAAAGATGTCGCGCCGCGACGAGATGGAGATGCTGCTGCCGTTCTACCTGAACGGTTCGCTGGAAGGCGCCGAGCTGGAGGCGGTCGAGGAATGGCTGGCCTCCGATCCTGCGGCGATGGCCGCGCTTGGCGAGGCGGAGGCCGAATTCTCCGGCACCGCCGCCGCCAACGAGGCGATCCGCCCGCCGGCCGATGCGCTCTCCCGCTTTGCCAGGGCGCTCGACGCCGAGGCCGGCGCGGTGCGCGCGCCTGCCGGCCAATCGTGGCTGGCGAAGGTGTTCGGCCTGGTTACGGCGATGCCCGCCGGCGTCGCCTGGGCGGCGGCCGCGGCGCTGCTTGCGCTGGTCGTGGTGCAATCCTTCGAGCAGCCGGGCGGCAAGGGCAATGACTTCGAGGTGGCCGGTGCTCAGGACGATCTTGCGAAGCTGCCCTTCGCTTTGGTGAAATTCAAGCCGGACGCCAAGATGTCGGACATCGCCGCCTTCCTCGGCCAGAACGGGCTGAAGATCGCCGGCGGGCCGACGGCCGATGGGGTGTTCCACGTGACAATCCCGGCGACCACGGCGGCCGATTACGACAAGCTCATCGGCCTTATTGCCGCCCAGCCTTTCGCGGAGGCTGTGGTGCAGGGAAGGAAACCGGCCGATGGCGGCTAAGGCGGTCATTCTTCATGCGGCATTCCTCGCCGCGGCGGCATTTGTCGCCGCTCCTGCCTTTGCGCAGACCAACGACCCGAATCTTTCGCAGAAGCAGATTGACTGCCTCAATGGCAAGACGGCGGCCGGCGCCGATTGCGACAAGGACGGCGGCAGAAACGATGGCGGCAAGCCTGGCGCGGGCACGACGACCGGCGGCGGCGCGGTGTTCCTGCCGGCGCTGATCGTCGACCTGTTCCCGAACCCGCCGGCCCAACCCACGCCGCCGACGCCGACACAGCCGAACGGATCGCCGCCACCGAGCAGCTCAGCCGGCACGCCCGCGACCCCCGCTCCCGCGCCGACCGGACCTGTCACTCCACCCACCGGCCTCAATCTCGCCGTGCCGCCGCGCGCGGTCAGCGGCGAATTCGTGCCCGACGAAGTGCTGGTGACGGTGAGCGGCGATGCCGGCGCGGTGCAGCAGATCGCCAATTCCTTCGGCCTGCAGGTGCGCTCGCAGCGCCAGTCGCGGCTGCTCGGCACAACGCTGGTGCGCTACGGCATTCCGGACGGGCGACCGGTCGGCGTGGTGCTGGCGCAGCTTGCCGCCGACGGCCGCACGCAGCGCCGCGAGCCAAACCACATCTATTCGCTGCAGCAGGCGGCCGGCATCGTGAATTATGCCTTCGACCGCATTGCGCTCGATGCCAAGAACGCGAGCGGCGAGAATGTCCGCGTCGCCGTCATCGACACCGGCATCGACGACACCAATCCGGCGCTGAAGGGCGTGATCGCCGACCAGTTCGACGCCATGCCGAACGTGCCGATCGAAAAGCGTGATCACGGCACTTCGGTCGACGGGCTGATCGCCGGGGTCGGCGCGCTGGAAGGCATGGCGCCCGGCGCCAGGATTTTTCACGCACGCGCGTTCGAAGGCGGTAAGTCGACCATGGACGTCATCCTGTCGGCGCTCGATTGGGCGGCCGAACAGGATGTGCGCATCATCAATATGAGCTTCGTCGGCCCGAAGAACGACCTGCTCGGCATCGCCTGCCGCAATGCGCGCGCGCTGGGCATGGTGCTGGTCGCCGCCGCAGGCAACAACGGACCGAAGGCGCCCTACGGCTACCCAGCCGCCTTCGACGGCGTCATCGCCGTGACCGCCACCGATGCCAAGGACGGGCTGATGCCGCAGGCCAATCGCGGCGCCTATGTCTTCATCTCGGCACCCGGCGTCGAGATGGTGGCGCCGAGCGGCGCCGGTTCCGACATGGTCACCGGCACCTCGTTCGCCGCCGCCATCGTCTCGGGCGCGATCGCCAACCTGATCCATGCCGCGCCCGACCGCTCCGCCGACGACATCGAGAAGGCGCTGGCGGCAACCGCCAAGGATCTCGGCCCGAAGGGGCGAGACAATGATTTCGGCTACGGCCTGCTGGACATCAAGGCGGCCGGAGCGGCGAAGGAATAGGTTCCCTCTCATACTGTAATGTCGGCGGGACAGTACCCCCGTCTGGCCTGCCGGCCATCTCCCCCGCAAGGGGGATTGGATGTCAAGACATGGCGCCGGGGGCGGGAGCTACCGATCTCCCCCCTCGATGGGGAGATGGCCGGCAGGCCAGAGGGGGTCGGTCCGACCGGGCTCGACCTGCTGGCGCCGATGAACGTTGGCGTTCTACGCGCGGCGACCCCCTCTGTCGCCTTCGGCGACATCTCCCCCTCAAGGGGGGGAGATTACCCGCTTCGCCGCCTTCGTTCCTACGCCGGCGCACCGCCGACCGATCCCCTGATCACCAGATCGACCGGCCAGACCTCGCCACGAGCACCCTCTTCCAGCCCCGATATCCGTGCCGCCAGCCGCTCGGCGACGCGCGCGCCGGCAAGCCGGATCGAGGACCGCGTGGTCGACAGCGGCACCGGGAAATTCTCCGGCCGCAGCCAGGGGAAGACGTCGTCATGGGCGACCAGCGACAGATCGCCCGGAATGGTGAGGCCGAGATCGCGCACGGCGCGCACGACACCGAGCGCCATGATCAGGCTGGAGCAGACGATCGCCGTCGCCGATTCGCTTTGGTCGAGCAGGCGCCGAGCGGCGCGATAGCCGTTTTCCTCGGTCATCGTCAGCGAGCAGATGTGGCGTTCGCCAAGCGCCAGGCCGCTCGCGGCAAGCGCCCGGCGCATCCCGCGCTCGCGGTGGATGGCGAAGGTCTCGCGATCGTCGCCGTTGATCAGCGCCAGCCGCTTATGGCCGAGCTGGACGAGAAGCCTCGCCGCCTCGTGGAAGGCGCCCTCATTGTCGATGTCGAGATAGGGATAGTCGAAATCAAAACCCTCGCTGCGGCCGTGGACGATGAAAGGGATGCCCAGCGTGTTGACCAGCGCCAGCCTCCGGTCGGTGGGCCGCGGCGAGGAGATGTAGACGGCATCGACCTGCCGGTTGGCGACGATACGCCGATAGGTCGTCTCCTGATCGTCCGCGTCGGCCGGCGAGAGCACGAGGTCGAGCTCGTGCGAGCGGGCATAGTCGCCGAGACCG
Organism: Mesorhizobium captivum; assembly: GCF_033977165.1. Classification (NCBI taxonomy): domain Bacteria; kingdom Pseudomonadati; phylum Pseudomonadota; class Alphaproteobacteria; order Hyphomicrobiales; family Phyllobacteriaceae; genus Mesorhizobium; species Mesorhizobium captivum. The sequence goes on from NZ_JAVIJB010000014.1 coordinate 30,426, forward strand.
GAGAGGAACTCGACGAAATGCGGATCGATATCGACGGCATTGCCGGTCGGCAGCACATAGCCGATCATGCCCGACTTGCCGGTGGCCAGCCGCCGCGCGCTGGGGTTCGGCCGGTAGCCATGGCGCTTGGCGGCATCCATCACGCGGCGCCGCGTCTCCTCGTTGACCTCCGGGTAGCCGTTCAACGCCCGGCTCACCGTGGTCTGCGAAAGCGACAGCATGTGCGAGAGTTGCTTGAGGTTCATGAGGCCTCCAGCCTCAAAGCGCTTTAAATTTGAATCGATCCGATGAGACTGATGATCTCGCTAGACAGAATGACCTTAGTGGCGGCTTAAGGTAGTTTGAAGCAAAATTGCTGCTGCAACGCCAAAAAAGCATGCTGCAATGCACCTTCTAGCTGGTCGAGTGGAGATTTAAATCGATTAGTACTGTAACCCTCTTGACTTCCGCCCAATTCAATGGCGAGATTGAAAAAGCCAAAGCGCTTTGGAAGACTCGCCGAAAGGTTGCGGTTGCCTTCTCGCTGAGTCACTGTTCCGCGGGCGTCGGCGGACGAGATGGAGGTTTCGTCCGAACTGTTTTGACCACTGGGAGGATTTGCGATGAAGAAAATGCTTCTCTTGGGCGCCGCGTTCGCCGCGCTCGCTTTTAGCCTGCCGGCGCAAGCCGAACTGAAGTTCAAGCCGGGCGAGGACCCGCGCTTCCACTGGGCGAATTACGACGAGCTCAAGAAAGTCGATCTCAAGGGCGAGACGCTGACCATCTTCGGGCCGTGGCGCGGCGAAGACGAGGGCCTGGTGCGCACCGTTCTCGAATACTTCCAGGAAGCCACCGGCGCCGAGATCAAATACTCCTCGTCGGAGAATTACGAACAGCAGATCGTCATCGACACCCAGGCCGGCAGCCCGCCCAACATCGCCGTGCTGCCGCAGCCCGGCCTGATCCAGGATCTGGCCTCCAAGGGCCTGTTGACGCCGCTCGGCGACGACACCGCCAAATGGATCAAGGACAATTACGGCGCCGGCCAGTCATGGGTCGACCTCGGCACCTTCAAGGACAAGGACGGCAAGCCCGGCTTCTTCGCCTTCCCCTACAAAGCCGACGTAAAGTCGCTGGTCTGGTACTCGCCGGACAATTTCGAGGAAGCCGGCTACAAGGTGCCGAAGACGCAGGAAGAGCTCGCCGATCTCGAGAAGAAGATCATCGCCGACGGCGGCAAGCCCTGGTGCATCGGGCTCGGCTCCGGCGGCGCCACCGGCTGGCCGGCGACTGACTGGGTCGAAGACATCATGCTGCGTACCCAGACGCCCGACGTCTACGACAAGTGGGTGAAGAACGAGATCCCGTTCAACGACCCGGCCGTGGTCAACGCCATCGACATCTTCGGCAAGATCGCCACCGACGACAAGATGGTCGACGGCGGCGCCAAGGCGGTCGCGGCGACCGACTTCCGCGACAGCCCGAAGGGCCTCTTCTCGGTGCCGCCGAAATGCTACATGCACAAGCAGGCTTCGTTCATCCCGACCTTCTTCCCGGAAGGCACCAAGATCGGTCAGGACGCCGATTTCTTCTACTATCCGCCCTATGCTTCCAAGCCCGATCTCGGCACGCCCGTGCTCGGCGCCGGCACGCTGGTCATGATCACCAAGGACTCCAAAGGCGCGCGGGCCTTCATCGACTTCCTGAAGATGCCGCTGGCGCATGAGATCTGGATGGCCCAGGGCGGCTTCGTGACACCGTACAAGGCGGTGAACAAGGAAGCCTATGCCAGCGAGGCGCTGAAGAAGCAGGGCGACATCTTGGCCAACGCCTCGACGTTCCGCTTCGACGGTTCGGACCTGATGCCCGGCAAGATCGGCGCGGGCTCCTTCTGGACCGGCATGATCGACCTCGTCGGCGGCAAGTCCGCCCAGGACGTCGCCACCGACATCCAGAAGAGCTGGGATGCCATCAAGTAAGCCGCTGACAGCGGCAAAGCATCAGACTTCCTGATCCTCCTACTGGATCCGGGCCACGGCCCGGATCCGACCGGCGGCAATCGCCGGAAGCCTTCGCGTTCGATTGTTCCGAATAACTGGAAGTCGGCGCATCCGATCGCCAGGCCTGCCTGGCCGGTCATGCGCAGGGAGAGGGACCCATGGCGGCTCAGATTTTCTCGGCCATATTCGTCATCATCATCGGCGTCGGCGGCTGTGTCGCCTATTTCTGGGGCGCCAACAAACTGCTCGACGTCATCTTCCCGTCGCGCGGCGTCTCGGGCAGCACCGCCGTCGACAATCTGCGCCGGCAAGGTCTGGTGCGGCCATGGCTGTTCGTCGGCCCCGCGATGATCATCCTCACCATCTATCTGATCTATCCGGTCGTCGAGACGCTCAGGCTCTCCTTCCTCGATCGCGGCGGCGCGAGCTTCGTCGGCTTCTCCAATTACGAATGGGCGTTCGGCGACCGCGAGTTCCGCAACTCGATCCTCAATAACATCGTCTGGCTGGCGGTGGTGCCGGCGGCCTGCACCTTCCTCGGGCTGATCATCGCCGTGCTGACCGACAAGATCTGGTGGGGCACGATCGCCAAGAGCCTGATCTTCCTGCCGCTGGCCATCTCCTTCGTCGGCGCCAGCGTGATCTGGAAATTCATCTACGAATATCGCGGCGAAGGCCAGGTCCAGATCGGTCTGCTCAACGCCATCATCCAGTATTTCGGCGGCCAGCCGCAGGTGTGGATATCGCTGCCGTTCTGGAACAATTTCTTCCTGATGGTGATCCTGATCTGGATCCAGACCGGCTTTGCCATGGTGATCCTGTCGTCGGCGCTGCGCGGCATTCCGGAAGAGACGCTGGAAGCCGCGGTCATCGACGGCGCCAATCCGTTCCAGATCTTCTGGAAGATCATGGTGCCGCAGATCTGGGGCACCATCGCCGTGGTCTGGACCACCATCACCATCCTGGTGCTGAAGGTGTTCGACATCGTGCTGACGATGACCAACGGCCAGTGGAACAGCCAGGTGCTGGCCAATCTGATGTTCGACTGGATGTTCCGCGGCGGCGGCGACTTCGGCCGCGGCGCGACGATCGCCATCATCATCATGATCGCCGTCATTCCGATCATGGTCTGGAATATCCGCCAGGCCAACAAAGAGACGGGAGGGCATTGAGATGAGCGCCAAGACCGGAAAGTCCTTTGCCAGCCGATTCGGCGTCCACATAGCGGTGCTTGTCTTCGTGGCGATCTGGACCGTGCCCACGCTCGGCATCCTCGTCTCGTCGCTGCGCGACAAGGACCAGATCATCGCCTCGGGCTGGTGGAATTCCTTCGCCAGTTCCAGCCAGACCGAAGCCGGACGGCTTCCGGCGGCGTCAGCGCAGGCGCAGAAGGACGGCAAATACGTCATCGAGGGCAACATCTTCGGCGACGGCACCAAGCGCGACATCAGCGCCTTCGGCGTCAAGTCGTCGGCGCCGACGCAATATCCCGCCGGCACGGCGGCCGATCTCGGCGACGGCGTCAGCCTGCAAGTCAACGCCGACGGCAGCTTTGCCCTGTCCTCGCCGAAGGCATTCGAAGGCGAACGCGGCCAACGCGTCTACTTTGCCTCCTCGGCGCCGCCGAAATTCACCACCGACAATTACCGGACGGTGCTGTTCTCTGAAGGCATCGGCCGCTCCTTCATGAACTCGCTGACGGTGACCATTCCCTCGACCGTCATCCCGATCCTGATCGCGGCCTTCGCGGCTTACGCGCTGGCCTGGATGCGCTTTCCCGGCCGGGCACTGTTGATCGCCGTCATCATCGGCCTGCTGGTCGTGCCGCTGCAGATGTCGCTGATCCCGTTGTTGAAACTCTACAATGGCGTCGGCAGCTTCTTCGGCGTGCCGTCGAAGACCTATCTCGGCATCTGGCTGGCGCATACCGGCTTCGGCCTGCCCTTCGCCATCTACCTGCTCAGGAGCTACATTGCCGGCCTGCCGCGCGAGATCATGGAATCGGCCCGCATCGACGGCGCCAGCGACTTCGAGATCTTCGTCAAGATCGTGCTGCCGCTCTCCTTCCCGGTGCTCGCGTCCTTCGCCATCTTCCAGTTCCTGTGGGTATGGAACGATCTCTTGGTGGCGATGGTTTTCCTCGGTACCGAGGCCGATCAGATCGTGCTGACGGCCAAGCTCAACGCGCTGCTCGGCTCGCGAGGCGGCGACTGGGAGATTCTCACGACATCGGCCTTCGTGACCATCATCGTGCCGCTGATCGTGTTCTTCTCGCTGCAACGCTATTTCGTCCGCGGGCTGCTTGCCGGCTCGGTGAAAGGAGGTTGAAAAAATGCAATCGGCTTTGAAGGCGACTTCGAGACCGGACCCCGCCCTCGATCGCGACTGGTGGCGGGGCGCGGTGATCTACCAGATCTATCCGCGTTCCTATCAGGACTCGAATGGCGACGGCATCGGCGACCTGAAAGGCATTGTGCGGCGGCTGCCCTACATCGCCTCGCTCGGCGTCGACGCGATCTGGATCTCGCCCTTCTTCAAATCGCCGATGAAGGATTTCGGCTACGACGTGTCGGACTATTGCGACGTCGACCCGATGTTCGGCACGCTCGCCGATTTCGATGCGCTGGTGACGGAAGCGCATCGCCTCGGCCTCAAGGTGATGATCGACGAGGTGCTGTCGCATACCGCCGACATCCACCCCTGGTTCAAGGAAAGCCGCTCGAGCCGCGCCAATCCAAAAGCCGACTGGTATGTATGGGCTGATGCCAAGCCCGACGGCACGCCGCCCAACAACTGGCTGTCGATCTTCGGCGGCTCGGCCTGGCAGTGGGACACCAGCCGCCAGCAATATTACATGCACAATTTCCTGGCCGAGCAGCCCGACCTCAACTTCCACAACGGAGAAGTCCAGGACGCGCTGCTCGACATCACGCGCTTCTGGCTGGAGCGCGGCGTCGACGGCTTTCGCCTCGACACCATCAATTTCTACTTCCACAGCCAGGGGCTGGAGGACAATCCGCCGCTGCCGCCGGAAGAGCGCAACGACCAGACGGCGCCGTCAGTCAACCCCTACAACTACCAGGACCATATTTACGACAAGAGCCGGCCGGAAAACCTCGGTTTTCTCGAGCGTTTCCGCGCGCTGCTCGACGAATATCCGGCGCAGGCCGCCGTCGGCGAGGTCGGCGACTCGCAGCGCGGGCTGGAAGTGGTGGCCGCCTACACCGCCGACGGCAAGCGCGTGCATATGTGCTATTCCTTCGACTTCCTGGCACCTGAAAAGATCAGCGCCGCGAAGGTGCGGACGGTGCTGGAAGCGTTCGGCCAGGTCGCCAGCGACGGCTGGTCCTGCTGGGCCTTCTCCAATCATGACGTGATGCGGGTGGCCTCGCGCTGGGCCGCCAACGAGGCCGACCCGACCGCTTACCTCAAGGTGATCTCGGCGCTGTTGATGTCGCTGCGCGGCTCGGTCTGCATCTATCAGGGCGAAGAGCTCGGCCTCGGCGAGGCAGAACTCAAGTTCGAGGACCTGCAGGACCCATACGGCATTCGTTTCTGGCCGGAATTCAAGGGCCGCGACGGCTGCCGCACGCCGATGGTGTGGGAAGCGGCGGCCAGGAATGGCGGTTTCTCGAGCGCCAAGCCCTGGCTGCCGGTGCCGGGCAAGCATCTTTCGCAGGCGGTGAACGTGCAGCAGGGCGATGCGAGCTCGCTGCTCGAGCACTACCGGCGCTTCCTCGCTTTCCGTCGCCAGCATCCGGCGCTGGGCAAGGGCGACATCGACTTCATCGAAAGCGACGGCGACACCGTCGCCTTCACGCGACGCGAAGGCAACGAGCGCATCGCCTGCGTCTTCAACCTCGGCAGCAGGCCTGCCGAGGTCGATCTCGGCAAAGGCTCGCTGCAGGCCTTGCAGGGGCATGGCTTTTCGGGACAAGCTGGCACTGGCCCCATCCGCCTCGGCGGCTATGGCGCCTGGTTCGGGCGGATCGACTGAGTTTAGAACAGACAATCATTGGGAGGAGGAAACCATGGCCGATGTCACGCTGAACCAGGTGAAGAAATCATACGGCAACCTCAACATTCTCCACGGCATCGACCTGGACATCAAATCGGGCGAATTCATCGTCTTTGTCGGGCCGTCGGGCTGCGGCAAGTCGACCTTGCTGAGGTCGATCGCCGGCCTGGAGGAGATCACGTCTGGCGTGCTCCAGATCGACGGCGAGGTGGTAAACGACGTGCCGCCGTCGATGCGGGGCATCGCCATGGTGTTCCAGTCCTATGCGCTTTATCCGCATATGACGGTCTACGACAACATGGCCTTCTCGATGAAGATCGGCAAGGAAAGCAAGGCCGAGATCGATAAGCGCGTGCGCCAGGCGGCCGAGATCCTGCAACTCACCAAATATCTCGACCGCCTGCCCAAGGCGATGTCGGGCGGTCAGCGCCAGCGCGTCGCCATCGGCCGCGCCATCGTGCGCAATCCGAAGGTGTTCCTGTTCGACGAGCCGCTGTCGAACCTCGACGCGGCGCTGCGCGTCGCCACCCGCATCGAGATCGCAAAGCTGAAGGAATCGATGCCGAACACGACGATGATCTACGTCACGCACGACCAGGTCGAGGCGATGACGCTGGCGGACCGCATCGTCGTTTTGAAGGAAGGCGTTGTCGAGCAGGTCGGCACGCCGATGGAGCTCTACAAGCGGCCGGGCAACCTGTTCGTCGCCCAGTTCATCGGCTCGCCGGCGATGAACATCCTGCCGGCGAAGATCGAGAAGGCCGGCAACCCGACCGTGGTCAGCCATGTCGGCGGCCGCAAGGCCACCGTCCCGATCGCGACGCCGGCCTCGGCGAACGGCGCGGCGGTGAGCTTCGGGGTGCGGCCCGAGGATCTCGCGATCGCCACCGGGCAGGACTATCTGTTCGAAGGCAAAGTCGACTATATCGAGCAGCTCGGCGAGGTTCAGCTCGTCTATGTCGATATCGGCCGCGCCGACCTGCCGCTGGTGGCCAAGCTGCCCGGCAATGTCGAGGTCAAGCGCGGCGAGACCTTGCGGCTGAATGCCAGCGCCGGCGACCTGCATATCTTCGACGCGAATGGGCACTCCTTCACGCTGCAGCGCGAGGAGGCGAAGGCGGCTTGAGGTCTTCCTCGTCCCTCAGGAGCGACCCGGCAAAACAAAGAGCGGCGGGCCTGGCCCGCCGCTCTTTTTCATTCAACTGTTTGCGGCTGTTAGAGCATGATCCCGAAAAGTGGGAACCGGTTTTCGGAAAAAGATCATGCTCCAGCAAAGAGTTAGATCGCGATGGCGATTCAACGAAACGCCATCACGGTCTAGCGGCCGAACAGGTTGCGGTCGCTGCCTTGCGGGGCCGACTTGTGCACGTCGCCCGACGAGTTCAGCAGCTTGTAGACCGCTGAGTCGGAGCCGACCGATGAAGTGCGCGTCGTGTCGACCGAAGCGGCCGGCTGATCAGCACCCTTGGAGCCGTAGTTGTCGCTGGCCGCAAAGGCAGCGCTGGACAGGGCCAAAACGGCCGCGGCAGCAAGAACGATCTTCTTCATTTTAGTACTCCTGAATATCCTGAATTCCGTGGAGGCGGCGGGCAACCCCGCCGTCCGTCTCTGCCGGCCATGGCCCCTCATCGAATCATGGCCGCGTTTCGACAGTTAGTTGTTGCCGAAGAGGTTGCGGTCGGCGCCCTGAGCAGGCTTCTGGGCAGCCGGTTCCGGCTTGTTGACCGAAGCCGTGTAGGAAGTGTCGACCGCGGCAGCCGGCTGATTGGCGCCGTTGGAACCGTAGTTGTCGCTACCAGCGAAGGCGCTGCCGGAAATGGCCAGAAGGGCGGCGGCAGTAAGGACAATCTTTTTCATTTTTGGTACTCCAGTATCGTTTTTGCGTCCGTCTAGCGGCGTGTCTTGGGAATGAAATCGCGTCGTTCGGACAGCGCCGATGTGGGTAAGCCGACTGCCGGATTCCAATCACGAAGTTGTTCCGGCTGGACCATGAATCCACACCTTGAAATTGTACCATCGGTTCCTAGTTGAGGATTTTTCCTTGGTAAAATCATTGGCTTAGCTCATTCCGTCGTTTGGCTCACCAAACGTATCCGACTGCCAATGTTCACCCCATCTTGCACGCACCGTCAACAGAAACGAACCGTTCGGTTCGATTTTAGAATCTCCTAATAGTCACTTTTCGATACCGTTAACCATTTCGAGGCTGATCGGGACCCGATTCGGAAGCGTCGCCGGTTGCGGCCAAGGAGGGAGAAATCGGCGTTCCGGGATGGCCGGCTGAAGCAGGTGGAGTCCGATATGTTCTGGCGCGCAGAGCGGGCTGAGACGGCGAGCGTTCAAACGCCGTAGCGCTCGGTGCGGATGAGCCCTGCCGGAACGCCGGCATCGATCAGGGCCTCAGTGGCGGCCGACACGAACGCGTTCGAGCCGCAGACATAGGCGAGCCTGGGCGCCTTCGGCAGCCGCTCCATGGCTTGGCCCATCATATGGGCATCGACGCGCCGGGAATAGTCGGCCGGGCGCCGAGCCTGCTCGCGCGTCAGCGTGAGCACCAGATCGAAGCCGTCGCGGCGGTCGTCAAGACCGATCAATTCGTCGCGGAAGATCACCTCGTCCCAGACCCTGGCCGAAAACACCAGCGCGATCGGCGCAGCCGATTTTTGCAAGGTGCGGTGGCGCACCATCGCCATCAGCGGCACCACGCCGGAACCGCCGCCGACCAGAAGGATCGGCCCGGCGTCGCTCGCCTCCCAGATGAAGTGGCCGCCAAGCGGTCCGCGCAATTCGATCTCGTCGCCCACCTCCGCCACATCGTGGAAGAAAGGCGAAACCTCGCCATCGTCGAGCCGCTCGATCGCCAGCTCGATACCCGCGCCTGCCTCCGGCGCGGAGGCGATGGAATAGGACCGGCGCGCCTGATAGCCATCCGGCGCCGTCAGCCTGATGTCGACATGCTGCCCCGCCAGATGGACGAATGGCCGCGACGGCTGGAACCAGAAGCTGGTGACGCGCGGCGTGCGCTTTTCGATGCGGGTGATCGTGGCCGCCTGCCACGGCGATTGCGGCCGCGCCTCGGCGCTCATGGGTCGCCCCTCACAGATCGCCCCTCATGGATCGCCCCTCACGGATCGCTTGAATAGCGTTGCTCGCGCCAAGGGTCGCCATACATGTGATAGCCGCGCAGCTCCCAGAAACCCGGCTCGTCGCGCTCAGTGAACTGCAGCCCGTTCACCCATTTGGCCGACTTCCAGAAATAGAGATGCGGCACCAAAAGCCGCGCCGGCCCGCCATGATCGGGGGTTATCGGCTTGCCCTCGTAAAGCAGCGCCACCATCGCCTTGCCGGTGACGAGGTCCTTGGTCGGCACATTGGTTGAATAGCCGTCGAAGGACAGCGCCAGCGTGAAGGCGGTCGGCGGCTCGATGCCGGCATCGGCAAGAACGTCGTCGATCAGCACACCCTGCCAGGGCGTGTTGAACTTGGTCCAGGCCGTCACGCAATGGATGTCGCGGGTCATCTTGCCCTGAGGCAGGGCGTTGAATTCGGCCCAGTTCCACTTCTTGATCGGGCGCGGCCCGTGCTTGAGCGTGAAGGACCAGTCCTCGGTGCGCACGCGCGGGGTAGGCCCTGCCGAGAGAACCGGAAAACCCTGTTCCAGATATTGCCCCGGCGGGATGCGCGCATCGGTGTCCGAGGGAGGACGCCGTCCGGAAAAGAAGCCTCGGGTAACCATCGAGATACCACTCGCAATTGGTTTGATCGATCCCGGCACTGTTCTCGAAGACGCCCCGGCGGGCAACAGAAATCTCGGGAAGGACCTGCCGGCGTACCGGCAGGTCCTTGTGTTTGTCAGCCGGCGGCGAAAGGCACGGCGACGAAGATCTGCGCGTCGCCGCGATCGACCAGCAGCAGCACCGACTTCTTGCCGGACTTGCCGGCCTCGGCGATCGCCTGGTTTGCCTGCCTGGCGCTTTTTACCGGCGTGCGGTCGACGGCGACGATGACATCGCCCGGCTCGATGCCGGCGGACGAAGCCGCCTTGTCCGGGTTGACACGTTCGACCACGGCGCCGCGCTGGTTGTCGGTAAGGTTCAGCTGCTGGCGGATGTCGGGCGTGATGTCGGTCAGGCCAAGACCAAGCGACGGCACGCGCAAACCCTGTTCGGTGGACGGCTTGCCCTCCTCGCCGTTGGAAGCGGTCTGCGCGTCTTCGGTGTTGCGGCCGACATCGGCGGAGATCTGCATGGCCTTGCCGTTGCGCCAGACACTCAGCGTCTCCTTGGCGCCTGGCGAGACATCGGCGACGGCGCGCGACAGGTCCTTCGGATCCTTGATCTCCTGGCCGCCGAAGCCGGTGATCACGTCTCCGGTCTCGATGCCGGCCTTGGCCGCCGGCGACCCGTCGGTGACCTGGGCGACCAGCGCGCCGCCCGGATGATCGAGGCCGATGGCGCTGGCGACATCCTGGGTGACAGGCTGGATCTGCACGCCGAGATAGCCGTATTCGATATCGCCGCCCTTCATCAGCTTGGCGACGACCTTTTGGGCCTGGTTCGACGGGATGGCGAAGCCGACGCCGACGCTGCCGCCATTGGGCGAAAAGATCGCGGTGTCGATACCGACGACATTGCCGCTGACGTCGACCAGCGGCCCGCCGGAATTGCCGTGGTTGATCGGCGCGTCGATCTGGATGAAATCGTCGAACGGCCCGCTATGCAGGTCGCGGCCGCGTGCCGAGACGATGCCGGCGGAGACCGTGGTGCCGATGCCGAACGGATTGCCTATCGCCAGCACCTGGTCGCCGGTCATCAGCTTGTCGGAATCGCCCCATTTGACGGTCGGCAGCGACTTGCTCGCCTTGATCTTAAGCACCGCCAGATCGTTCTTGGCGTCGTGGCCGACGAGCTTGGCGGGAAGCTCGGTGCCGTCGTCCAGCGTCACCTTGATCGAGGTCGCGCCGTCGACGACGTGGTTGTTGGTAACGATGGTGCCGTCCGCGCCGACGATAAAGCCGGAGCCCAAAGCCTCCTGCCGCGGCGATTGCTGCTGCGGTGGCGTCTTCGGCATCGGCATGCCCTGGTCGCCGAAGAACTGCTGGAAATACTGGTCGAAGGGCGAATTGCCGTCGAAGGGCGAGCCGTCGCCCGTTGGGCCGGCCTGCGCCTTCATCACGGTGGTTACCGTGACGACGGCCGGCTTGGCGGTGGCGACAACCGGCGCGAACGAGCCGTTCGGGGCGGTGATGCCGGCGACCGGCGTCTGTGTCGTGGCGACCACGTTGCTCAGGCCGGCATTGCCGGTGTTTTGCGCAAAGGAGACCACAACGGGAGAGATGATCAGCGCAGCGCCCAGCAGGGCCGCGACGCGATGTCTGCGAAGAATGCTGATAGGTGACATGGTCGTTCTGTCCGGGCGAGAGTTGATCTGGCGCCGCGGGTTTTTCCAGGGACGCACCCGTCGGCGTGTCGACGACCGGGATTGCCTGTCTCGCCACGCAGAACAGCCGGCCGGATCGACAGCCATGCATCTAGGGTGCGGAATGGCCCGAATTAGGGTTTTGAGGCGACCTTACGAAGATTTAATTCAGAGAGCGCTCACGAAGCGCTCTCTCCGGCGCAGATAGGCGGAGGCGATCTCACGCATGCGCTGGCCGTTGAAACTCGGGCCATGGCCGCCATGGCCGATGCGTATCGGCAGGTCGAGCAGCCGCTGCATGGTGCGGCAATAGGCAGCACGGTCCGAATCCGGCAGATCGTCGATCAGCATGCCGTCATAGATGGCGTCGCCGGCGAAGAACAGGCCGTCGGCCTCGTCGAAAAGCGCGATCGAATCCGGCGAATGTCCCGGCAGATGCAGGACGCGAAATTTTCGGTCGCCGAGATCGACCACATCGCCCTCGTCGAGCGCGCGGGTCAGCGGCGCCGACGGAATCCGGTAGTCACTCGCCTTCCAGTCGGACGCCGGCAATTTGGACACCGCACCGTCGAGATTGTGGAACATGTAGGCGTAGGTGACGGCATCATCCATGCTGTCAAACTGCGCCGCGCTGATCCCAGGCCCCATGCGCAACGGGAACTCATGCAGCGACCCGACATGGTCGAGATGGATATGGGTGGCGACGACAATCAGCGGCTTCCCCGCCGGCATGTCGATCTCAGGCGCCAGCGGGCAGATGCCCATGCCGGTGTCGACCAGCAGGTCGGCGTCCCGGCCCTTCAAATGCCAAATGTTGGCGCGCACGAAATCATGCACGAACGGCTCGGTCAGCATCGTCGTCCTGGTATCGACAATGGCCTTGCCGAACCAGTCGCCCACCGCAAGCTCGCCCATCAGACGAAGGGCTTTCCGACCTTGTACTTTTCCGGCACCAGCCGCTTCAGATAGGCCATGCCGGCCTCTGACAGCTGATTGACGTCGGGCTTCATGAAATCGTCCGGCATGTGACGCGTCTTGCCGGCGACCGCCTTGAGCGGCACCTTCTTCAGTACGGTCTTCGTTCCATCGAATTGCAGCGCCACCGAGCCGCCGCCTTCCTCGGCGACGGCAACTGCGAAGGCGCCGGCATCGAAGGCTTCCTCGGCGTCGACGGCGCTGATGGCGCCGACATAGCCGCGCGGCATGTAACCCAACGCATCGACACGCGCCCGCTTGCCCGGCAGGCCTTCGGCCAGCGCGCGCTCGAGCGCCGCCGGCAGGTCGCTGCCCGACAATTTGACGTTGCCGTGCTGGTCGCGCTCGAGCTTTTCGGGCGGCACCAGGCTTTCGACCAGCGCCTTGCCGTCGGCGGTGCTGACGCCTTCCGAGACGGCGACGATGCAGCGCTTGTGGCGGTCGAGCGTCTTGCGGACATCGTCGATGAAGCGTTCGGCGGAAAAGGGCCGCTCCGGCACATAGACGAGATGCGGGCCGCTGTCGGGATCGAGCTGCCAGGCGGCCGCGGCGGCGGTCAGGAAGCCGGCATGCCGGCCCATGACGATGCCGACATAGATGCCGGGCAGCGCGCGGAAATCGAGATCGACGGAGAGGAAGGCACCGGCGACGAATTCGGCGGCCGAAATGAAGCCCGGCGTGTGGTCGTTCTCCTCGAGGTCGTTGTCGATGGTCTTCGGCGCATGCACGAAAGCCATCGTGCCGCCTGCGGCATCGGTCAGGATTTGCTGGGTGCCTGAGGTGTCGTTGCCGCCGATATAGATGAAGGCATCGGCGCCGGCCTTCTTCAGTCCGTTGAGGATGACCTCGCAATAGGCGGCGTCAGGCTTGTCGCGGGTCGAACCGAGGGCGGCGCTCGGCGTGCCGGCGATCAGCCGCAGCTGGTCCTCAGGGATGGCGGAGAGATCGACATAGTTGCCGTCGCGGATGCCGCGCACGCCATGGATCGAGCCCAGCACCTTGGCGCCGGGGTGGCGCTTGCGGATCTCCAGCGTGGCGCCGACGACCGTCTGGTTGATGACGGCGGTCGGGCCGCCGCCCTGCGCGATGACGAAAGTTCCGGCCATGATCTTCTTCTCCCGGGCGAGGGTTTTCACGGCACCTTCGCCTGTCTTGCGGCATCGCGCAACGGAAGAAACTCACGCGTGCCGCCCAAAAGTGTGGAGCGGTTTTGGGATAACGGCACGCATCAGAAGAAGGTCGGCGCGAATCAGACGACGACGACCGGGTTCTTCTTCGAGACGCGGTTATAGAGGTCGATGATATCCTGGTTGATCAGGCGCACGCAGCCCGACGACATCGCCTGCCCGATGCTCCACCATTCCGGCGAGCCGTGGATGCGGTAACCGGTGTCCTTGCCGTCCTGGTAGATGTAGAGCGCGCGGGCGCCGAGCGGATTGGTAAGGCCGCCGGGCTGGCCGCCCTGCCATTTCACCAGTTCCGGCTTGCGCTGGATCATTTCCGGCGGCGGCGTCCAGACCGGCCATTCGCGGCCATACTGGATGTTGGCGCGACCCGACCAGCGGAAACCGTCCTTACCGATGCCGACGCCATAGCGGATGGCATCGCCGCCCGGCTGGACCAGATAGAGCATGCGTTCCTTGAGATGGACGACGATGGTGCCGGGCGCCTCGCCGGTCTTGTCGACCACGATCTGGCGGCGGAACTCCGGCTTGACCTTCTGCCATGGCACCACAGGCACCTGGAAGCCACCATCGGTGAGGGAAGCATACATCACGTCCGGGCCGGTGATGTTCTTGTCGACGCTGATCGCCGGGCGCATCGGGTGGACGGAACCTGTCACCGTATCGTCGAGCTGCAATTGCGGCAGATCGAGCGTCTCGGTGGTGCTGCAGCCGGCGATGCCGAGCAGCGCCATGGCGCCCATGCCGGAAAGCATGGCGCGGCGGGAAAGCGGAATTTCGGTTTCGATTGTGTCGCCGTTCGAAGGCGGCGTCAGACTTTGCGGCAACTCGCGCATGCACCAGACCCTACGCTGTCGGCGGGAAGCACGGTCCGGCCGAATGGCGGGCATTTTCAGCATTCATGGTTGAAAAAGCGTGAAAGGCCGAAGGTCGGGCTTAACCCTAACAGCCCGTTACTTCGCCGAAAGAAGGCGCCAGGCCGGCGCCGAAGATTTCCCGATTGCCCTCTTTACAATCGCGACGACCCCAGGATTTATCCTGTTCTTTGCGCTCAAGGAGTAGGAAATGTCCTTCGAAAACTGGGCTGCCTTTGCCGCCGCCTCCACCATTCTTCTCGTCATCCCGGGTCCGACGATCCTCCTGGTCGTCTCCTATGCGCTGGGCCAGGGCTGGCGCACTGCGCTGCCCATGGCGGTCGGCGTCGCGCTCGGCGACTTCACCGCCATGACGCTGTCGATGCTCGGCATCGGCGCGCTGCTCGCGGCTTCGGCCACCGTGTTCACCATCCTTAAGGTGATCGGCGCCGGCTATCTTATCTATCTCGGCATAAAACTCTTCCGCGCCGGCGGCGCGCTGAAGGCGGAATCCCGCACCGACGCGGTGTCGGCGGCAAGGATGATGGCGCATGCCTGGCTGGTCACCGCGCTCAACCCCAAGAGCATCACCTTCTTCGTCGCCTTCCTGCCGCAGTTCCTCGACCGGCACGCCGATTTCTGGACGCAGATGCTTATCTTCGAGACGACCTTCCTGGCGCTCGCCTTCAGCAACGCCTTCGGCTATGCGCTGGTGGCATCCAGGGCCCGCGCGATCGTGCGCAACCCGAAGGCGGTCCGCATCTTCAACCGCAGCGGCGGGGCACTGCTGGTCGGCGCCGGCATCGCCACGGTGGCGATGCGCTCCAGCAACTGAGGCCAAGCCCGGCTCAACATTGTCGAAGCCCAGTCCTTACTGGTTGGCGGGCCGTCGTGCGATGTTCTAGGATCGCTTCAGTTCGACTAGGACGGTAGCATCGAAGGACGCGGCATGGCGGTGAAGGACGCATTCGGTCTGACCTATTCAGGCGCGACCGACACCGGTTTTTCGTCCTACGGCCGGGCCGTGCACGAACTGCAGTGCTTCATCGGCGACCCGGTCGCTTCCGTCGACAGCGCCATCGCCGACGATCCAGGCTTCGTCATGGCGCATGTGTTCAAGGGCTATCTGTTCGGTCTCGCCACCGAGCGGGAGGCAACGGCGGTTGCCCGATCCTGCCACCAAGCAGCGCTGCCGCTGGCCGGCACAACGCGCGAACAGGCGCATGTGTCCGCCCTCGGCCATCTCGCCGAGGGCCGTTGGCATGAGGCCGCCCGCATCCTCGAGGATATCGCGATCGACAATCCGCTCGACGGGCTTGCACTGCAGGTCGGACACCAGATCGACTTCTTCACCGGCAATGCCCGCATGCTGCGCGACCGCATCGGCCGGGCGCTGCCGGCCTGGAAAAGGGGGATGCCGGGCTACCATGCCGTTCTCGGCATGCAGGCCTTCGGGCTGGAGGAGATGGGCGACTATGCCCGCGCAGAATCCTTCGGCCGGCAGGCGATCGCGATCGAGCCGCGCGACGGCTGGGCGCAGCACGCGGTCGCACATGTCATGGAGATGCAAAGCCGGCAAAGAGACGGCATCGCCTGGATGCGCGCCAACCCGCAGGCGTGGACGAAGGACAGCTTCCTCAAGATCCACAATTGGTGGCATCTGGCGCTGTTCCACTACGACCTCGGCGAGACTGACGAGGTGCTCAAGCTCTATGACGGGCCGATCTACGGCGACCGCTCGACATTGGCGCTCAACATGGTCGATGCCTCGGCGATCCTGTGGCGCCTGCATCTCGGCCACGTCGATGTCGGCGACCGCTGGGCAGCACTTGCCGCGAACTGGATGCCGAAGGCCGCCGCCGGCAATTACGCCTTCAACGACGCGCATGCGATGATGGCCTTTGTCGGCGCGGGGCTGGAGGCGCCGGCGCGGACCTTGCTCGAAGCGCAACGCGAAGCGATGGATGACAGCGATGACAATGCCGCCTTTACCCGCGACGTCGGCCACCCGCTGACGCTTGCCGTCAAGGCATTCGGCGCGGGCAACTATGACGAAGCGGCGCGCCTGATCCGGCCGATCCGCTCGATTGCCCATCGCTTCGGCGGCAGCCACGCGCAGCGCGACGTGATCGACCTGACGCTAATCGAGGCCGCGCTTCGCGCCGGTGATGGCGCACTGGCCCGGGCGTTGGCCGCCGAGCGCCAGCTGGCGCGGCCCGAGAGCCCGCTGTCGGCGCTGTTCTCGCGAAGCGCGGCCGATTTGTCGGAGAATTGACCCGAGGCGGATCTTGTCATAAGAACTGGCCAAGCCAGATTTTTTCGAGATCCGAAAAAATTAATGGCAGTGGGAGGAAATCATGTATCTCGGCCTCGACCTGGGCACCTCGGGCGTCAAGGCGCTGCTGATCGATGCCGGGCAGAAGGTGATCGGCTCCGGCCATGGCTCGCTCGACGTCTCGCGCCCGCATCCCGGCTGGTCCGAACAGGACCCCGCGCATTGGATCGAGTGCTGCGAGACGGCGATTGCCGAGCTCCAAGCTTCCCATCCGAGGGAACTCGCGGCCGTCAAGGGCATCGGCCTTTCCGGCCAGATGCATGGCGCGACCTTGCTCGACGCCTCGGACAAGGTGCTGCGCCCCTGCATCCTGTGGAACGACACGCGCAGCCATGTCGAGGCTGCAGCGCTCGACGCCGACCCGCGCTTCCGCAAGCTCACCGGCAACATCGTGTTCCCGGGCTTCACGGCGCCGAAGCTTGCATGGGTGAAGAACAACGAACCGGCAATCTTCGCCAAGGTGGCCAGGGTGCTTCTGCCCAAGGATTTCTTGCGGCTCTGGCTGACCGGCGAGCACATTTCGGAAATGTCGGATTCGGCCGGCACGTCCTGGCTCGACGTCGGCAAGCGGCGCTGGTCCTCCGAACTGCTCGCTGCAACATCGCTCGACGAAAGACAGATGCCGTCGCTCACCGAAGGCACGGCGAAGGCCGGCGCCCTGCGCGGCGAGCTCGCCTCGAAATGGGGCATTGCGGCCGGCATCCCGGTTGCCGGCGGCGCCGGCGACAACGCGGCATCGGCCTGCGGCATGGGCACGGTTCGCGCCGGCCACGCTTTCGTCTCGCTCGGCACGTCGGGCGTGCTGTTTGCCGCAAACGCTTCCTACCTGCCCAATCCGGAAAGCGCGGTGCACACCTTCTGCCATGCGCTGCCCGCCACCTGGCACCAGATGGGCGTCATCCTGTCGGCCACCGATTCGCTCAACTGGCTGTCGGAAATCACCGGAAGAAGCGCCGGCGACCTGACCGGCGAGCTCGGCGACACGCTCGAGGCGCCGACAGGCGTTACCTTCCTGCCCTATCTCTCCGGCGAGCGCACGCCGCACAATGATTCCGCCATCCGCGGCTCGTTCACCGGCCTCGCCCATCAATCGAGCCGGGCCGCGCTGACGCAGGCCGTGCTCGAAGGCGTGGCGTTTGCCTTCCGCGACAGCCTGGAAGCGCTGAAGACGGCCGGCACGACGCTGACCCGAGTGACAGCGATCGGTGGCGGCTCACGCTCGCGCTACTGGCTGAAGGCGATCGCCACCGCGCTGCAGGTGCCGGTCGACCTTCCCGCCGACGGCGATTTCGGTGCCGCCTTCGGCGCGGCTCGGCTCGGCCTGATCGCCGCGACAGGTGCCGATCCGCTTGCCGTCTGCACCGCGCCGGCGACCGACGTCACGATCGATCCGGACGCCGGCCTCGGCGGCGCCTTCGCCGACGCCTATCAGCGGTACAGAGCGCTCTATCCGGCGATCCGGAGCGTGACCGCGTGAGCGGGCGCGAGGCACCCTGTAGTCACATGAGTGGGCGCGAGGCACTCCCCTCTGCCCTGCCGGGCATCTCCCCCTCAAGGGGGGAGATTGGCAGCTTCGGCGCCGTTGCGCTTTTTTCAGTGCTGGCGATTGGCGAAGGTCCGCGTGACAGTCAATCTCCCCCCTTGAGGGAGAGATGGCCGGCAGGCCAGAGGGGGGTGCCTCGCGCCTACCTTAACCGCCAAGCCTCACTGCGCCGGCACCTTGTCGAGGAAGCCGGTGACGCTCTTCAGGCGGCCGTTCTCGATGACGCCGATGTCGGTGCCCTCGATGACGGATTCTGTGCCTTCGGGTCCCAGATTCCACGAGAAGCGGATGCGGTCGGCGAACCCGTCCGGCTCACCCTTCAGCGAGAAGCGGAAGCCGGCGAAGCGCTGCTGGACGCCGTCGATCAGCGCGGCGATGCCCGCATGGCCATCGCCCTGCATGACCGGGTCGCGATAGCTGACGTCGCTGGTGAAGGCTGCCTCGAGCAAGGCCTTGCGGCGCGCCGCATCGCTCTCGTTCCAGGCGGTGATGTAGTTGCGGGCGATCGTGTTGAGGTCGGTCATTGTCTTCATCCTTCGTTGGATTGTTTCGACATGACGTTTTTCGCCCAAGGAAAGAGCGAAACCAATTACGCCTGAGGTAATCGGGCGGAAGCACTTGGAGAGGAAGGAAACCATGAGCAGCGGCTTTTTCGGCGACATCAAGAAGATCAAGTATGAGGGGCCGGATTCGACCAATCCGCTCGCCTACCGGTTCTACAACCCGGACGAAGTGGTGGCCGGCAAGCGGCTGGAAGACCATCTGCGCTTCGCCGTCGCCTACTGGCATTCCTTTGCCTGGCAGGGCGGCGATCCGTTCGGCGGCCAGACCTTCGACCGCCCGTGGTTCGCCAAGGCCGGCGGCGTCGACACGATGGAGTTGGCGAAGCTCAAGGCCGATGTCGCCTTCGAGATGTTCTCGCTGCTCGGCGCGTCCTATTTCTGCTTCCACGACGCCGATGTCCGCCCTGAGGGCAAGGACTTTTCGGAGAGCGCCGCGCGCCTCGACGAGATCGCCGACTATTTTTCGGCCAAGATGAAGCAGACCGGCGTCAAGCTGCTGTGGGGCACGGCGAACCTGTTCTCGAACCGCCGCTTCATGGCGGGCGCTGCCACCAATCCCGATCCGGACGTATTCGCCTATGCGGCGGCGACGGTGAAGAGTTGCATCGACGTCACCAAGCGGCTGAAGGGCGAGAACTACGTGCTGTGGGGCGGGCGCGAAGGCTATGAGACGTTGCTCAACACCGATCTTGCGCGCGAGCAGGAGCAGGCCGGCCGCTTCCTCAACCTCGTCGTCGACTACAAGCACAAAATAGGCTTCAAGGGCACGATCCTGATCGAGCCGAAGCCGCAGGAGCCGACAAAACACCAGTATGATTACGATGTCGCGACCGTCTACGGCTTCCTCAAGCGTTTCGGGCTGGAGAAGGAGGTCAAGCTCAACATCGAGCAGGGCCACGCGATTCTCGCCGGCCATTCCTTCGAGCACGAACTGGCCTTGGCCAATGCGCTCGGTATCTTCGGCTCGATCGACATGAATCGCAACGATTACCAGTCCGGCTGGGACACCGACCAGTTCCCCAACAATGTGCCGGAAATGGCGTTGGCCTACTACCAGATCCTGCAGGGCGGCGGCTTCAAGACCGGCGGCACCAATTTCGACGCCAAGCTGCGGCGCCAGTCGCTCGACCCGGAAGACCTGCTGATCGGCCATATAGGCGGCATGGACGCGTGCGCGCGGGGCCTCAAGGCGGCGGCGAAGATGATCGAGGACAAGGCGCTGTCCGGGCCGCTCGCCGAGCGCTATGCCGGCTGGAACACGGCCGAGGGCAAGGCAATGCTTTCGGGCAAGCGCACGCTTGAAGAGATCGCCGAGCGCGTGGTGAAGAAAAAGATCGAGCCGCAGCCGCGCTCCGGCCGGCAGGAACTGCTGGAGAACATCGTCAACAGGTATGTCTGAGGCGTCTTGTGGCACCCCGATGTGGAGCCGCCGAGCCTGAAATTGCATTCCGCGCGGGGCTGAGACCGACGACAAGGTTTTGCCCCGCGCTGCCCCTCAATCGCCCCGCTCTTGCCTTCAAACAGCCGTCACGGACTTCGTATAGTGTGGCCATGTGGCGGGAAGGACAGAAGGAGGCGAAACGTATGCAGCACGAACGCGAAATCGACGCCCTGCTCTCGCCCGGCGAGGCTGGTTCGATCATCGATCGGCTGATGGCGCTGCCGCATTCGAAAGACGGCGGCCGCAAGACAAACGAATGGGATCGCGCGGTCGCCGCGCGGTTGGAGACGGCGCTGGCCAAGAGCATGCGCTCGCGCATTGTTCGTGAAGGCCGCGACGCCGCCTGATTCTTCCATGGCCTGTTTCAAGGCCTGATTCTTCCTTGGTTTGACGAACGGAGACTGTTTCTCCATCCTTAACAGATGATACGCGCGGTGCTGCTCGACCTTCTGGGTGTCGTCTACGACGGCGGCACCCCGATAGCAGGCGCTGCGGCAGCCGTCGAGCGCCTGCGCAACGCAGGCCTGTTGCTCCGTTTCGTCAGCAACACGACACGCTCATCACGCAGCGCAATCATCGCGCAACTTGCCGCCATGGGCATTGAGGTTGCCGACGAAGAATTGCTGACGCCGGCGCGCGCCGCCGTCGAATGGCTGCGCAGGCATGGCCGCCGGCCGCATTTGCTGGTCCATCCCGATTTGGAGGTCGAGTTTTCCGGACTGAAGGGCGGCAGCGGGCGCGCTGTCGTCGTCGGCGATGCCGGCGAGGCCTTCGATCATGCCAGTCTCAACCGCGCCTTCCGCGAACTCGTTGCCGGCGCCGATTTCCTGGCGCTTGCCGTCAACCGTACCTTCAAGGATAGCGACGGCCTGCTCAGCCTCGACGCCGGCGCCTTCGTCGCGGCGCTCGAATTCGCCAGCGGGCGAAGCCCTGTCGTACTCGGCAAGCCGTCGCCGGACTTCTTCCTCTCGGCGCTTGCCGGTCTGAACTGTCCGGCGGCCGATGCGGTAATGATCGGCGACGATGCCGAGAGCGATGTCGCCGGCGCGCTCAGCGCCGGGGTCGGCGCGGCGCTGCTGGTGCGTACCGGCAAATACCGCCCGAATGACGAAACACGCGTCGATCCGGCGCCCACGGCTGTTATCGACGATCTTGCGGCGGCGACCGACTGGATAATCAGCCGCGCCGCAGCCTGACCGGCGCCTCGTCGAAAGCCCTGGAAAACGCCCTGGAGAATGCCGCTGCGGAGGAAAAGCCGGTACGCCCGGCAATGTCGGCCATGGCGATGCGCGTGTCGACCACCAGGCGCCGCGCGGCGCTGAGGCGCAGCCGCAGATAATAGGCGCCGGGCGTCTCGCCGATCGACTTGCGGAAAATGCTCTCCAGCGTTCGCGCCGTCACGCCGGCGCGCTTTGCGACCGCGTCGATGGTCAGCGGCTCGTCGACATGCGCTTCCATCAGCCGGATCGCTTGCGCCAGCCGGGGATCATAGCCGTCGAGCCGGCCGAGCGAGACCAGCGGCTGCGCGTCGGTCGCGGCGCGCGCCTGGTCGTAGATGAAGACGCTCGCCACATCGAGCGCGGCGGCCATGCCGAGCCGGGTTCGAACCAGATGCAGCATCAGGTCGAAGGTCGGCGACGCGCCGCCGGAGGTGAAGACCGGCCCGTCGATGACGTAACGGTCCGGCCGCACGTCGACGCCGGGAAAAGCGGCGGAGAAATCCTCCATGTCTTCCCAATGGGTGGTGGCGCTGCGGCCTTCGAGCAGGCCGGCGCGCGCCACCAGCCAGGTGCCGGCCTCGACACCGCCGCATGCGCGGGCCGCGCGCGCCGCACGGCGCAGGCCGGCAAGCAGCGCCGACGTGGCGTAGTTTTGCGTGCCGAAGCCGGCGACGACGACCAGCATGTCGGTCGGCTCGGCGGCATCGAAGCGGCCGCTGACTGCCACTGGCAGGCTGCACGTGGTGACCGGCGCTTCGCCTGTGACCGAGACCAGCTTGAAGTCGAACAGCATCTCGCCGGAAATGCGGTTCGCCGCGCGCAGCGGATCGACCGCCGATGCCACGCACATGATCGACGAGCCCGAGAACACCAGGAACGTCACCTTGAGCGGCTCGCGCTCGGGCCGAAAGATGGTCGGCTTTTCGCTTTTAGTCATGACAGCTTCGTAAAACGCAAAACAGTTTCCGGCAAGTGAGTCATTCTTGGAGTAGTTTCGGTGCATGTCGTTATCCCAAAACCGGTTCCCACTTTTGGGCGACATGCATGGCTGATCGAATTTGGGAGGAAAGACCATGCCGCTCGCGATGAACCGTGAGGTCTTCATTACCTGTGCCGTGACCGGCTCCGGCGGCACGCAGGACCGCAGCCCGCATGTGCCGCGCTCGCCCAAGCAGATTGCCGATTCGGCGATCGAGGCCGCCAAGGCGGGCGCCGCGATCGTCCATTGCCATGTGCGCGACCCGGAAACCGGCAAGCCCAGGCGCGACGTGCATCTCTACCGCGAAGTCACCGAGCGCATCCGCGAGGCGAATGTCGACGTGGTGCTGAACCTCACCGCCGGCATGGGCGGCGACATGGTGTTCGGCTCGCCGGAAGCGCCGCTTCCGCTCAACGAAAGGGGTACCGACATGGGCGGCGCCACCAACCGCATGGAGCATGTGCGCCAGTGCCTGCCGGAGATCTGCACGCTGGATTGCGGCACGATGAACTTTGCCGAGGCCGATTACGTCATGACCAACACGCCCGGCATGCTGCGCGCCATGGGCGGCATGATGACGGCGCTCGGCGTCAAGCCGGAGATCGAGGCCTTCGATACCGGGCATCTGTGGTTCGCCAAGCAGTTGGTCGAGGAACAGGTGCTGAAGCCTGACGCGCTGGTGCAGCTCTGCATGGGCGTGCCGTGGGGCGCGCCGGACGACCTCAACACCTTCATGGCGATGGTCAACAACGTGCCGTCGACCTGGAACTGGTCGGCCTTCTCGATCGGCCGCAACCAGATGGCCTATGTGGCGGCGGCGGTGCTTGCCGGCGGCAATGTCCGCGTCGGCCTGGAAGACAATCTCTGGCTCGACAAGGGTGTGCTGGCGACCAACGCGCAGCTCGTCGAACGTGCCGCGAGCATTGTCACCAATCTCGGCGCGAGCGTGCTCGGGCCGGAGGAAGTGCGCAAGAAGCTCAACCTCACCAAGCGGGCCCCCGTCGCAGCGTGATTTGGGGAGTCGGATATGACCACCGTCAAATTCACCGCGATGAAGGATGGCGACAGGCAAGACTACGAATTCCTGACCGCCCATGAGATCGACTATGCCGCCAGGACCGGCGACCGGCTGCTCGATGCGCTCGTGCAGCTCGACGAGGGCCTTTCCGGCTACAAGATCACCCGGCTCGGCCATTCGCTGCAGGCGGCTACGCGCGCCTGGCGCGACGGCGCCGACATCGACTGGATCGTCTCGGCGCTGCTGCACGACATCGGCGACATTTACGCGCCCTATAACCACGACGAATACGCCGCGACGATCCTGAAGCCTTTCGTGCGCGAGCAATGCACCTGGGTGGTGGAAAAGCACGGCGACTTCCAGCGCCTCTATTACGCGCATCATCTAGGCGGCAACCGGCATGCCCGCGACCGCTTCGCCGGGCATATGTATTTCGACGATTGCGACCAGTTCTGTGAGCGCTGGGATCAGTCGAGCTTCGATCCCGACTACGAGACGCTGCCGATCGAGTTCTTCCGGCCTTTCGTGCTCGAAGTCTTCGCGCGCAAGGCCTACGACCCGGCGGTGATCCGCGCCGGCGAGCGGGTTCCTCTCACAAATTCCGAAACGGCCAAGACAAGAACCGGAGCCTGAGCATGAGCATCATTAACAAGGCGGCCGCCATCGGCGGCGGCGTCATCGGCGCCGGCTGGGTGGCGCGGCTGCTCTTGAACGGCATCGACGTGTCGATCTTCGATCCGGATCCCGAGGCGTCGCGCAAGGTGAGCGAAGTGATGAAGGGCGCGCGGCGCGCCTATAAGCAGATGCTGCCCGGCGGCTTGCCCAGGGAAGGCAAGCTCACCTTCGCCAAGACGATCGCCGAGGCGGTCGCCGATGCCGACTTCATCCAGGAGAGCGTGCCCGAGCGGCTCGATCTCAAGCACAAGGTGCTGGCCGAGATCGACTTGCATGCGCCGGCCAATGCCATCGTCGGTTCCTCGACCTCCGGCATCAAGCCGACCGACATGCAGGTGGCGATGAAGAAGCATCCGGAGCGGCTGGTGGTCGGCCACCCGTTCAACCCGGTCTATCTGCTGCCGCTGGTCGAGATCGTCGGCGGCCAGCAGACTTTTCCGGAGGCGATCGAGGTCGCCAGGGAACTCTACGCCTCGATCGGCATGAAGCCGGTGGTGGTGCGCAAGGAGATCGAGGCTTTCGTCGGCGACCGCCTCTTGGAAGCGGCCTGGCGCGAGGCGCTGTGGCTGGTCAAGGACGGCATCTGCACCGTCGAGGAACTCGACGACATCATGCGTTACTCCTTCGGCCTGCGCTGGGCGCAGATGGGCATGTTCCAGGTCTATCGCGTTGCCGGCGGTGAGGCCGGCATGCGCCACTTCATGGCGCAGTTCGGGCCCTGCCTGAAATGGCCATGGACCAAGCTGATGGACGTGCCGGAGTTCAACGACGAGCTGGTCGACCTGATTGCCACGCAATCCGACGAGCAGGCGAATGGCCTGTCGATCCGCGAGTTGGAGATGATCCGCGACGACAATCTGGTCGCGATCATGGAAGCGCTGTCGAAGCAGAACAAGGGCAAGGGCTGGGGCGCCGGCGCGCTGCACAAGGATTATACAAGGCAGCTCGCCAAGCTGGCGGCGAAGAAGCCGACCCCCGCCAAGCCCGGAAAGGCCAAGGCCACCAAGCCGGCGAAGAAGGCCGCAAAGCCGGCAAAGGCTGACAAGCCCGCCAAAACTGACAAGGCGAAGAAGAGCAAGAAGAAGGGCTGAGCCATGCATTTCGGTTTATCGGAAGAGCAAAAGCTCATCGTCGAGACGACGCGTGCCTTCGTCGAGAACGAGCTTTATCCGCATGAGCGCGAGGTGGAGCGCACCGGCGAGCTGCGCCGCGAGTTGATCGACGAATTGAAGGCCAAGGCGATCGCGGCCGGCCTCTATGCCGCCAACATGCCGGCCGATGTCGGCGGCGCGGGCCTCGATACGGTGAGCTGGCTGCTCTACGAGAAGGAGCTTGGCCGTGCCAATTACGCGCTGCACTGGACCTGCGTGGCGCGGCCCTCCAACATCCTGCTCGCCGGCACGCCGGAGCAGCGCGAGAAATATCTCTTCCCCTGCATCCGCGGCGAGAAGTGGGACTGCCTGGCGATGACGGAGCCCGGCGCCGGCTCCGACCTGCGCGGCATGAAGGCGACCGCCGTGCAGGACGGCTCGGACTGGGTGCTCAACGGCACCAAGCATTTCATCAGCCATGCCGACATCGCCGATTTCGCTATTTGTTTCATGGCCTCGGGCGAAGAGGATTCGCCGCGCGGCAAGCGCAAGAAGATCACCGCCTTCTTCGTCGACAAGGGCACCAAGGGCTTTTCGGTGCGCGACGGATATAGCAACGTCTCGCATCGCGGCTACACCAACTCGATCCTCGAGTTCGACGACTGCCGGCTGCCGGCGAGCCAGGTGCTGGGCGAAGTGCACAAGGGCTTCGAGGTGGCGAATTCCTGGCTTGGCGCCACGCGCCTGCAGGTCGGCGCCACCTGCCTCGGCCGCGCCGAGCGCGCGCTTTCGCACGCCATCGAATATGCCGCGCAGCGCCGGCAGTTCGGCCAGCAGATCGGCAAGTTCCAGGGCGTGTCGTTCAAGCTCGCCGACATGGCGACGGAATTGAAGGCCGCCGACCTGATGGTGTTCGAAGCCGGCTGGAAGTACGATCAGGGCACCGTCACCGACCAGGACATGGCGATGGCCAAGCTGAAGGCCACCGAGATGCTGGCTTTCGTTGCCGACGAGGCGATCCAGATCCATGGCGGCATGGGGCTGATGGACGACCTGCCGCTGGAGCGCATCTGGCGCGACGCCCGCGTCGAGCGCATCTGGGAAGGCACTTCGGAGATTCAGCGACATATTATTTCGCGGGCGTTGCTGCGTCCGTTCGGGGCTTAGAGCATGATCTCCCCAAAACCGGGGACCGCTTTTGGGAAAAGATCGTGCTCAAACGAAAAGATGACCATGCATAAACTCGAACGTCTCCTGCGCCCGAAATCGATCGCCGTGTTCGGCGGGGCGCAGGCTGCCGCCGTCGTCGCGCAATCGATCAAGATGGGCTTTGCCGGCGAGATCTGGCCGGTGCATCCGACCAAGGACGAGGTCGCCGGCCGCAAGGCTTATCGCTCCGTCGCCGACCTGCCCGGGGCGCCGGACGCCGCCTTTGTCGGCGTCAACCGGCATCTCACCATCGAAGTGGTAAAGGCGCTGGCTGAGCGCGGCGCCGGCGGGGCCGTCTGTTTTGCCGCCGGCTTCCTCGAGACCGAGGCCTATGACGAGGACGGCGAGCGGTTGCAGGCGGAGCTCGTCGCCGCCGCCGGCGAGATGCCGATCATCGGCCCGAACTGCTACGGCCTGATCAACTATGCCGACGGCGCGCTTTTGTGGCCCGACCAACACGGCGGCATCAGGCTGGCCGACGGCGGCAAGGGTGTCGCCATCATCACACAGTCGTCCAACATCGCCATCAACATGACGATGCAGAAGCGCGGCCTGCCGATCGCCTTCCTGATGACGGCCGGCAACCAGGCGCAGACCGGCCTTTCGGAAATGGCGCTCGGCCTGATCGAAGACGAGCGCGTCACGTCGCTTGGACTGCATATCGAAGCCTTCGATTCCGTAGCCGGCTTCGAGAGGTTGGCCGCCCGAGCCCGCGAGCTGAAGAAGCCGATCATCGCCATGAAGGTCGGCCGCTCGGAGCAGGCCAGGCAGGCGACGGTGTCGCACACCGCTTCGCTCGCCGGTTCGGACGCCGCCTCCGGCGCCTTCCTGAAGCGTCTCGGCATCGCGCGCGTCGATTCCATCCCGGCCTTCATCGAAGCGCTGAAGCTGCTGCACGTCACCGGACCATTGCCGGGCTACAGACTGTCGTCGATGAGCTGTTCGGGCGGCGAGGCCTCCGTCATGGCCGACAGCGCGGAAGGCCGTTGGGTGCATTTCCCGACGCTGAGCGCCGAGCATCGCGTCCATGTCAAATCGACGCTCGGGCCGCTGGTCGCGGTCGCCAATCCGCTCGACTACCATACCTTCATCTGGAACAACGAGCCGGCGATGACGGCCACCTTCACCGCCATGGTATCGGGCGGCTTCGACCTCAACATGCTGGTGCTCGACTTCCCGCGTCCCGACCGCTGCTCGGACACCGACTGGTGGGCGACGCTGCGCGCCTTCGAGGCGGCGCTGAAGACCAACAGGGCGCAAGGCGCGATCGTCTCCTCGCTGCCGGAGAATCTGCCGGAAGAATACACGGCCGGGCTGATGGCGCGCGGCATGGTGCCACTGTTCGGCATTTCGGAAGCGATGGATGCAGCGCAGGCCGCCGCCTTCATCGGCTGGGCGTGGCGCGAGCCGCAGGCGCAGCCGGTCGACACCACGGCCGCGGGAGCGACCGATGGCAGCCACGTCACCCCCGACGAGGCCGAGGCCAAGGACAGGCTGATCAAGGCCGGCCTGCCGGTGCCGACGGGCGAGCGCGCTTCCAACGCGGTCGAGGCGGTGATCTCGTCCATGGCGCTCGGCTTTCCGGTGGCGCTGAAGGCGCTGGGTGTGACGCACAAGTCGGAAGTCGGCGCGGTGCGGCTGAACCTCAAGGATGCCGAATCCGTCAGCAACGCGGCGCATGACCTCCTGCCGCTCGGCACCGGCCTCTATGCCGAGCGCATGGTGCGCGACGGCGTCGCCGAGCTGATCGTCGGCTTCACCCGCGATCCGATGTTCGGGGCGGTGATGACGCTCGGCACCGGCGGCGTGCTGGTCGAGCTCCTGCGTGACAGCGTGACGCTCATGCTGCCGGCGACGCGCGACGACATCGAGGCGGCATTGCGTGGATTGAAGCTCTATCCACTGCTCGAAGGCTATCGCGGCCGGCCGAAGGCCGACGTCCAGGCTGCCATCGACGCCATCGCCGGCATTGCCGATTTCGTGCAGAAGAATGAAGGCGAGATCGAGGAGCTCGACATCAATCCGCTGATCGTCTGCGCCGACGGCAAGGGCGCTTGGATCGCCGATACCCTGCTGGTGCTTGGAGAAAAGAAGAATGGCTGATGTCATCACCACCCGCCGCGAAGGCACGATTCTGGAAGTCACGCTCGACCGGCCGAAGGCCAACGCCATCGACTTGAAGACGTCGCGGCTGATGGGCCAGACCTTCAAGGCGTTCCGCGACGATCCCGGCTTGCGCGTCGCCATCGTCAAGACGGCTGGCGACAAGTTCTTCAGCGCCGGCTGGGACCTGAAGGCAGCCGCCGGCGGCGACGCGGTCGACGGCGACTACGGCGTCGGCGGTTTCGCCGGATTGCAGGAGCTGCGCGACTTGAACAAGCCGGTGATCGCCTGCGTCAACGGTATGGCGGTGGGCGGCGGCTTCGAACTGGCGCTATCTTGCGACCTCATCTACGCGTCCGACCATTCCTCCTTCGCGCTGCCCGAGATCCGCGCCGGCACGCTTGCCGATGCCGCGACGATCAAGCTGCCGAAGCGCATCCCCTACCATGTCGCCATGGACCTCTTGTTCACTGGCCGCTGGATGGACGTGGCGGAAGCGCACCGCTGGGGCCTGGTCAACGAGGTGCTGCCCAAGGAGAAGCTCGAGGATCGCGTCTGGGAGATCGCGCGGCTCTTGGCCAGCGGCCCGCCGCTGGTCTTCGCCGCGATCAAGGAGACGGCGCGCGTGGCGGAGGCGCTGACTTTCCAGGATGCGATGAACAAGGTGACCCGCCGCCAGCTGCCGACGGTCGATATCCTCTATGGCTCGGAGGACAATATGGAGGGGTTCCGGGCGTTTGCGGAGAAACGCGACCCGTTGTGGAAGGGTAGATAACGTCGGAAATGATGGCGCGTCCCACCCCCCTCTGTCCTGCCGGACATCTCCCCCTCAAGGGGGGAGATTGGCAGCTTCGGGCTCGGCGCTTCTCCTGCGACATAGAAGATTGGCGAAAGCCTTCGCGACATCCGATCTCCCCCCTTGAGGGGGAGATGGCCGGCAGGCCAGAGGGGGGTGCCTGGGCGCATGCTTCGATGTTCGGTCTCCTCTCATGACCGACTACAAAACCCTGATCGACGCCGAGACCTGGGCCTTCATCGAGAAGACCAATTCCTATTATCCGCCGGATACGATCGACTACACGATCGCGGAGCAACGGGCGATCTACGACCGGATGTGCCGGGAATTCTTCGCCGGCTATCCGCAAGGCGTGACGGCGGAAACGACCGTTATCGCCATGCCGACCAACAGCATCCCGATCCGCATCTACCGCAACACGGAACCAAACGGAGCCGCCATGGTGCTCTACGTCCATGGCGGCGGCTTCATCCTTGGCGGGCTGGACAGCCATGACGATGTCTGCGCCGAGCTTTGCGCCCGCACCGGCTATGACTTTGCCTCGGTCGACTACCGGCTGGCGCCGGAGCATCTGCATCCAGCCGCCTTCGATGACGTCATGGACGCCTTCGAGTGGGCCGCCAGGACCTACGACTGCCCGGTCCTGCTTTGCGGTGACAGTGCCGGCGGCAATCTCTGCGCCGCCGTTGCCCACGCGACGCGTGGCCACAAGAAAAAGCCGATCGGCCAAGTGCTGATCTATGCGGGCCTTTTCGGCGATCGTTCGAAGGGCTCCTATGTGACGCATGCCGAGGCGCCGATGCTGACGACGCGCGATATCGAGTTCTACAAGCATATCCGCACCGGCGGCGTGGATATGACCGGCGACATCACGCTGTTCCCGCTCGCCGATGCCGATTTCGCCTACCTGCCGCCCACAGTGCTGATCACCGCGCAATGCGATCCCCTATCCTCCGACGGCGAGGCCTATCGCGACCGCGTCGTCGCCGCCGGCGGGAGAGCCTGGTGGTTCGAGGAACCCGGGCTGGTGCATGGCTATCTCAGGGCCCGGCACACGGTCGGCCGGGCGCGGTCGAGCTTCACCCGCATCGTCGAGGCGGTCTCCGCGCTCGGCAAGGGCGAGTGGATCTGGTGATCCTCCCAGGCGGCCAAGACAGCTCCTCCCCGAAACATCTCCCGCATTGAACCTTTCCGCGTCAGCCCGCGACTGACGACCAGGCACTGCAATAGTGCGGGCGGAAGGGAAAGCCCCAATGACCAGAAACCTTGAGGCTCCGTGGTCCCCGGGAACAGCAGGAGCTCAGCGCGACCACCGCCTTCGGGACGAGGTCGATGCGCTGGGCTTTCGGCTGATTCCGTTGACCCTGCCAGGCAGCCGGCGTATCGTCATCAAGCGGAAAATAGACAATTCGATCAAGGACGAACGAGCCGGAACGCCGCGCCTTAGCCTGATTTGCGCGGTGACCACGGAGGGTTCTTCCGACGGCTTCGGGGGGAGTTCAATGTCTTGCGACCGCGGCTCGTTCGTGACTTCTCGCGCCGGCGGTTTGCGGCGTGCAATAACGACAACCGGTGGAATTCTTGCTCTGGCGTTGTCCGCTGGCCTTTGGCTCGGCGGCGCGGCAAAGGCCCAGGAAACCCGGATCATCGATCCCGGCTCGATGGCTGTGACCGGTTTCCCCGGCACTGTCATCCCCGATTTCGAGCAAGGTCTACCGCCCGGCGTCGATCCGGTCGACGAAACCTTCATCGACACCTCGCAGGCCTCGTTGCGGATTTTCGACGTCTCGCGTCTCGGCGGCCCGGCCTCCGGCCAGCTCGTCTACACGCCGCCGCCCTTCGAGGTGACGGCCGGCCAGATCGGCGAGGTGTTCGGCCTCACCTATGACGACGGCGTGCGCGATGGCGTGCCGTCGGGCATCCCCAACCTCTATGCGGCGGCGACCTCGCTGCATGGCATCGAGATCGTCACGCCCGATGCCGACGAGGACGGTCGCCCCGAGCGGCAGCGCCGCGGCACCGCCAGTGCGACCTTCATGGACGGCCAGTTCGGCATCGAGAACGGCGGCGGTCCAGGCACGATCTGGAAGGTCGACGGCATCACCGGCGCAGTCTCGAAATTCGCCGACATCGACACCAACAGCGGGCCCGGCATCGGCAATCTCGCCTTCGATCCCATCCACCGAGAGTTCTTCGCTTCCGATCTCGATACCGGCCTGATCCACCGCATGGACCCCGACGGCGATCTGATCGACAGCTTCGACCATGGCGTCGCCGGACGTCCGGCGCGTGGCCTTGCCCAGGTCGCCGATGACGGCGCCGTGATGGACATCCAGGCCGCCGCTTTCGACAGCGAAGACCCGAAGACCTGGGGCTATACGCAGGACGAGCGCCGCGTCTGGGCGATCTCCTATCATGGCGGCCGGCTCTACTATTCCGTCGGCGAGAAGGCTGAGATCTGGTCGGTCGGCATTGCGAGCGACGGAAGCTTTGCCGGCGATCCGCGCTGGGAACTGACGGTCAAGGCCGACCAGGACTATGCCGCTACCGATATCGCCTTCGACAATAAGGGTTTCCTGTATCTCGCCCAGCGCGGCCCGGTGGAAAACCGCTACGACTACAGCGGCTTCGCCTCATCCGGCAAAGGCGAGGTCATCCGCTACCAGCGCGAGGACCCGGACGATCCGGCGACCGAATCGGTCTGGGTGGAAGTGCCGCAGGAATACGCGATCGGCTTCCCGCAGGGCAACCGGCAGTCGGCCGGCGGCGTCGACCTGCAATACCGCTACGATGCCGAGGGCAATCTGGACACCAGCGTTTGCACCGACACGGTCGTCAACACCGGCGACAAGCTGCGCGACAATCCGGAGCTTGCCGAGCGGCTGGCCGCCGGCGGGCCGCTTGCCGTGCATGGCGTCCAGCTCACGCCGAGCGCGCTGGTCAAGCCGGCCAACGTGCCGCCCTTCGGCTCATGGTTCGTCGACTTCGACGGCTATTTCGAAGACCCCGAAGTCCAAGGCCATGTCGGCGACGTCAGGGTCTGGCGCCCTTGCGAAGGCCGTGCCGGCTACTATGAGGACATCCCCGGCGGCGGCTACCTGCCTCCCTTCTATCCGCCCGATTTCCCGCCGCCCGGCAACCTGCCGCCCTGCATCGATGTCGAGGATGTTCACTATTACTGCACGCCCCGCGGACTTCAGGCCGATCTCTATCTCAAAGACCCGGCCGGCTTCGGCGGCGATTCGATCAAGGCTCTGTCCAAGACGCCGGGCGTCGGGGTGACCTCGCCGATGTCGCACGCGCCGGGCAAGCCCTACACGATCGACATCACCGGCCATAATCCGGGCGAAACCGTCAATGTCGGACTCTGCTTCTACCGCAAGTCCGACCGGGACAAGGGCGGCTACTACCCTTGCTGCAAGATGACGCTGCCGCTCAGAACGCCGGCCGTCAGCTGCGAAGCGCCGAGGAGGGGCAGATGAATGATCTCGCCCTTTCCCGCTTCGCTTCGCGCAAAACCGTCATGGAGACGATCATGAAACCCCTGTCATACGCCAGGCGCGGAGCGCGCTGGCTGATGGCGGCCGGTATCGCGGTCGCCATGATGCCGGCGCTGCCGGCGCTCGCCCAAGACAAGGCTCCGGCCGCGGCCGCCAATCCGGAATCCGCTCCTGAACAGCGCGGCATCAATCCGGAACTCGGGCGAATCGTGCCCTTCTTCACCAAGATAGGCGGCCAGAGAAGCTGCGATACCGTCGAATATGTCCTGAGCTTCGGCATCCACGGCGACCCGCAGGACTTCGACCGGCCAAGCGTGGCGGCCCTGCTGAAAGCGACAAGGCTCGACTTCAGGGACCAGCTGCCGCACGGCCTGCAGATCGTCAGCGTCGACGTCGTCGGCGACGGCACGAGCGCTTCCGGCGGACCGCTGCCCGCCGCTTCGATCAGCACATCGGCCGGCCCGGACGATACGACGACCGTCTCCAATTTCCGGATCAGCGCCTCCAACCTCGACGGCGTCGGTCCTGCCAACGAACGCGTGATCACCTTCCGGATTGCGGCCAAGATAGACCATGCCGCCTTTCCCGCACCGGCGACGGTCGACAACCAGGGCGAGATGAAAGTGGCCCTCAGGGGTGGTCCGGCAACCACCATCCCCTCGCAGGATCCGGACAAGCCCGACGACGGCGATTTCCTTACCGGCGCGCAGACTTCGATCAAGATCGACCTGAGCAAATGCAACCCGCCGCCTCCGCCTCCCGGCAAGGAGTGCTTCAAGGCCGAGCGCGGCGCGGTCGACTGCGTGCCCGGCGGCGGCGGCTTCATCTACCACATGCCGGTCGGCCCGGAGATGGGCGGCAAGTGGGTGCAGGTGTCGACGACGACGCCCGGCATCACCATCGTTCCCGACACGCAACAGGTGCCTGCGGGCGGCGGCGTGCTGAACTGGAAGATCATCGGCGCCTCGCCCGGCGATGCCATCCAGCTCGTCGTCACCGGCATCGACACCTATGCCGGGCGGAAGGAAGGCTGGGGGCTTTGCTGCACGCAGACGATCGACATCGTCATTCCGCGCGACCTCAGGTGCCCGCCTGAAAAGCAGCCCGACCTCAAGGTCGAGAAGTGGGCCGAGGTGCCGCGTTGCACGATGGCCGGCGGCTGCGATTTCACCATCACGGTCACCAATGTCGGCGACGGGCCCTATAACAGCAAGATCGTGCTCGACGAGGTGACGTTGCCGGCCGGCTCTGTGCTTACTTCAGGACCAAACCCGCCCTGGGTCTGCGCGCCCGGCACAACGCCGATGACCTGCACCCATCCGGTGACCACGCTCAACCCCGGCGCTTCCGTCAACCTCAAGCTCGGCTTCAAGCCGGCCGGCGGCTGGCAGGGCGGTGTGCTGCGCAACTGCGCCGCCTATGATTACCAGGCCAGCGGCAAGCCGCTGTTCGGCAGCCAGCAGAACGACCGCGGCTGCGCTTCGATCCCGATCTGTCGTCGTGGCGATCGCGACCCGCGGTGCCAGCCTCCGGTCGAGAAGAAGGTCGACCTGATCCTGAAGAAGCGCGCCCGCATCCCGGTCTGCACGCCGGAGGGTGTCTGCTATTTCGTGATCGACATCATCAACAACGGCACCGACACCTATAACGGGCCGCTGACGGTGATCGACACCTATCCCGGCGGCGCGCCGACCTCCTCGACCTTCGGGCCGAGCCCGCCATGGACCTGCGGACCGAACGGCCCCGGCCGGTTCCGCTGCGACAATGCCGGCATCTCGCTGCCTCCGGGCGCTTCGACGCCGATCGTCGTCAAGGCGGCGATGCCGGCAAACTACCGGCCGGATAGGGTCGAGAATTGCGCCGAGGTGAAGGCCATTCCCGGCGAAGTCGACCTCGCCAACAACAAGGCCTGCGCGTCCGAGCGCATCCGCCATCCGAACGGCGGCCAGCCCGGCCTGCGCATCACAAAGGTGTGCGACGGATCGTTGGCCGGCGCGGCTTTCGTGTCCTGCCGCATCACCGTCAGCAACGCCGGCACCGCAGCCCCCACCGGTCCGGTGCGGGTCAACGATGCCGCCACGCTGGTGGCGGGCGGTATGCCGGCAGCGATCCAGACCGCGACCCCCGACGGTGCGGACTGGAGCTGCGGGCCGGTGCCGGCCAACACGCTGTCGTGCCAGATTCCCGGCGCGGTCATGACGCCCGGAACCAGCCGGCACTTCGACGTGACGGTGAGCGCCAATGGCGCGTTCGAGAACTGCGCGCGCGGCTCTTTTGGGCCGGCGCCGGGCGACGACATCGTCTATCCGATCGGCCAGGTCTGCGCCAAGGGCGGCGGCGCCTCGACCATCCGTGTCGAGAAGACCGGCGATGCTGAGTGCCAGCCGGGCGCGCCCTGCTCGTTCGAGATCACCATCACGAACGATGGGCCAAACGCCTTCTCCGGCCCGGTCCGCATCGGCGATGCGGTCGGTCTGGACGGCGTTGGCCGCCTGGAAGGCGTTCCGATCACCTCGATCGATCCGCCCTTCGGCTGCTCGCCGGAACCGACGACGCTGCCGGCATCCTGCATCGCCAATCTGACGCTTGGCGCCGGCGAAAGCCACACGCACCATGTCAGCGTGATCCTTCCCGACCTTGCCAAACTGCAGGGCGCGGTCAGCGGGCAGAACTGCGTCGGCGTGCTCTCGCCGAACACGCCGGTGCAGGGCGGCAGCGACGTGCTGTCGCACGCCCCGACCAACGCACAGGGCGATCGCGGCAAGGCCTATGCCTGCCACCCCTTCACCATCAAGCGTGAAGTGAAGACCCAATGCTCGGGCGGCATGGTGCTCAACTCGGCCGGCCGCTGCGCCTGCCCGGAGGGCACCAGCTTCCGCAACGGCCAGTGCTCTGGCGGCGGCAAGCTGCTGCCGCTTCCGGAACCGAAGCGTTGCGTCCTGTTGCAAGGCCAGATCCGGACCGAGGATGGACGCTGCGTTTGTCCGCGCGGCACGGAGCTGGAAAACGGGAAATGCGTGCGGGGCGAGCAGCCGCAGGAGCCGCAGTGCACGCTGCGTCCCGGCCAATATCGCGACCAGGACGGCAATTGCGTGTGCCGGCGTGGCGAGCTGGTGAACGGCGTCTGCCAGGTCGTTCCGCCGAAATGCACGATCCGCGGCGCCGTGCCGACTTCAAACGGCTGCGTCTGCCCGAAGGGGACGCATCTCGACCGCGTCGCCAAGGCCTGCGTGCCCGACAAGCAGCCGCCCAGCCAGTGCCGGATTCGCGGCCAGGTGCGCAATGCCGACGGCGATTGCGTCTGCCCGAGGGGAACGGAGGTGAGGGGCAAGGTCTGCGCGCCGGTCAAGAAGCCGCAAGCATGCTCCATCCGCGGCCAGGTCCTCAACAAGCGCGGCGCCTGCGTGTGTCCGCGCGGGACCGAGGTGATAGAAGGCAGGTGCGGCACGTTCGAAGACGCCGAATGCGCGCCGGGCTCGCAGATGATCGACGGCATTTGCCAGCCGATCATCAAGCGGCGCTGCCCGGTCGGGACGACCGGACGGTATCCGGATTGCTTCCCGATCCGCAGACGGCCGGGCCTGGAGATCGATCCGGACCTGCTGCTCAATCCGAACATCCTGCAGCAGGTGCTGCCAAGGAATCGACCAAGGCTGCAGCGGAACCCGGCGACCAACAACCTTCAGTGACGGAGCCTATGGCCACATCGCGAACCCGCCGGAGCAATCCGGCGGGTTGTTCTTTTCCCGCGTCGGAGCCGCGTTCCTGTGCGCCTGCCGACCGATGCGGAAAACATGCTTCCCCTTGGCTGGACGATGGTCTAGAGCGGTTCATCGTTTCACAGAAACGGTAAACCGCTCTATTTGTTTGTTTTGACGCAATTCCGGACGGAAAACCGTGTCACACTTTTCCTGGAATTGCTCTAGGCAGACGCGAATGGAAGGCGCGCGGCCCAGCGCGCCGACGTGGATGCCGGGAGAGGCCTTTCATGAGCAAGAAGACCCTGATCGCGCCGTCGGTGCTGGCGTCGGATTTCTCGAAGCTCGGCGACGAGGTCGAGGCGGTCGCGGCCGCCGGCGCCGACTGGATCCATCTCGACGTGATGGACGGTCATTTCGTGCCCAACATCACTTTCGGCCCACCGGTGATCAAGGCGATCCGCAACCGGACAAAAACCTTCTTCGACTGCCATCTGATGATCGCGCCGGCCGACCCCTATCTGGCTGCCTTCGCCGAGGCCGGCTGCGACGGCATGACCGTGCATGCCGAGGCCGGCCCGCATCTCGACCGTTCGCTGCAAACCATCAAGAGCCTCGGCAAGAAGGCCGGCGTCTCGCTCAACCCGGCGACTCCGGAAACGGCGATCGAATATGTGCTCGACCGGCTCGACCTCATCCTGATCATGACCGTCAACCCCGGTTTCGGCGGCCAGGCGTTCATCCCGGCCATCGTCGACAAGGTGAAACGCGTTAAAGCGCTGATCGGCAACCGCCCGATCCGCGTCGAGATCGACGGCGGCGTCTCGCCGGAAACAGCGCCGCTGGTGACTGCCGCCGGCGCCGACGTGCTGGTGGCGGGGGCGGCCATCTTCAAAGGCGGCACCGTCGAAGCGTATCGGGCAAATATAGAGGCAATCCGCTCGGCAGCCGACAAGGCCGCCAATCAAAGTATGCGACGCAGCTCTTCTAGCGGAGGTTGCACACTCCAATCGCGCTATTGAACCGTCATTCAATATATCTTGTTGGCTATAAAAATCATAGGCGGATTTTACTTTACTCGATAATAGACCGCCCCCTTGTCTAAAATTCGAATATCATCATCTTCCGCTTTGAGGCGGCAATGCCCGACTGTATGATACATGTACGGGAAATTGCTTCGCCGAGGGGGTCCTGGCAAAACAGGGGCAAGCAATGGGAGTTCGATTGACATACGGAAATGCCGATACGGGCGAAGGCAAGGGTGCCAAGAGCACGCTCGCCAGCTCGGTCTACCATCAGCTCCGCGAGGACCTGCTGCGTGGAGCTTTGGAGGCAGAGGGCAAGCTGCGCGTCGAATGGGTCGTTTCCCGCTATGGCGCCGGCGCCTCGCCGGTGCGCGAAGCGCTCAACCGCCTCGCCGCCGAGGGCCTGCTCGGCCGCCATGATCAGCGCGGCTTCTTCCTGATGCCGGTAAGCGCGGCCGAGCTGGAGGAGCTGACCCGCACGCGCTGCTGGCTGGAGGAACGCGCGTTGCGCGAATCCATAGCGCACCGCACGGCCGAGTGGGAAGAACAGCTGGTACTCGCCCTGCACCGGCTGGCGCGCGCCGAGCGGCGCCAGCCAAGCGAACCGGCAACCAACAATCCGGAATGGGAGAAGCTGCACCGCGCCTTCCACCGCGCGCTGATCTCGGCATGCCGGTCGCATTGGCTGATTGGCTTTTGCGACCAGCTTTCCGACCAGGCCTCCCGCTACCGGCTGATCTCGCAGCGCGGCCCGGGCTCCGAACGGGACGACCTCGGCGAGCACCGGACGATCGCCGAGCGCACTCTGGATGGCGATGCCGACGGCGCGGTCGAAGCCTTGCTCAGCCACTACCGGCTGACGGCGGAGATGTGCATGGCGCGCCTCAACGAAGGCTACGGTCCGAAGGCCGGCTCGGGCAAGGTTTCGCGCCGCCGCAACCAGCCGTCCATGTAGCTGCCCATCGCCGGCAAATCTGGTATTCGCTCTGGCTAAAGCGCGTCGCGATCTTTCAGATTCGCTGCGCTTTAGTTTTTGATTTTACGCATGTCTTTGTCCCGAAACCGGTTCCCACTTTCGGGAGACATGCTTTAGGCCGATGCATCGAATGTCATCGGCAGCGAGGCCAGGGAATGACCATGACCAACCACCTGTTCGACGCTTTCCGCGCCAGCATGCCGGCGCCTAGCCAAACGTTAATGGAGACCGATAACGGACGTTCGATCTCCTATGGCGACATGCTGGCGCGGTCCGGGCAATTTGCGCATGCGCTTGTCGAAGCGGGCGTCCAGCCCGGCGATCGCGTCGCCGTGCAGGTAGAGAAGACGCCGGAGGCATTGCTGCTCTATCTCGCCTGTCTGCGCGCAGGCGCCGTCTTCCTGCCGCTGAACATCGCCTATACGCTGCCGGAGCTCGACTATTTCTTCCGCGACGCGGAACCGCGGCTGGTCGTCTGCGATCCGGAAAAGGCAGGCGATATCCAATCGCTTGCCGCATCGGTCGGCGCCGCGACGCTGACGCTTGGCCGCGATGGGCGAGGCGCGCTTGCGGATCGCGCGGCGTTGCAGCCCGCGGATTTTGCGAATGTAGCGCGCGGTCCGGACGATCTTGCCGCCATCCTTTATACCTCAGGCACGACCGGCCGCTCCAAGGGCGCGATGCTCAGCCACGAGAACCTTGCCTCCAACGCGCGGGTGCTGATGGAGCATTGGCGCTTCGGCGCCGAGGACGTGCTGATCCACGCGCTGCCGATCTTCCACACGCACGGCCTGTTCGTCGCCACCAACGTCATCCTGATGGCCGGCGCCAAAATGCTGTTCGAGCAGAAGTTCGACCCCGGCCGTGTCGTTTCACTTTTGCCCCGCGCGACCGCGCTGATGGGCGTGCCGACCTTCTATGTGCGGCTTTTGCAGCAGGACGGCCTGACGAGGGATGCAGCCAGCCACATGCGGCTATTCATCTCCGGCTCGGCGCCGCTGCTTGCCGAGACGCACAATGCCTGGCGCGTGCGCACCGGCCACGCCATCCTCGAGCGCTACGGCATGACCGAAACCAACATGAACACGTCCAACCCCTATGACGGCGAGCGGCGCGCCGGCACGGTCGGCTTTCCCCTGCCCGGCGTATCGCTGCGCATCACCGATCCCGAAAGCGCCAAGCCGCTGGCCCAGGGCGAGATCGGCATGATCGAGGTGAAGGGCCCGAACGTCTTTGCCGGCTACTGGCGGATGCCGGAAAAGACCAGGGCCGAGTTCCGCGGCGACGGGTTCTTCGTCACCGGCGATCTCGGCCTGATTGACGCCGACGGCTATGTCCACATCGTCGGTCGCGGCAAGGACCTGATCATTTCGGGCGGCTACAACGTCTATCCGAAAGAAATCGAGAGCGAGATCGACGCGCTTGCCGGCGTCGGCGAAAGCGCCGTGATCGGCGTCGCCCATCCGGATTTCGGCGAAGGCGTCACCGCGGTCGTGGTGCGCAGGCCGGGATCGGCGATCAGCGCCGCCGACATTGCCGGCGCCATCGCCGGGCGACTGGCGAAATACAAGCATCCGAAGCAGGTGATCTTCGTCGACGAATTGCCGCGCAACACGATGGGCAAGGTGCAGAAGAACGTTTTGCGCGAGACGTATAAGGATATCTACACGGCGGGCAGAACCGGCTAACGGTATAGTGGCAGGGTCCGCGCAGATCGCACCCCTGCGGTGACACCGTTGAGGAACGCGGCGGCGTAAGGCGACATCGGTCGTGATCCTTCGCGCCCCCCTCTGTCCTGCCGGACATCTCCCCCACTTGGGGGGAGATTGGCAGCTTCGGCGCCCCGCTTATCCTGCAACGTTGGAGATTGGCGAAGGCCGGCGTGACGTCTAATCTCCCCCCCTTGTGGGGAGATGTCCGGCAGGACAGAGGGGGCGCTGTCCGCCAGCGTTTCAAAGAGAGGCCTAAGCCGCAAACACCTTCTCACCGCCGATCCAGACGTTTTTGACGTTCAATTCCTCCGACAGCCCAACAATGTCGGCCGCGGTGCCGTTGGCGAAGCGGCCGAGGCGGTGCGCCTGGCCGATCGCCTCGGCGGGATAGAGCGAGGCCATGCGGAGCGCCTCGTCGAGATCGAGCCCGACCACGCGGTGGACGAAGCGCACCGCGGAAATCATGTCGAGGTCGGCGCCGGCCAGCGTGCCGTCGGCAAGCCTCAGACTCCCGTCCTTGCGGTAGATGGTGCGGCCGTTGAGCGTGAAGGATGTCATGTGGGTGCCGATCGTCGCCATGGCGTCGGTGACCAGCAGGATCTTGCCCGGGCCTTTCTTGCCGTTGAGCGCGAGCGTCATCGTGCCGGGATGGACATGGATGCCGTCGGCGATGATGCCGGCGTAGAAATTGCCGGTGTCGACGGCCGCACCCGCCAGTCCCGGCTCGCGATTGCCGATCTGGCTCATGGCGTTGAAGAGATGCGTGACGACGGTGGCGCCGGCCTCGGCAAAGGCCGTTGCCGTGGCGTAGTCGGTATCCGAGTGGCCGAGGCTGACGACGATGCCGGCCTTGGCCAGCGCCGTGACGCGGCCGGGCTCGACCGATTCCGGCGCAATCGTGGTGAGCAGCACCGGCAGGTTCCGGCGCGCGGCGACCAGCGCGGCCTGGTCGGCGTCGGTCATCGGCCGGATCAGGGCTGGATCATGCGCGCCCTTGCGCGCGATGGACAGATGCGGCCCTTCGAGATGCAGGCCGAGGAAACCCTGCACGTTCTTCCGCGCCGCCTCGGCGCCGGCGGCGACCGCCGCGGCGGTGATCGCCGGCGTGTCGGTGATCAATGTCGGCAGCAGCGCCGTGGTGCCGAAGGGCGCATGCGCGCGGCAGATGGTCTCGATCGAGGCGACATCGGGATGGTCGTTGAGCATGACGCCGCCGCCGCCATTGACCTGGATGTCGACGAAGCCGGGGACCAGCAGGCCGCCGCCGGTCTCGACTTTGGACACGCCGGACGGAACGGCGCCATTGGGCAGGATGGCCTCGACTAGCCCGTCCTTGACGAGGAGGGCCGCGTCTTCGTGCCAGTCGGCACCGTCGAAAATGCGGGCGCCAGTGAGGGCGAAACGGTCGCTCATACGGTTTCCGTCACCTTGCGCAGGTTGCGGGGCGCATCCGGATCGAGGCCGCGATGGCGGGCGAAGGCCTCGACGAAGCCGTAGAAGGACACGATCAGCGGCAACGGATCGGTCAGCGGATGGCCGGTCGCGACATGCGGCAGCAGCCTGGCGCTCGTTGCCTTGTCGGAGGTGACGAAGGCTGCCGCGCCCTTGGCCGCCAAGCTATCGACGGCCTCGGCCACCGAAGGCTCCGACGCGTCGCGCGCGGCGAGCGCCAGGACCGGGAAGCCCGGCCCGACCAGCGCCAGTGGCCCATGCATGACTTCGGCGGCGCTGTAGGCCTCGGCATGCATGGCGCAGGTCTCCTTGAATTTCAGCGCCGCTTCGCTGGCGATCGCGAAGGACGGACCGCGACCGAGGATGAACAGCGACTGCGGCGTCTCGAGCGCCGCTGCCAGCGCCATCCAGTCGCAGGCGATCGCCTTCTCGAAATGTTCAGGCAGGCGGGCGAGCGCTGAGAGCAACGCCTCGTCGCCGGTGCTGTGGGCCATCAGCGCCAGGGCGGCGACGGCGGAATTGACGAAGGTCTTGGTGGCCGCGACGCTGCGCTCCGGCCCCGCGAGGATGTCGATGGCGTAATCCGAAGCCCGCGCCAGCGGCGAGTCGGCGGTGTTGGTGATGGCGACGGTCAGCGCGCCGCCCGCCCGTGCCGTTTCGGCCATGGCGACGATGTCGGGGCTCTTGCCCGACTGCGAGATGGCGAGGCAAGCCGAGCCGCGCAATCTCAGCTTTGCGCCGTAGATGGAGGCGATCGACGGTCCAACGGAAGCGACGGCGAGGCCGGCCGTCAGCTCGACAGCATATTTCATGAAAGTGGCGGCATGATCGGACGAGCCGCGCGCCACGGTGACGACGAAATTCGGATCGCGCTCGCGAAGGCCGCGGCCGGCTTCGGCGAGCACCTTGGCCGAGCCATCCAGCAGGCGGGCTGTGGCCTGCGGGATCTCCTCGATCTCGCGCCGCATATGGGTGGCGGTTGCGCTCATGGCCGGATCTCCTCTCCCGGCCCGGTCAGCCGGAGTTCCGCGACGAAGTCATAGGCGTCGCCCCTGTAGATGGAGCGCGTGAACTCGATCACCTTGCCGCTCGCCAGATAGGAAATACGTTCGATGTGCAGGCCGGCAACCCCCGGCGGCACTTCGAGCAGGCGCGCGTCGCCATCGCCGAGATTGGCGGCCGAGATGCGCTGCACCGCCCGCACCGGACGGTTGCCGGTCAGTTCCAGCGCCGCGTAGAGCGAGGAGCCGATCGCCTCGGGGTCGGGCAGCACGCTCGCCGAAATCGCGGCGCGCTCGATCGCCAGCGGCGTGTCGTTGGCGATGCGCAGGCGCGCGACCCGCGCCACCAGCTCGTTCGACGACAGGCCGAGCACCATCATCTCGTCCGGCGAGGGCGCATAGAGGCCGCGGTCGAGCCAGGCCGAGCGCACGACCATGCCGCGGCGCGCCATGTCCTCGGTGAAGGAAGTGAGCCGCGACAGCGACTGCTCGACGCGCTCCATGCGCGGGGCGACGAAGGTGCCCGAGCCATGGCGCTGGACGAGGATGCCGCCCTTGACCAAATCCTGCACCGCCTTGCGCACGGTGACGCGCGAGATGTCGGCCTTGCTGGCGATATCGCGCTCGGACGGCAGCGCATCGCCCGGACCGATCAGGCCGCGATTGACGGCTTCCTCGATGCTTTTCCTCAACTGCAGGTAAAGCGGCGCGCCGCTTTGCGAGGATTCTTTCAGCATGGCGAAGATCTGGTCGGCGGCGCTCATCGCGGCGCCTCCGGCAGCATGGCGAAGATCTGGTCGGCGGCGCTCATCGCGGCGCCTCCGGCAGCATGGCGAAGATCTGGTCGGCGGCGCTCATCGCGGCGCCTCCGGCAGCATGGCGAATATCTGGTCGGCGGCGCTCATCGGCCAGCCCCCGACTTGCCGGCAAAGATGCGCACGGCCATCTGCACCGCGCCGCCGAGCGCATCGTCAAGCGGGGCTTTCAGCAGCGCCTGATAACGAGGCGACAGGCGCGGCGCGTAGAGCGGCGCCAGGCCGCCGAGCAGGCAGAGCGGAGCATCGTCCGCAAGATCGAGCGCGCCGAGCGAGGCCTCGACGTCGGCAACCGCCTTGTCGAGGATCCAGTTGGCGACGAGGTCGCCCTTTTCGGCATGCTCGAAGACTTTTGGCGCGAAGCCGCCGAAGTCGCCGGGCTTGGCATTGGTGGTGAATTCGACCACGTCCTCGGGATTGTTGCGGAAGACGGCGAGCATCGCTTCCGTCAAGGGTGAGCCGGGTCGGATGCCGTCATAGGCGAGCAGCGTCTGCTCGAGCAGATCGCGGCCGATGCGGGCGCCGCTGCCCTGGTCGCCGACCTGGAAGCCCCAACCGCCGATGGCGCGTGACTTGCCCGCCTTACGCGCCATATAGGCGGTGCCGGTGCCGAGAATGGCCATGGCGCCGTCGCCGGAGCCGACCGCGCCTTCGAGCGCGATCTCGGCGTCAGTCTCGACGCGGCTTTTGCTGAAAGGCAGGATTGCTTCCAGCTGCTGCCTGTAGGTGCCGACATTGGCACCGGCAAGACCCAGAATGGCCGGCGTGCGCGGGATCAGCTCCGGATCATGGCCGGCGGCGAGGAATGCCTGCCTCGCCGCCTCGACGATGTTGGCGCGCGCACCGGTAAGATCGGTGCGGATGTTGGCCGCGCCGCTTTTGGCACGGCCAACGACGGCGCCGTCGGCGGTCGCAAGGGCCGCCCTGCAGCTGGTGCCGCCGCCATCGATGCCAAGCACGAATTTCACGCGATTTTCTCCTCGCCGCGGATAATACCAATAAAATACCAATAGCCAAGCGTTAATTTCCGTTCAAAAAAGATTAAGGCGTATTTTATTGATAAATCGTGGGAATTTACCGGCTAGGCAATTCCATGTGACGAAATCGGTTAATGGATGTGGACAAGTGGTATTTTTTTGGTATTGTTCGCCCAGTTGGAGGAAAGCGGATGGCCGAGACGCGCACGGAAGCGCTTCATCAAAATGCCGAGGGGCTGGATGTTCAGACCCCGGATGCCATCCTTTC
The DNA here is from genome assembly GCF_033977165.1 of Mesorhizobium captivum. Lineage (NCBI taxonomy): Bacteria > Pseudomonadati > Pseudomonadota > Alphaproteobacteria > Hyphomicrobiales > Phyllobacteriaceae > Mesorhizobium > Mesorhizobium captivum. The sequence continues at coordinate 75,251 of NZ_JAVIJB010000014.1, forward strand.
GTTCCTCGCCAACGCGCAGGTCGAGGCCGCCAAGGCCGTGCACGGCGCCATTCCGGCAATTGCCGAGGCAGCCGAGCTCATCGCAAGACAATTGAAGAGCGGCGGCAGGCTCGCCTACGCGGCGGCCGGCAGTTCCGGCCTGATGGCTGTCGCGGATGCACTGGAGCTTCCAGGCACATTCGGCATCGCGCGCGACCGCATCGCCATCCTGATCGCCGGCGGCGACGAGGCGTTCCGCACGCTCGCCGGAGGACCGGAAGACGATACCGAGGAAGCTGCGGCGGCGGTCGCAAAGGCCAATATCGGCAAGGGCGACTGCCTGATCGCCATTTCGGCCAGCGGTTCGACGCCCTATGCCGTCCAGGCGATCGGCGACGCGCGGCGGCGGGGCGCCGCGACGATCGCAATCGCCAACAACAAGGATGCGCCGCTGTTCGGCGAGGCCGATGTCGCCATCCTGCTCGAAACGCCGCCGGAGCTGATCGCCGGCTCGACCCGCATGGGCGCCGGCACCGCGCAGAAGATCGCGCTCAACATGCTGTCGACGCTCGCGGCCATCCATCTCGGCCATGTGCATGACGGCTACATGGTCAATCTCACCGCCGACAACATCAAGCTGCGCGACCGCGCGGTGCGCATGGTCGCCGCCATCACCGGGCGCGGCCGCGACGACGCGGCGCGCCTGCTCGAAGAGAGCGGCGGTGTAGTCAAGACTGCCATTCTGCTCGCCGCGGGCGCCGCCAACGCCGACGCGGCCGAGAAGATACTGGAAGGAGCAGGCCAGAAGCTCAGGCCGGCGCTTTCCGCGATCGAGGGGAGCAAGGGGCACTAGCCTCTGTTCTCAGAACCGAACCTGAAAAAGGTCAACAGGGAGACTGGACATGACGACCAAACTACTGACGGCAATTCTGCTCGGCACGAGCATCCTCGGCACCACCGGGATGGCGCTGGCCGAGGACGTAACGCTCAACATCGAGAGCTGGCGCGGCGACGACCTGACCATCTGGAAGGACAAGCTGATCCCGGCCTTCGAGGCCAAGAACCCCGGCATCAAGGTGGTGTTCGCGCCGTCGGCGCCGACCGAGTATGACGCAGCACTTGGCGCCAAGCTCACCGCCGGCTCGGCGGGCGACCTGATCACCTGCCGGCCGTTCGACAAGTCGCTGGAGCTGTTCAAGAAGGGCAATCTCGCCGACCTCAGCTCGCTGCCCGGCATGGACAACTTCTCGCCCGTCGCCAAGGCCGCCTGGCAGACCGACGATGGCAAGTCGAGCTTCTGCGTGCCGATGGCTTCGGTCATCCACGGCTTCATCTACAACAAGGACGCCTTCGACAAGCTCGGCCTCAAGGTGCCGACCACCAATGAAGAGTTCTACGCCGTGCTCGACAAGATCAAGGCGGACGGCACCTACATTCCGATGGCAATGGGCACCAAGGACCTCTGGGAAGCCGCGACCATGGGCTACCAGAACATCGGCCCGAACTACTGGAAGGGCGAGGAAGGCCGCGCAGCCCTGATCAAGGGTGAGCAGAAGCTGACCGACGCCGACTGGGTCGAGCCCTACAAGGAACTGGCCAAGTGGAAGCCCTATCTCGGCGACGGCTTCGAGGCGCAGACCTACCCGGACAGCCAGAACCTGTTCACGCTCGGCCGCGCCGCCATCTACCCGGCCGGCTCGTGGGAGATCGGCCTGTTCAACACGCAGGCGCAGTTCAAGATGGGCGCCTTCCCGCCGCCGGTGCAGAAGGCCGGCGACACCTGCTACATCTCCGACCATACCGATATCGGCATGGGCCTGAATGCGGCGTCGAAGCATCCGGAAGAGGCCAAGAAGTTCCTGTCCTGGGTCGCTTCGCCGGACTTCGCCACCATCTACGCCAACGCGCTGCCGGGCTTCTTCAGCCTGAACAGCACGCCGGTGAAGATGGAGGACCCGCTGGCGCAGGAATTCGTCTCGTGGCGCGGCAAGTGCAAGTCGACGATCCGCTCGACCTACCAGATCCTGTCGCGCGGCACGCCGAACCTCGAGAACGAGACCTGGGTCGAATCGGCCAACGTGATCAATGGCACCGACACGCCGGAAGCCGCGGCCAAGAAGCTGCAGGACGGCCTCGACAGCTGGTACAAGCCGGCGAAGTAATTTTTGCCATCGAACCGGCCGGGCGCCTGCCCGGCCGGTATTCGGACAGTTCTTAGATAGCGATTGTCGGCGCCGCCTCTCGGTCTTACCCTCAGCGTTGCGGGAAAGACGAAGCCGCACTGTCGCTGGCCTTGTCCCTTCGCATTATGGGACATTCGGGCCGTGCATCGAGGCACAAGCTAAGCATCATCGACCTGGAACCGAGAGACGGCGGGGACCGAACTCATGGCCGCACAAACACGACCCAAGAAACCGATCCGCTGGCATATCGGCGTCTTCCTGGCGCCGGCGGTGCTCGTCTACACGGCGGTCATGATCCTGCCGCTGTTCGGCACCCTCCAACTCTCCTTGTTCCGCAACATCGAGCAGTCCCAGGTGTTCGTCGGGCTGGGCAATTTCCGCACGCTGTTCGGCGACCCCAACTGGTCGGTGAATTTCTGGAACGCGCTCAGGAACAATGTCTGGTTCTTCATCATCCACATGCTGGTGCAGAACCCCATCGGCGTCCTTTTGGCTGCGCTTCTCTCCAGCCCCAGGCTGCGGTTCGCCGCCTTCTACCGCACGGCGATCTTCGTGCCGACGATCCTGTCCTTCGTCATCGTCGGCTTCGCCTGGAAGCTGATCCTGTCGCCGATCTGGGGCGTGGCGCCGCACCTGCTCGATTTCGTCGGGCTGAAGAGCCTGTTCACGCCGTGGCTCGGCAAGGAGCAATATGCGCTTACCGCGCTCAGCCTGGTCTCGGTCTGGCAGTTCGTCGGCATCCCGATGATGCTGATCTATGCGGCGCTGCTGTCGATCCCCGATGAGGTGATCGAGGCCGCCGAATGCGACGGCATCACCGGCATGGCGCAGTTCTGGAAGATCAAGCTGCCGCTGATCCTGCCTTCGATCGGCATCATCTCGATCCTCACCTTCGTCGGCAATTTCAACGCCTTCGACCTGATCTACACGGCGCAGGGGGCGCTGGCCGGGCCGAACTATTCGACCGACATCCTCGGCACATTCCTCTACCGCGCCTTCTTCGGCTTCCAGCTGCAGGTCGGCGACCCCAACATGGGCGCGGCGATCGCCACGATGATGTTCCTGATCATCCTCGCCGGCGTCTGCGTCTACCTGTTCCTCGTCCAGACGCGCCTGCGTCGCTACCAGTTCTGAGGGGGAGCCATGAGCACCGCTACCCGTTCGCTCCCCCGCACCATCGGCGCCCACGCGGTCCTTTTGACCTACACGGTGATCGCGCTGTTCCCGGTGATCCTGGTGATCATGAATTCCTTCAAATCCCGCGCGGGCATCTTCGGCGCGCCGCTGACGCCGCCGACGCCGAAGACCTTCGACCTGATCGGCTACACCACCGTGTTCGGCCAGGGCGACTTCTTCCACTATTTCCAGAACAGCCTCGTCGTCACCGTCGCTTCGCTGTTCTTCGTGCTTTTGTTCGGGGCGATGGCCGCCTTCGCCCTGTCGGAATACCGCTTCCGCGGCAACACGCTGATGGGGCTCTATCTGGCGCTCGGCATCATGATCCCGATCCGCCTCGGCACTGTCGCCATCCTGCAGCTGATGGTGGCGACGGGGCTGGTCAACACGCTGACGGCGCTGATCCTGGTCTACACCGCGCAAGGCCTGCCTTTAGCCATCTTCATCCTGTCGGAATTCATGAAGCAGGTGTCCGACGATTTGAAGAACGCCGGCCGCATCGACGGGCTATCGGAATACACGATCTTCTTCCGGCTGGTGCTGCCGCTGGTGCGTCCGTCCATGGCGACGGTCGCCGTCTTCACCATGATCCCGATCTGGAACGATCTCTGGTTCCCGCTGATCCTGGCGCCGTCGGAAGAGACCAAGACGGTGACGCTCGGCGCACAGCTCTTCCTCGGCCAGTTCGTCACCAACTGGAACGCGATCCTGGCGGCACTCTCGCTGGCGATCCTGCCGGTGCTGATCCTCTACGTCATCTTCTCGCGGCAGCTGATCCGCGGCATCACGTCCGGAGCGGTGAAGTGAGCCGTAACAGCCAACTCTTGATAGGGCTGCGCTTCACCCCACCCGGCGCTTCGCGCCGACCTCCCCATCGAGGGGAGGTAGAAGGTCGCCGCTTTATTCTCGGCCGCCTGGGTTATCAGTTCAGAGCAGCTTCTGCGGCGGGGATGTTCACGCCAACGCCCTATCTCCCCTTGATGAGGAGGTCGGCGCGCAGCGCCAGGTGGGGTGACACCCTCTCAAGAGAAAGTGGAGTGGCTAGGTGAGCGATAAACCGTCTCTTCGCGTCGTCGTCGCCGGCCTCGGCAATATGGGCCGCAGCCATGCGCTCGCCTACCATACCAATCCGGGCTTCGAGATCGCGGCCTTGGTCAACCGCTCCGACGTGCCGCTGCCGGGTGGGCTTGCCGGTTACGGCATCAGGCGCTCCTTCGAAGACGCGCTGCGCGACGAGAGGCCGGACGTCGCCGCGATTGCCACCTATTCCGACAGCCATGCCGATTATGCCGTGCGGGCGTTGGAGGCCGGCTGCCACGTCTTCGTCGAAAAGCCGCTGGCGACGACGGTGGCGGATGCACAGCGCGTCGTCGACGCTGCCAAGGCCAACGGCAAAAAACTGGTGATCGGCTATATCCTGCGCCACCATCCGTCCTGGGTGCGGCTGATCGCCGAGGCGCGCAAGCTCGGCGGTCCGTACGTCTTCCGCATGAACCTCAACCAACAATCCTCAGGCCACACCTGGGCGACGCATAAGCAGCTCATGCAGACCACCTCGCCGATCGTCGACTGCGGCGTGCATTATCTCGACGTGATGCTGCAGATCACCGACGCCAGGCCGATCGAGGTGCGCGGCATGGGCGTGCGGCTCTCCGATGAAGTCGCGCCGTCGATGTACAATTACGGCCATCTGCAGGTGCTGTTCGAGGACGGCTCGGTCGGCTGGTACGAGGCCGGCTGGGGGCCGATGATTTCGGAAACCGCCTTCTTCGTGAAGGACGTGATGTCTCCAAACGGCTGCGTGTCGATCGTCATGAAGGAGGGCGTGAAGTCCGACGACATCGACACCCACACCAAAACCTCGACCATCCGCCTGCACAGCGCCGCGACCGGCCCGGACGGCAAGTTCGCCAAAGAGGACCAACTGCTGTCGATGGAAGGCGAGCCCGGGCACCAGGAACTCTGCGACCTCGAACAGGCCTTCCTGCTCAAGGCCATCCGAGAGGACATCGACCTCACCCGCCACATGGACGACGCGGTGAAGTCGCTCGCCGTCTGCCTGGCGGCCGACGAGAGCGTGCGCACCGGCGCCTCAATCAAACTCTAGAACAAGGACGAAGCCGTGGGCTCGCTGAACATCGAGAATGTGAAGAAGGCGTTTGGGCCGGTCGAGGTGTTGAAGGGCATCGACCTCGAGGTCAATGACGGCGAATTCGTCGTCTTCGTCGGACCGTCCGGCTGCGGGAAGTCGACGCTGCTGCGCGTGATCGCCGGGCTGGAGGATTCGACCTCAGGCCGCGTGCTGATCGACGGCGATGACGTCTCCGTCACGCCGCCCGCCAAACGCGGCATCGCCATGGTGTTCCAGACCTACGCGCTCTATCCGCACCTAACGGTGAAGAACAATATGGGCCTCGGCCTAAAGCAGGCCGGCACGCCTTCGGCCGAGATCGACCGTCGCATCAAGATCGCTTCCGCCATGCTGTCGCTCGAGCCCTATCTCGAACGGCGGCCGGCGGAGCTCTCGGGCGGCCAGCGCCAGCGCGTCGCCATCGGCCGCGCGGTGGTGCGCGAGCCGAAGCTTTTTCTCTTCGACGAGCCGCTGTCGAACCTCGATGCGGCACTGCGCGTCAACACCCGTCTGGAGATCGCGCAGCTGCACCGGCGACTGAAGGCGACGATGATCTACGTCACCCACGACCAGGTCGAGGCGATGACGCTGGCCGACAAGATCGTCGTGCTCAACGCCGGCCGCATCGAGCAGATCGGCAGCCCGATGGAGCTCTACAATTCGCCGGCCAACGAGTTCGTCGCCGGCTTCATCGGCTCGCCGAAGATGAACTTCATCGACGGCGCCAAGTTGGGCGAGACGGCCAAGACCGTCGGCGTGCGGCCGGAGCACCTGACCGTCGATGCGAAGTCCGGCGCCTGGAAGGGCGCCGTGGTCCATGCCGAGCATCTCGGCGCCGACACCAACCTCTATCTCGACTGCGAGAAGGCGGGGATGCTCACCGTGCGCATCTTCGGCGTCTACAATGCCGAGCCGGGCGCCACGCTCTACGCGACGCCGGATCCGGCGAAGACGTACCGGTTTGGAGCGGATGGGAAGGTGTTGAAGTAGCGCGGGCTTCCCCTTCTCCCCTTGTGGGAGAAGGTGGATCGGCGCGCAGCGCCGAGACGGATGAGGGGTGCGCGACAGAGCGCGACATAAAAAAAATCGAAGGATCTGAAGCGCTTATTTCGGCAACGCCGAGATCCTTCCAACACCCCTCATCCGGCCGCTTCGCGGCCACCTTCTCCCACAAGGGGAGAAGGGGAAATGCTACTCGTCCGCCTTGAACGTCTGCTTCTGCTGGCCCATGCCTTCGATGCCGAGCTCGACGACGTCGCCGGGCTTCAGGAACACCGGCGGCTTCATGCCCAGCCCGACGCCGGGCGGCGTGCCGGTGGAGATGATGTCGCCGGGCTGCAGCGACATGAACTGGCTGAGATAGGAGACCAGATATTTGACGCCGTAGACCATGGTCCTGGTCGAGCCGTTCTGCATGGTCCTGCCGTTGACGGTCAGCCACATCTTGAGGTTCTGCGGGTCGGCAATCTCGTCCTTGGTCACCAGCCAGGGGCCGATCGGGCCGAACGTGTCGCAGGACTTGCCCTTCGTCCACTGTCCCTGGCGCTCGGCCTGGAAGGCGCGCTCGGAAACGTCATGCGCGACGCAATAGCCGGCAACATAATCCAGCGCATCGTCCTCGCTGACATACTTCGCCGTCTTGCCGATGACGACGCCGAGCTCGACCTCCCAGTCGGTCTTGACCGAGCCGCGCGGGATGAGCACGTCGTCGTCCGGCCCGACGATGGCCGAGCTTGCCTTCATGAAGATGATCGGCTCCGGCGGCACGGTGGCGCCGGTCTCGGCGGCGTGGTCGGAATAGTTGAGGCCGATGCAGATGAATTTCCCCGTGCCGGCGACGCAGGCGCCCAGGCGCGGCTTGTCGGAAACCGCCGGCAGCGATTTCGGATCGAGCTTCGACAGCATGTCCAGCGAGGCCGGATGCAGCGCCGTGCCGGCGATGTCGGCGACATAGGCCGAAAGGTCGCGGATCGTGCCATCCTGATCGAGCAGGCCGGGACGTTCGCTCCCCACCTCGCCATAGCGCAGCAACTTCATCTTCAGTTCTCCACCTTGCGGCCAAAGGCCGTTTTGCAAAACTCTCCGCCCCGACGACGGCTCATGCGAAAATCGGGCGGACCGTACCCACCGACCTTGCCTGCGGCAAGCACAGACACCGCGCAAGCGGCCGGGAGGCAGGATTTTTCAGACTGATCGATGCTTCCGGCAAACGCGGAGGCCGGATCCGATCTTCCTGTTCGCCCGCCATCTATTCCCGAACTGCCGCGATCTTTCCGAACGGACGTCAGATCGACCAGCCGCCGTCGATATTGTAGGCCTGCCCCGACGTGTAGGTCGCGCCAGCCAGATAGACGGCAAGATCGGCGATCTCCTCGGGCGTGCCAAGCCTTCCCATGGGCTGGCGGGCGATGAACGCCGCGCGGGCCGCCTCATAGTCGCCCTGCGCATGCATGCGGTCCTGCAGCGACGGGCTCTCGACGGTGCCGGGGCAGATGGCGTTGCAGCGGATGCCTTTGGCGACATAGTCGGCCGCGACTGCCTTGGTGAGGCCGACGACCGCCGCCTTGGTCAGGCCGTAGACGAAGCGGTTCGGCACGCCTTTCTGCGAGCTTGCCAGCGACGCCATGTTGATGATCGAACCATCGCCGCGCTCCAGCATGCCGGGCAGCACGGCGCGGATGGTGCGGATCATCGAGCGGACATTGAGATTCAACGCGAAATCGAGATCGGCGTCGGTCATTTCGAGGATCGAGCCGGAATGGACGAAGCCGGCGCAGTTGAACAGCACATCGACCGGGCCGATCTCGGCGAAAGCCGAGGTGACGGCCGCATCGCTTAGCACGTCGAGCTTGCGGGTTTTGATGCCGGGCATCTTGCCGAGTTCGGCCAGCGCCGCGTCGTTGATGTCGGTGGCATGCACGGTGGCGCCCGCCTTGGCGAAAGCCAGCGCGCTCGCGCGCCCGATACCCTGCGCCGCCGCGGTGACGACGACCACCTTGCCTGCCAGATCCGCCATTCTTTCCTCCAGGTCTCGCAAGCTTTTCTTACCGGCGGCCGAGCAGGATGCAATGTGCCAGGCAAGCCTGTAGCCTTATTGTTATTCCGCAGGCCAATTGTTTTTTCTGGTTAAAGAACATGTGACGATGCGTCAAGCTTGGAAGCCTGCGGCAAACGCGCCGATTTCCAGAGCAGGTCACATCGTCAAAGCGCGACGCCTGTTTGGTACTCGCGCCTTAGTCGCCGTACGGCACCCAGACGTTCTTGACTTCGATGGCGCGGCGCAGGAAAGCCTCGCCGGCGGCATCGCTCGAGGTCCAGTCGAGACTGCGGCCATTGCCGGTCCAGACGCGCTTGAGGTTGCCGATGGAATCGGCTTCCGCCTTGGTGCAGGTGTCGGCAACGGCGAACAGCCAGAGCCCGTCGACATCGTCATGTTTGGCCAGCACGCCTGCGAGTTCGGCGCTGCGGCCGGTGACGATGTTGATGGCGCCGGCCGGGACGTCGGAATATTCGATCACCTGGTAGAGGTCGGTGGCTAAAAGCGGGTGACGCTCCGACGGGACCGCCACCACGGTGTTGCCCATGGCAAGCGCCGGCGCGATTAGCGAGGTGAAGCCGAGCAGCGGCTGGTTGTCCGGCGCGACGATGCCGACGACGCCCACCGGCTCATGCAGTGCCAGTGTCACGACGCGCGCCGGCGGCTGATGGACGCGGCCCTCGAACTTGTCGGTGAGGCCGGCATAGAGGAACAGCCGCTCGATGGAGAGGTCCACTTCCTCCCGCGCGGCCCTTGCCGTCACTCCGGTAAGCTGGACGAGACGCGCCGCAAACTCGTCGGCGCGGCCGGACAGGTTTTCGGCGAAATAGTAGAGCACCTGGCTGCGGTTGAAGGCCGTCGCGTCCGGCCAGGCCTTGCACGCTCGGGCAGCAGAAACTGCGTCGCGGATGTCCTTGCGGTTGCCGAGACCGACTTCGCCGGCAAGCTTGCCTTTGGCGGTCGCGACGGCGAGCGAATAGTTGCCGTCCGGCCGCACCTGCTTGCCGCCGATGAAGAGTTTTGCGGTGCGGTCGATGGACGCGCCGTCGGCCTGCTCAACCGGCTGAGCGGAGCTGGCCGCCGTCGGTTTGATGGCCGGCCCGACGGGCAGCTTGGCGGCGAGATATTCGAACACGCCCTCGCGCCCGCCTTCGCGGCCGAAGCCGCTTTCGCGATAGCCGCCAAAGCCGCAGGCGGCGTCGAACATGTTGGTGCCGTTGACCCAGACAACGCCGGCCTTCAGCTGCGGCGCGACATGCAAAGCGAGGTTGATGTTCTCGCTCCACACGGAGGCGGCAAGACCGTAGCGCGTGTTGTTGGCAAGCTCGATTGCCTCCTCGGTGTTGCGGAAGCTCATCGTCGCCAGCACCGGACCGAAGACCTCTTCCTGCGCCAGGATATTAGCCGGCGCAACAGAAGTCGCGAGCGTCGGCAAGTGATAGTAGCCGGTTGTCGGCAGGGCGGCGTCCGGCTGCCAGCAGACCGCGCCCTGCCTGGCACCCTCGGCGATCAGGCCTTTGACGCGATCGAGCTGGGTACGGTCAACCAGCGGGCCGATATCGGTGTTCTTGTCGAGCGGGCTGCCAACGCGCAGCCGGCTCATCCTGACCTTGACTTTGGCGATGAAGGCCTCGGCGATGCCTTCCTGCACAAGGAGACGCGAGCCGGCGCAGCAGACCTGGCCCTGGTTGAACCAGATGCCGTCGACCAGTCCCTCGACCGCGCTGTCGAGATCGGCGTCCTCGAAAACGACGAAGGCTGACTTGCCGCCGAGCTCCAGCGAAAGTTTCTTGCCCGAGCCGGCCGTTGCCTTGCGGATGATCTTGCCGACTTCCGAAGAGCCGGTGAAGGCGATCTTCTGGACGCCGGGATGATTGACGATGGCAGCGCCCGCTTCCGGCCCGCCCTGGACGATGTTGACGACGCCTTTCGGCACGCCTGCGCGCTCGCAGATCTCGGCGAACAGGATGGCGGTTAGCGGGGTGAACTCGGCAGGCTTGAGCACCACCGTGCAGCCGGCGGCGAGCGCCGGCGCGATCTTCCAGGCCAGCATCAGCAGCGGGAAATTCCACGGAATGACCTGGCCGACGACGCCGACCGGCTTGTGATCGGGAAAATCCTTTTCCAGCGTCTGCGCCCAGCCGGCATGGTGGATGAAGTGACGGATGGCCAGCGGCACGTCGATATCGCGGCTCTCGCGGATCGGCTTGCCGTTGTCGATCGATTCCAGCACCGCGAACAGGCGCTGGTGGCGTTGCATGGCGCGGCCGATGGCATAGAGCACTTTCGCGCGTTGATAGCCCGAAGTCGCCGACCATTTCGGCAGCGCCTTGGCGGCCGCCGTAACCGCCACGTCGATGTCGGCGGCGCCCGCGTCCGAGACCTTGGCGAGCAGCTTGCCGGAAGACGGCTCGCTGGTGTCGAAGGTTTTGCCGCTTGCCGCCGTCTTCCAGGCGCCGTCGATGAACAGCGCTTTTGCGAAATCGCGCGAGGCCAACCAGGCATCGGCCTCGTTGCGGGCTTCCGGCGCCGGGCCGTAATCCATGGCGTGATAGCGTTCGAGGACGTTCATGGGGTGCCTCCTTTACCCTCCCCCTTGTGGGGAGGGTCGATCGGCGACGCCGATCGGGGTGGGGGTAAATGGCTTTTGGTTTGGTGCATTGGACGGGCTGTTTAATTCTTTCGACCCCCACCCCGCAGCTCTGCGGCGACCCTCCCCACAAGGGGGAGGGTGGGGTGCTAAGCCATCGCGTGGCGGTGGTTGGCCGAATAATGGCCGGTCAGGTGGTGCTCTAACTGGCGTTCGATGTCTGTGAGCAGGCTGGACGCCCCGAAGCGGAACAACTCCTGCTCGAGCCAGGGCCGGCCGAGCTCCTCCTTCATCAGCACAAGCCAGTCGAGAGAAGCCTTGGCGGTCGAAATGCCGCCCGCCGGCTTGAAGCCGATCAGATAGCCGGTCTCCTCGAAATAGGCGCGGATGGCGCGCACCATGGCAAGGCCGACGGGCAGCGTGGCGTTGACGCTTTCCTTGCCGGTGGAGGTTTTTATGAAATCCGCGCCCGCCATCATCGCCACCATGGAGGCCAGCATCACGTTGCGCAGCGTGGCGAGGTCGCCGGTGCCGAGAATGACCTTGAGATGGGCATCGCCGCAGGCAGCGCGCATGGCGACGATCTCGTTGAACAGCTCGCGCCATTTGGCGCCGTAAACCAGGCCGCGCGGGATGACGACGTCGATCTCGTCGGCGCCGTCACGCACCGAAGCCTCGATCTCCTGCAGGCGAGTCGAGAGCGGCGCAAGCCCGTGCGGGAAGGCAGTGGACACGGCGGCGACATGGATACCGGTGCCGCGCACTGCCTCGACCGCCGTGGCAACGAAGGGATGATAGACGCAGACCGCCGCCGGGCGAATGGTTTCGCCTGATATGCCGAGGCCGTCGACGATATCCTTGCGCAGCGGATTGATCGCCTTGGCGCAGAGCCGGCGCACACGCTCGTCGGTGTCGTTGGAGTTCAGCGTGGTGAGGTCCATGCAGGCAATGGCGCGCAGCAGCCAGGCAGCCTGGTTGTCGGCCTTGATCGAGCGCCGCTTGGTGAGCGTGGCGACACGGCGTTCCAGCGCCGAGCGGTTGACGCTGCGCACCGATTCCAGGAAGCCGAGATCGAGCTTCATGCCGGGGTTGCGGGCTATGCCGTGCTCCAGCGGCATCGGCGTGTTGGCGGCAGCGCGCGCCGGCAGCGGCATAACCTTGGACGCACCGGCGCCTGCGCCGGCCTCGCGGATGGTGCTGCTCATCTCCTGCCCTTTCATTCAGCGACGTGCGCCGAAGATAGCCCGCGAAGTTGTCCTTCACGAGTCCTTCGAGGGGTCATAACGAAAAAAGCCCGCGAAAGCAGCAGATTTTTGACCGTACGGTCAAAACATCATGCTAAGTGGGCGCTCCCGACGTTGGAGATTGGCCGCAGCGCCCATCCCTTCGTCATACTCGGGCTTGACCCGAGCATCCATTCCGTGACCTCAGCCGCAGAGCGCAACGGCGCAGAATTCTGTAACCGCTGCAACGCCTAAGCATCGCGGAATGGATTCTAGGGTCTGCGCGCGTCGCTCCGCTCCTTGCTCCGCCCTAGAATGACGAAGCTCGAATGTCGTCGCTAATCTCAGACGCCTCTAACAGAGCTGGCGGCTGCGGCGCGCCTCAGCCGACGAAGGCGCGCTCGACGACGAAGGTGGCCGGATGGCTGAGCGAGCCTTCCTGGAAGCCGAGGCTCTCGGCGAGTTCCTTGACGTCCTTCAGCATGTGCATCGAGCCGCAGATCATGATGCGGTCGGTCTCGGGGTTGAGCTTCTCAATGCCGAGGTCGGAGTAAAACTTGCCCGAGCCAATCAGCGCGGTGATACGGCCCATGAGCGCCGATTCCTCGCGCGTCGTCGAATTGTAGAGCGTGACGCGGCCGCCGGTCAGCTCGCCGATCAGCGGGTCGGTCTCGAGTGCTGCCACCAATTCCTGGCCGTAGGTGAGCTCGGCATTGTCGCGGCAAGTGTGGGTGAGGATGACCTGATCGAATTTTTCATAGGTGTCGGGATCGCGCAGCAAGCTGGCGAAGGGCGCGATGCCGGTGCCGGTCGAGATCATGAAGACGCGCTTTGCCGGGGTCAGCGCATCGAGCACCAGCGTACCGGTCGACTTCTGGCGCATGATGACGGTGTCACCGACCTGGATTTTCTGCAGCTCGGAGGTCAGCGGACCGTCCGGCACCTTGATCGAGAAGAATTCGAGCTCGTCGTCCCAGGCCGGGCTGGCGACGGAATAGGCGCGGAAGATCGGCTTCTCGGCATTGGGCAGGCCGATCATGACGAACTCGCCGGACCGGAAACGCAGCGACTGCGGGCGGGTGATGCGGAACGAGAACAGCCGGTCGGTATAGTGCTTCACCGACACCACGGTCTCGGCATAGACATTGGCCGGGATCGGGAACTGCAGCGGCCTGGCGCCGGCAATGTTCAACGCGGATGTCGTGTTCATCAAACCCAACTTTCCGGGCCATGCTCAAAGGCGCTGGCGCCAAACCTTCTCCTGCGCGCCCGAACGATCAGGTTCCGGCGTGCCCTTAACACACTGCCAAGCGGTAAGCTCTTGTGTCGAGAATTTATTAGTATACAAATGATCTTCAGGTCAAGATGGCGGCGTAAAACGCCTTTCCAAACCGAGGCATATCCGTAGTCCTGGCATTTCGAGTTTCGGCAATGAATGAGAAATTTTCGGCGTCTACGGGAAGCGTCGTTGCCGGCATCGATGTCGGCGGAACCTTCACCGACCTGCTCTTGATCGACGGCAAGGCGGGCGGCAAGGTGCATATTGCCAAGACGCCGACCACGGTGGAAAATCAGGCCTTTGGCGTGGTGGCCGCGCTTGGCGCCACCGGCTTTCCGGTCGACGGCATCGACCTCATCGTGCACGGCACGACGACCACCACCAACGCGGTGCTGGAGCGCCGGCTGGCACGAACCGGCATGATCACCACGCGCGGCTTCCGCGACGTGATCGAGCTTGGCCGGCGAACGCGGCCGCAGGCCTATGGCATGACGGGCACCTTCGTGCCGGTCATCCCGCGCGATCTCAGGCTCGAAGTGTCGGAGCGCGTTGAAGCGTCCGGCGCGGTGCGCGTGGCGCTCGACGAGGCCGAGATGCGCGATGCGGTCAAAGGGCTCCTCGCCGCCGGCTGCGAGTCGCTCGTCATCCATTTCCTGCACTCCTATGCCAACCCGGCGCATGAGCGGCGCGCGGCGGAGATCGCGGCGGAACTCTGGCCGAACGGCCACATCACCACCGGCCATGCGCTGCTTTCAGAGGCACGCGAGTTCGAGCGCGGCGTGACGGCGGCGGTCAACGCCTCGGTGCAGCCGATCCTCGAGCGCTATGTCGAGCGGCTGCGCAAGGAGCTCGCCGCAAAAGGCTATGCCCGCGATTTCCTGATCATGAACGGCAACGGCGGTATGATCTCGGCCCGCTTCGTCGCGCTGGAATCGGCAAAGACCGTGATGTCCGGCCCGGCGTCGGGCGTGATCGCCGCCGCCTATACGGGAAAACGCGCCGGCTTCGGCAATCTCGTCACCTACGACATGGGCGGCACATCGACCGACGTGGCATTGATCCGCAATGCCGAACCCGCCGTGTCGAACGAGATCGAGATCGAATATGCGATGCCGATCCATGTGCCGATGGTGGCGGTGCACACGGTCGGCGCCGGCGGCGGCTCGATCGCGCGCGTCGACGCGGCAGGGCTGATCCAGATCGGCCCGGAAAGCGCCGGCGCCAATCCCGGCCCGATCTGCTACGGGCGCGGCGGCACGGAGGCGACCATCACCGACGCCAATCTGGTGCTCGGGCGGCTGGCGCCGAAGAAGCTGCTGGCGGTCGACAATCCGGTCACCGTCGAGCGCGTGACCGGCATTTTCGAGGAGAATATCGGCAAGCGCACCGGCCTTTCCGGCGTCGAAGCCGCGGGCGCGGTGCTCAGGCTCGGCAACATGAAGATGGCCGGCGCCATCCGCATGGTCTCGGTCTCGCGCGGCCATGACCCACGCGATTTCGCGCTGTTCGCCTTCGGCGGCGCCGGGCCGCTGCACGCGACGGCGCTTGCCCGCGAGCTCGGTCTGCCCAGGGTGCTGGTGCCGGCGCGCCCCGGCATCACCAACGCGCTCGGCTGCGTCGTCGCCGATTTGCGGCATGACTTCGTCAACACAATCAACCAGCCGGTAGGTGGGCTCGATGAAGCTTCGCTTCAGGAGGTGTTGGAACGGCACCGAAACGAAGGCGAGGCGCTGATTGCCAAGGAAGCGGTGAAGCCGGACGCGATCCGCGTCACCCATTCGGCCGACATGCAGTTCGTAGGCCAGACGCACATCATCAACGTGCCTCTGCCGTCGTCTTCGGTTTCACGAGAAACGCTGCAGCTTCTGTTCGAAAAGGCCTATTTCGCCCGCTTCAAGGTCGAGCTGCCGGAGATCCGCGCCAACCTCGTCAACCTCAACACGTCGGTGACCGGCGTGCGGCCCCAGATCGACCTGTCGCGGCTGATCGACCCGGCAGGACGCGCGGCGACACGCGAGGAGGCGCGACGCGAGATCCGGCCGGTCTGGTACAGCGGGCGCTGGCACGACACGCCGGTCTACTCTCGCGAAAAACTGCCGCTCGACGCCGTCATCGAAGGGCCGGCGATCCTCGAGCAAATGGACGCCACCACGGTGCTCGAACCCGGCGACCGCGCCCGCTCGGACGCCGACGGCAACATCATCATCGATATCGGCGAGGCCTGAACATGCCAGCGTTTGAAGGGGCAAAGCTCGACACGATCACGCTTTCGGTGCTGCAGGCCGCTCTGCAGCAGGTCTGCGACGAGATGGATCTGACGTTTTCCCGCGCGGCCTTCTCGCCGGTCATCGCCGAGGCCAACGACCGCTCGGACGGCATCTATTCGGCGGTCGACGGCTCGCTGATTGCGCAAGGCAGCCAGGGTCTGCCGGTGTTCGTCGGCGTCATGCAATATTCGACCAAGACGGTGATCGAGATGATCGCCGACGGCCGTTGCCTGTCGCCGGAGCCCGGCGACATCTACATCGTCAACGACCCCTATCTCGGCGGCACGCATCTGATGGATGTGCGCTTCGTCATGCCGGTCTATCGGGCCAGCAAGATTTTCTGCTGGCTTTCCAACACCGGGCATTGGCCGGACATCGGCGGCTCGGTGCCAGGCGGGTTCTCGGCATCGGCCACAGCGGTCGAGCAGGAGGGCTTGCGCCTGCCGCCAGTGAAACTGTTCAAGAAGGGCGTGCTCGATCCGGAGATCTACGCCATCATCTGCTCGAACATCCGTGTCGCCGACCAGCGCATCGGCGACATCCGCGCGCAGGCGGCAGCACTCTTGATCGGCCAGGACAGGCTCAATGAAATCCTCGATCGTTACGGCGACGAAACCGTCACCGAAGCGATCGCCGAGCTGCGCAGCCGCGCCGCCGAGCAGATGCGCGCCTCGATCGCCGTCATACCCGACGGCGTCTATCGCTCGCAGGCTTTTGTCGATTCCGACGGCGTGGTGAACGAGCCGCTGACCATCAATCTCGCCGTCGAGAAGAAAGGCGACACGCTGACCTTCGATTTCGCCGGCTCCTCGAAACCTTGCGCAGGACCGATGAACAGCGTGCTGGCGACGACGCTGTCGTCGGTCTATCTCGCCATGCGCCATATTTTTCCGGAAGTGCCGATCAGCGCCGGCGCGTTCGAGCCGCTGAACGTCATGCGGCCGGAAGGCACTTTCCTCGATGCGAAATATCCGCGCCCCGTATCGGGCTGCGCGGCGGAGGTGTCGCAGCGCATCGCCGAAGCGGTGTTCGCGGCAATGGTGCAGGCGCTCCCTGAGAAGGTGACGGCGGCGCCCGCCGGTTCCAGCGGCAATTTCGCGCTCGGCGGCAACGATCCCGCACGCGGCCGCGACTACGTCATGTACCAGATCTCCGGCGGCGGCTATGGCGGCAATGCCGGCCATGACGGGTTGAGCAATGGCTGCTCGACAATCGGCATTTCGAAGTCCCCGCCGGTCGAGATCATGGAGCAGGCCTTTCCGGTGCTCTACCGTCACTACGCGCTGCGCGAAGGCTCGGGCGGCGCGGGAAAACATCGCGGCGGCTTTGGGCTGGCCTATGAGGTCGAGATCCTGCGCGGCGAGGCGCGCGCGTCCTTCGTCATGGATCACGGCCGCTTCGGGCCGCAAGGCGCGCTCGGCGGCAAGGATGGCGCGCCGAACAGCGTGACCGTTTTCCGGGGCGGCGAGGCGCATGTGCCGCCGCATCTTTCCAAGGAGCAGGATATCGCCCTCAAGGCCGGTGACCGCGTGCGCGTCGGCACGCCGGGCGGCGGTGGCTATGGCGATCCGCGCGAGCGCGACCCGAAGCTGGTCGCCGAGGATGTCCGGCTCGGCTACTACACAGCGGAGCAGGCCAGCGAGATATTCGGTGGGTCTTTCGGCTGACGGCTTCGCGGAAGCGGCCGAGTTTGCACAGAACGAGGATCATGCGCGGGATCAAGGCGGGGGCATTCTCACCCAGCCGGTCGTGTCGTCAGGGTTTTCATGGGCTCGCGCCCGCTGCTGCCGAAGGCGCAACTGAGCAGATCGCTCGTTGTCGCGGTCAGGGCTTTGCTCGAGCACCAGCCCGGACGAGACGAGCCGCCCTGGCGCCCGATTATGCACCCGCCCTGGCGCCTCCGGCAGTGGCGCACCCAACCACCCACACGCATTAAAGCGCGTCGCGATCTTTCAGATTCGCTCCATGCGCTTTAGGTTTTGATTTTACGCATGTCTTTGTCCCGAAACCGGTTCCCACTTTCGGGAGACATGCTTTAACATCGCCCGCGCCGTCGGAACCGCCTGCACCGTCACTCAAACCGGGCGGATGTTCTGGTTGTGGTGGAAGACGTTGTCGGGGTCGTATGTGGTCTTCACATCCACCAGCCGGTCGTAGACAGAGTCGCCGTACGCCTCGCGGACCCGGTCCGGATCTTCGTCGCCGCCGAGGAAGTTGACGTAAACGCCTTCGCGGAAGTGTGCGAGGGCGGCGAAGAACCTCTTCGTCCAGGCGGTATCTTGATCGCCATAGTCCTCTCCGGGCCGCCACGCAGCGTGGGCGATGATCGCGTGCGACGCTTGCCGGTTCCCGAACGCCGTCGCGCCCTCCGCCACTCGGCTTACCGCCCCCTTCAGATGGAACATTGCCACATACGACCGCGGAGACGAGCAGGAGAACGCTTGCCCGGCAATCACGTCGATGAGGTCGTCGCTGAGCTCGGGTAGATGGGTGGCCTTCCAGTAGTAATTCCACCCGTGGAGGACGGTCGAGTCGAGCGCGCTCTGGAATACCACGTACGGCTTGGGCGCGGCCAGATCCAGCAGGGGAGTCCGAAATGCGCGGAGCGGGCAGAGCGCCTTCTCACCGTCCTCGGTCGGCCCGGCGTAGCAGATACCCACCATCACCACCTGGCGCCAGTGCAGTTCTTCGGGGATGACTGATAGAGGCGGCACGGTGCAGAATTTTACGACCGTGCCGAGCTCGTCGGGCGCGGTGCGGATGAAGTCGCGGTAGAAACGGAGGACCTCGCCGACGTCGCTGGCGTCCCAGAGGATAGGCCCGGCCAGAACGGTGGGCCCGACGGGATGGAGGCGGAACTCGAACGAGGTGACCACGCCGAAATTGCCGCCACCACCACGCAACGCCCAGAACAGGTCGGGGTGCTCGTCCTCGGACGCCTGCAGCCGCTCGCCGTCGGCCGTTACGACGTCGGCGGCGAGGAGGTTGTCGACCGCGAGGCCATGCTTGCGCATCAGCCAGCCGATGCCACCACCGAGGGTGAGCCCGGCGACTCCGGTATGGCTCACGATTCCGCCAGTGGTGGCGAGGCCGTGGGGCTGCGTCTCGCGGTCGACGTCGCCCCACAGCGCGCCACCCTGCACCCACGCCCTGCGGCTGGCGAGATCGACCCGCACGCCCCGCATCGCCGAGAGGTCGATGACGATCCCGTCGTCGCAAACGGCGGTGCCCGCCACGCCGTGGCCTCCGCCTCGTACGGCGATCTCCATGTCGTGATCGCGAGCGAAACGCACGGCCGTCGCCACGTCGGCGGTCCCGATGCATCGGGCGATCAGATGCGGGCGCCGGTCAATGGCGCCGTTCCAGATTGCACGGGCGACATCGTAGTCGGCGTGGCTGGCATTGATCAGCCGGCCTCGGAACCCGTCGATTTCCACGACGGTTGGCTGTATGCTCCCGTGGTGGGCTTCTGCGTACTTTGTTGTCGTTATAGCTGTCGTCATCTTGTCCTCCTCTCGTCGAGAGAGGCCACATCGGACCACGGCGGGCCGCTGCCGTATAGTCAACAATCTGGACTCCACAATTGGAGGCGGATGCGCAACACTGCTGTTGTGAGGGCGTCTGTCATGAGGACATACGGCCAGTACTGCCCCATTGCCCGCGGCGCCGAGATTTTCGCCGAGCGCTGGACACCGCTGATCATCCGCAACCTGTATCTTGGCTGCGGAAGCTTCAGCGAGATCCTGGAGGGCGCGCCCGGACTCTCCCGTACGCTGCTCTCGGAGCGGCTCAAGCAGCTCGAATCGGTCGGTGTCGTCGAGTCGGCACCCAAGCCCGACGGGCGCGGGCGCCACTACGAGCTCACATTCGCCGGCCACGACCTCTTCGCGGTTTGCCAATCGCTCGGCGAATGGGGAGCGCATTGGCTCGAGATCGCCCCCCAGCATCTCGACCCCTTTGTGGCCCTGTGGTCGATGTGCAATGCGCTACGCCGGGACCGGCTCCCGGATCGACGCGTCGTCATCCGTTTCGACTTCACCGGCCGCCCGCGCCGTGAGCGCTATTGGCTACTTATCGAACTTGGAGACACCGAGATCTGCAAGACGAATCCCGGCCTCGACGAGGACCTCTACGTCACGGCGGAAGCCGAAGCCTTCGTCAAATGGCACGCCGGACAGCTTACTTGGGCTCAGGCCACCCGCGAGGACCGCATCCAACTCGACGGCGACCTGTCGCTCGCAAGAGCTTTCCCGACCTGGAACGGCCGCAGCACGTTCGCCCACATCAGGCCGGTCTCCCATACCGTCACTAGTCCTGCGGGCTGACATCCTGGATGCGGCCCCCATCGCGCACCGCGCCGCCAGAGGGGCGCGACGGATCGCCGGCCCGCTCACGCCAGCTTCGCCAGCAGCCGCAGGAAGGTCGCGGCTTCCTTGGCCGTCAGCGGCGCGAGAGTCTCCTCGGTGATGGTGCGGGCAAGCGGGATCAGCCGCTCGATCGCCTCGCGGCCCTCCGGCGTCAGATTGACCAGCAGGCGCCGCTTGTCGACCTCGTGCTTGGAGAGCTCGACGAGCCCCCGCGCTTTCAGCCGGTCGATGACGCCTTTCACCGTGGCGGCATCCATGGCGATCAGCGTGCCGAGCTGGTTCTGCGAGGTCTCGCCGATGTCGTAGAGCTTGGCCAGAGCGGCGAATTGCGGCGGCGTCAGATCGGCAATGTGGGCGGCGAAAATGGCGACATGGCGCTGATGCGCCTTGCGCAGGATGAAGCCGACCTGGTCCTGCAGATGGTAGTTGTTTTCGTCCGGCTCTTCGGCTTCGACGAGCCGCAGCAGATTGTCCTCGCCGCTCATCTCAAGCCGTCCCATGCCTTGATGTCCTCGGCAGCCAGACCGCCCATGCGGTTGTGGACGCGCGGGCCGCAGGTCATGGCGAGGCAGAACAGGATCTCGTCGGGACGCGGCCCGTCGCCGATGCCGACCTCCATCGCGTCGAAATGACTGCGCACATAGGCGGCGTTGATGTGGCCGAGCGGCACGTCGAGCCGCGCGCCGAAGGCGCCGACCTTCTTTGCCGACGGCACGATCGCCTTGGCGTCCCCCAACCGCTCGCGCATGGCGTAGCCGCCCGGCACATGCCACAGCGCGCCGTGCTCCAGTTCGCCGGCACTGCCGACGATGGCGCCCTTGCCGTAACCGTCGATCTTTTTCACGTCGCCGCCGAGTGCCGCGATCAGCCTGCCGGAAAGCAGCAGCCCGAGCGGCTTCAGGTCTTCCATCGCGCCTTGCAAATCCTCGACATAGCGGCCGGCGAACGGGTTCTTCACCACGGCGAGAGCTGCCGCGCGCAGGCGCGGCTCTTTCGGCACCGGGCCGCCGTCGTGGAAGATTTCCTCCGTCAGCACTGCAATCTTGCGGATCGGAAATTCAGGCATGGGCAGTTTCCTTTGCTTTATGCTTGTTGGGCGCGGCGAGCGCCACTGAGCCGCTGATGCGGGTTTGACCGGCAAGGAACAGCGCCGACGCGGCAATCAGGCCGCGCCGGCGAAAATCTTCGGCGACGGCAAGGCCATTGTCCAGCGCCTGGGCCAACTCGCCGGGTGCAACCGCACCGACACCTTGCGTCACCAGCCGCCCGCCGAGATCGCTGTCGGGCGCCAGATCGCGCGCCGGCACGCGATGGATCGCCGGATGGCCTGGCAGGTCGACGGCGTTGGCAATCAGCGTCGCTGCCGCGTCGGCCTCGGCGCCGGTCCGCGCCAGCACGGTGACGGCATCCGCGATGCCCAGCGAGAACGACCGGCCGCGCCAGCCGCTGGTGGCAACGCCGCGCACGCCGTCTTCAGCGCGTATGGTGATGCGGTCGGCCATGCCATGCCCGGTGCCGGCGACGGCCAGCGTCATCGACTGGCTCTTGCCGAGATGGATGGCGCTGTCGCCGCCATTGTTGACATAGGCCCGATCGAGCCGGCGACCACTAAGCAGCGCGGCAAGCATTTCGTCGGCTACCGAACCGGCGACGGCGGCCATCGGCGTGATGAACTTTTCCGCCAACGGCGCAACAGCTGTCTCCATGCGCCGCGCCGTTGCACCAACGAAAGTGCGCGGGATAGAGCACGCGGGACGGCGCAATTCGGGGAGCTCCTCGACCAGCTCGGTCAGGATGGTCTGGAAGCGCGCAACGGCCTGGGCATAGGCGGCGCGGCATTCATCCGGCTCGCCGAAAGCCTCGACAACAAGATCGATTGGCCCATGGTTGAGGTGAAGCCGCCTGCCGTGGGCAAGCCAATGCGCCTGCGGGCCGTTCATCACTCGGCTCCGCTGGCCCGGCCACGGCGCAACTGCGCCAGCGGCGGCCAGGGGTTGCCTGCCGGCGCGCCGGCGCCACGGCGCGAATTTAGGTATTCGCCGCCCTTGGCGAGGATATCCTCGACGCTGCGGATCTCGTTTTCATAGCCGCCCAGCCGGACATAGTCGTCGCGGCGCAAGGTGAATTCGATCGGCGCGACCAGCGCCGGCGTCGGCACATAGCCGAAGGCGCCCTCCGGCACGCGGGCGACGTCGACCATCAGCGTGATGCCGCCGCCCGGCCACACATAGACCGGCGCGCCGCCCACTGTCACATAGGTCTTCAGGCCCTGCACGGAGCGGGTGAGGTTGACCGGGTTTTCCGTGACGCCGGCGCGCAGCGAGCCGCCGGCGCCGCCGATGAACAGAACCGTGCAAAGCGCCGGTTCGCAATTGTCCTCGATCAGGCCGACCGATTTCTGCAGCCGTTCCGGAAACGGCTTTTCGACCGGCTTCAGCTGCTCGTCGAGTTCGTAATAGGCGAACTGTTCGCCGGTCGTCGAAACCATCATGAGCGACAGGCCCGGACGCGCGCCCTTCTTGGCGTTCCAGTCGCCGAGGATCGACAGCGGGTCGGAGATCGTGGTGCCGCCCCAGCCGAGGCCGGGCTCCGACACCTTGAAATAGCGGCCGGGCGTCGAACGGCGGCCGATGATCTTTATACCGGTATCCTCCCAGCCCAGCACCTTGCCGGCCTGGTGCTCGGAAACGACACCGGTGATGTGGTCGTCGACCACCACCACCTCGTCGACAAGGCCGCGCCATTGCGTGGCGAACATGCCGATGGTGGCCGAGCCGCAGCCGACGCGCATGCGGTGCTCGACCTTGCCGTCGATGACCGGCGCCTTGCCGGCCTCGACGATGACCGTCGCGCCGCCATCGATGGTGAGCTCGACCGGCTTCCTGTTGCAGAGATTGAGCAGCGCATCGCAGGTGGCGCGTCCCTCCGACTTCGAGCCGCCGGTCAGGTGATGGACACCGCCGAGCGACAGCATCTGCGAGCCATATTCGCCTGTCGTCACATGGCCGATCGCCTCGCCTTCCGACCGCACGGTCGCCGTCTCATCGCCGATGTGGCGGTCGGTGTCGATCTTCACCTTGACGCCGCAGTAGGAGAAGATGCCTTCGGTGACGACGGTGACGAGATCGACGCCCTCGACCTCCTGGCTGACGATGAAGGGGGCCGGCTTGTAGTCCGGATAGGTGGTGCCGGCGCCGATGGCGGTGACGAAGCGCCGCCCGGTGTTGACCAGCTCGCCGCCCCACTCTTCGCCCTCGGCAACGAAAGGCACGACCGCGCCGCCGGTTTCGGCCGCATGGTCGAGGATGGTCAGCGGGTCCATGCGCACGATGCGGCCGCCGACATTGCCATAGCGGTCGCAGGCGCCGGTGCGGCCGTCGGCGATGTAGCACATGACCGGACAGGCATCGCAGCGGATCTTTTCCGCCACCTGCTTCTCGCCGGGATCGTGGGTTTCGAAACGTTCGGCAAGCTCGCTCATCGGCGCGCCTCCTTGTCGCGGATCGCCGCCAGGATGCGGGTGGGCGTCGCCGGCACCTTGGTGACCAGCACGCCGGCGGCATGGCGTACGGCGTTGAGGATCGCCGGCGCCGTCGGGATCAGCACATGCTCGCCCAGCCCCTTGGCGCCGAACGGTCCTTCCGGGTCCGGAACCTCGACCAGTATGTGTTCGATCGGCGGGACGTCGCCGATGGTCGGGATGAGGTAATCGTGCAGGTTCTCGGTGCGGCCGGGGATATACTCCTCCATCAGCGCCATGCCGATGCCCTGCGCGATGCCGCCCTCGATCTGGCCCTCGACCAGCACCGGATTGATCGCCTTGCCGACATCATGCGCGGCGGTGATCTTGATCAGCTTCACGGTCCCGAGCCTGAGGTCGACCTCGAGCTCGGCGATCTGCGCGCCATAGCCGTAGACGGCGTAGGGCTTGCCCTGCCCTTTGGCGTCGAGCGGCAGCGTCGGCGGGTCGTAGGTCTCTTCGGCCACGAAGACCAAACCGTCGGCATCGGCCCTCAGCGTCGCGAGATCGATGCGGCGCGCCGCGTCGCCCTCCCGGATGGAGACGCCTGCGCCGTCGAGCGCGATCGTCGCCTGGCCGGAGACATTGGCGAAGCGCAGGATTTTTTCGCGCAGCGCGCGGCCGGCCTTCTCGGCTGCCTTGCCGGTCACAAAAGTCTGGCGCGAGGCGGATGTCTTGCCGGCGTCCGGCGTGATGGCGGTATCGGCGCTCTCCAGCCGGAATTTCTCTAGCGGCAGGCCGAGCGCGTCGGCGCAGATCTGAGCGATGACCGTGTTCGAGCCCTGGCCGATATCGACCGCGCCCTGATGCAGGACGACGTCACCATCGACCGAGATGCCGACCTTGATGGTCGAGGGATTGGGCAGCGAGGTGTTGCCGCAGCCGTACCAGCAGGAGGCGATGCCGACGCCTCGCTTTTTCCCCGTGTTGGTAGCGTTGAATGTTTCAGTCTCGGCAAGCGCGCGCGCCCAGTGCGGACGAAGCGACTCCAGACATTCCCCGATGCCGACGCCCGACTCCAAGAGTTGGCCCGTCACCGTTTCGCAACCGTTATGAAGGCAGTTCTTCAGGCGGAAATCGAGCCGGTCCATGCCGAGCTTGCCGGCGAGCTCGTCATAGAGCGTTTCCTGCATGATCGTCGCCTGCGGCACGCCGAAACCGCGGAAGGCGCCGGCGATCGGGCCATTGGTGTGGATGGCGTAGCCCGCCGCCCGATAGTTCGGCGTCAGATAGGGGCCGGAGGCGTGCACCGGCACGCGATTGGCGACCGTCGGCCCCCAGCTGGCGTATGCGCCGGTGTTGAAATCGCCTGTGAAGACCATGCCGGTGACGCGGCCGTCGGCATCCGTGCCGATGGTCGCTTTCATCTCGGCCGGATGGCGCTTGGTGGTCGACATCATCGATTCATTGCGCGTGTAGGCAAGCGCGGCCGGCCGTCCCGTCTTCATCGCCACCAGGCCGATGAGAGGCTGCAGCGAAACATCGAGCTTGGAGCCAAAGCCGCCGCCGGTGGCGGTCGGCACGATGCGCACCTTGTCGACGGCAAGGCCCAGCACCTTCGCCGTCTCGTCGCGGTCCATATAGGGCGCTTGCGTGCAGGCGACGACGACCAGCGTGTCGCCTTCCATGTAAGCGTAGCCGGCTTCCGGCTCGATATACGCGTGCTCGACGAAGGAGGTTTCGATGGCGCCAGACGCGGTAACAGCGGCTGCCGCCAGCGCGCCTTCAGGATCGCCCCGTTCGACCAGGCCCGAGGTGAGCAGGTTCGCTGGCCGGTGGCTGTGGATCAGCGCAGCGCCGTCGGACTTCGCCTCGCCGGGCTGTAGCACATGCGGCAGCTCCGTCCAGGCAATCGGAAAATCCGTCAGGTCGAGATCGAGGATCGCTTCGCGTTCACCGGCCACCAGCGCCACCGCTTCGCCGCGCAGGCGCACGAAGCCCTCGGCGAGAGCCGGCTGATCGGCAAACGGCCCGATAGCGCCGAAGCAGTTGTGGCCTGGGATGTCGGCCGCGGTGAAGACCCCGGCGATGCCCGGATGAGATCTGGCCCAGGCTTCGAGATCGCCGAAGCTGAACCGGGCATGGTAGTGCGGCGAACGAACCACGAGAACGGCGAGCGCATCGGCCGGGAACGAATCGCCGCCGAACTTTTCGCCGCCGGTGACCTTCGGCACGCCGTCGAGGCGGATCGGCGAGGCGCCTACGGCGCGGCCGGCGGCCGGCATGCGATTGTCGAAACCGTCAATCTGGCGCGAAGCGTGCATCACCGCCGCGACGATTTTTCTGTACCCCGTGCAGCGGCAGAGCACGCCGCCCAGCGCATCCTGCGTTTCGGCCTCGCTTGGCGCGGGATTGCGTTCCAGCAGCGCGCTGGCGGCCACCAGCAGGCCCGGCGTGCAGATGCCGCACTGCGCGGCGCCATGTTCGAGGAATGAAGCCTGCAGGGTGGAGAGACGGCCATTGGCGAGGCCCTCGACCGTGGTGACGGAAGCGCCGGAAACCGAAGCCGCCGGCACGAGACAGGCGCAGACCGGATCGCCGTCGACCAGCACCGTGCAGGCGCCGCAGTCGCCGGCGTCGCAGCCGACCTTGGTGCCGGTCAGCCGCAACTCGTCGCGCAATACCTGCGACAGCCGCCGCACCGGCGGCACCGATACGCTGACGGCGGCGCCATTGACCTCGAAGGCGATGTCGGCTCGCGCCATGCTCGTGGACGGCCGGGCCTTGCCGATGTCGGGCCGCGCTTCGTTCATGCCGCCACCTTGCCGCTATCCTGGCCGAGGGCGGCACGCACGGCGCGAGCAACGATTTCGCGTGCGGCGTGCTCTCGGTATTCGGCGCTGCCGCGCACATCGCCGATCGGCGACAGTTCGTCGATCGGCGCGGATAAGGCCGCGTCGGCGAGCGCCTCGTCGATCGGGCACCCGCGAAGGACCGCCTCGACACCGGCAAGACGGCGGGCTACGGCGGAGCAGGCACCGACGGCGATTGCCGCATCGGCGACCGCCCCGTCCTCGATCATGAGCCGAGCTGCCACCATGGCGATGGAGATGACGAGATAACGCCGGGCGCCAAGCTTGACGAAAGCCGACGCGCCGACGGCGGAACGCTTCGGCACACGGATGGCAGTGACCATCTCGCCAGGCTGCAACGCTGTGCGGCGGTTGCCAAGGATGAACTCGCCGAGGGGCAGATGGCGCGTGGCTTTCGCCGACCGCAGTTCGACATCGGCATCGAGCACCATAAGCGCCGGAACGCCATCGGCGGCGGGCGAGGCGTTGCAAAGATTACCCGCGACGGAAGCGACGTTCTGGATCTGGACCGAGCCGACTTCGCGCGCGGCCGCCTTCAGCGCGTCGAACGCCACGGGGAGCGGGTGACGGACGACGTCCGTCCAGGTGGTGCGGGCGCCGATCCGCCAATGATCGCCCGTCTCGGCGATGCCGCGCAGTTCGGCGAGACCGTTGATGTCGAGGATATTGTCGCGAAAAGGTTTTGCGCCCTGCGCCGGATAGAAATCCGTGCCGCCGGCGAGGATGCGCCAACGGTCCTCGCCAAGCAGAGCGAGCGCCTCGTCGACCGTGGTGGGTTTCGCGTAACGGATCACGCTTTGCCTTCCCAGAAAGGGGTCTTTCCGAGGGAACCTGCCGGGCATCGGGCTCGGGCAAATTCATTCGTATGCAAATGATATCAACTTCGCTGCAATTGTCAAAGCGGAGGTTCCCGAAGAGGCTTCCCGAGCACCGCCACAGCTTTGTTATGCTGGAGGAGGTTGACGCCACCGGTCATCTGGTCAAGGTTCTGCCTCCGGTCGCGTCAGCGGCATCTGATGGAGCCGCAACGAAAGGAAGCCCCATGGCCGAGGAAGCGCTCATCGTCATCGACCTGCAGAACGATTTTTGCCCCGGCGGCGCGCTGGCGGTTGCCGGCGGCGACGAGATCGTGCCGCTGGTCAACGATTTGATCCGACGCACCGAGCATGTCGTGCTGACGCAAGACTGGCATCCCGCCGGCCATTCGAGCTTCGCTTCCAGCCATCCAGGCTCGCAGCCCTTCGAGACGATCGAGATGTCCTACGGGCCGCAGACGCTTTGGCCGGATCACTGCATCCAGGGCAGCATCGGTTCCGATTTCCATTCCGGGCTTGCCTGGACCAAGGCCGAGCTGGTGATCCGCAAGGGTTTTCGTACGGCGATCGACAGCTATTCGGCCTTCTTCGAAAACGACCATACGACGCCGACCGGGCTAGCCGGCTATCTCAAGGAACGCGGCATCGACACCTTGACCCTGGTCGGGCTCGCCACCGACTACTGCGTCGCCTTCTCGGCCCTCGATGCGGTGAAGCAAGGCTTCAAGACCACGGTCCGGCTCGACGCCTGCCGCGGCATCGACCTCAGCGGCTCGCTCGACGCGATGATCGCTCTCATGCGCGAAGCCGGTGTGACGCTCGAAGACCATTTGTCGGACTGACCCGTCTGTGAGGCATCGAGGGGGCTTCTTGGTATCGATGAAAGAGTTGGTTGCGGGCCTGGTTGCCGCAGCCGTGGTCGCCTTTGCGCAACCGGCTTTCGCTGCCGAGGCTCACGAGTTGCCCGGCGCGGCGATGTCGCTGTGGTGGGCACTGCCCTTTGCCGGCTTGCTGCTGTCGATCGCGACCGGACCGCTGCTCTTCCATCCTGTCTGGGAACATCACTACGGCAAGATCGCCGCCGCCTGGGCGGCGCTGGTCGTGGTTCCCCTGGCGGTCGCCTTCGGCATCCCTGCGGCGGGCGAAGCGGTGCTGCACACACTGCTCACCGAATACATGTCCTTCATCATCCTGTTGTTCGCGCTCTATACCATCTCCGGCGGTATCCTCCTTGCCGGCAACATCCACGGCACGCCTCTGGTCAATGCCGGCCTGCTGCTTGTCGGCGCGATCCTTGCTTCGGTGATCGGCACGACCGGCGCCTCGATGATCCTGATCCGGCCGATGCTGCGCGCCAACGACAACCGGCCGTTCAACGCCCATGTGGTGATCTTCTTCATCTTCCTGGTCTCCAACATCGGCGGCTCGCTGACGCCGCTTGGCGACCCGCCGCTGTTCGTTGGCTTCCTGCGCGGGGTCGACTTCTTCTGGACGACGGTGCACATCCTGCCCGACGCGCTGTTCGTCGGCGGCCTGGTCCTGCTCATCTTCCTGGCGCTCGACACCATCCTGCATCGCCGCGAGGCCGGCATGCCCAAGATCAAGGACCCGACACCGGACACGAAGGTGCGCATTCGCGGGCTCGCCAACCTGCCGCTGCTTGCAGGCGTCATAGGCGCGATCCTGCTTTCCGCCAGCTGGAAGCCGGGCGTCAGCATCCCGGTTCTCGGCGTCAGCCTCGAACTGCAGAATCTGGCGCGCGACGCCATCATCCTGGCGCTGGCCTTCCTGTCCCTAAAGGTCTCGTACAAGAGCCACAGAGAAGCGAACGGCTTCACCTGGGGGCCGATCGCCGAAGTGGCGAAACTCTTTGCCGGCATCTTCATCTGCATCGTGCCGGTCATCGCCATCCTGCGGGCTGGTCTCGACGGCGCGCTGGCGCCGCTGGTGTCGCTCGTCACCTCCGCCGACGGCCAGCCGAACGACCTCGCCTATTTCTGGCTGACGGGGGCATTGTCGTCCTTCCTCGACAATGCGCCGACCTATCTGGTGTTCTTCGAGCTCGCCGGCGGCGACGCGACACACCTGATGACCGAGGCCGCCTCGACGCTGGCCGCGATCTCGGCCGGCGCGGTGTTCATGGGCGCCAACACCTATATCGGCAACGCGCCCAACTTCATGGTCTTTGCCATCGCCAGGCATCGCGGCTTCAAGATGCCCGGCTTCTTCGGCTATATGGCCTGGTCCGGGCTGGTGCTGATCCCGACGTTTTTGATTGCTGGATTTCTGTTTTTCGGGTGAGCTGGGAAACCAACACCGACGAATGCCTATCGAAAGCAAGCCAATCTTTGGGGCGACGATGACCATCCAAGCCGAGAGCCTGCCCTATCTGTCAGCGGAATTCCTGGGCAGCCTAACGATTTCGACGTCCGATGTGGTCGACGAAATCGAGCGGCAGATCATCGGTCAGACGCGGGGCGAAGTATGGTGTGCGCCGAAGGCGGTGGTGCTGCCTCGCGACGACCGCTACATCATGGCTACTCTCGGTGTCGCGACCGAGCCTCGTGTCCTGGCGACCAAATCGCTGGTGGTCAACCCCCGCAACCCCGAGCGGGGACTTGCAACCCTGAACTCGCTGATCACCCTTCTCGACGCCGAGACGGGGCTGCCTCTTGCCGTGGTCGACGGCAATTGGGTGACCGAGAAGCGCACAGCCGGTCTAAGCGCCGTGGCGGCAAGGCGTCTGGCCCGGGCCGACTCGACAAGCGTCGCCTTCATCGGATGCGGCGTTCAGGCGCGCGGCCACCTCGAGGCACTGGCTGATCTTTTTCCCTTGCAAGAGATTCGGGCCTTCAGTCGGGGTAAAGGCAGTCGCGACGCATTTTGTCGAATGGCAGAGATGCGTGGTCTCACCGCAGTGCCCTGCGATACCGCCAAAGCGGCGGTCGAGTCGGCTGACATTGTGGTGACGACGGTCACTTTGGTGCCTGAGCCGGTTCCGTTTCTGGATGCGCGTTGGCTGAAGGCCGGAGTGTTTGCGACCATGACCGATCTGGCTTTGCCTTGGCTGGCTGAAACCATGGCTACCTTCGATCGCCTCGTCATAGACGACCTGGCGCAAGAGGCGCAGATGAGCAAGCCGATGGTGAGGCCCGAGCTCGTTGCGGGCGACTTGACAGGTTTGGTCAGCGGCGACGTGTCAGGTCGTCAGAACGCAAGTGAGCGAACAGCTTTCGCGTTCCGCGGCATCGCGGTTGGCGATCTCGCAGTAGCCGGCCTGGCATTTGTGCGCGCGAAGGCGATCGGTGCGTTGGGAGCTTAGAACCGTTCATGGTTTTGCAGAGGTCACTTCAGCCCACGCCGACATAGCGGCGCACCGCGGACGGATCGGCGCGCAGTTCCTCGACGTCGACCGTCTCGCGGTTGCGGCCGTTCTCGATGAAGGAGACGCGGTCGGCGACCGACAGCACGGCATCGACGCGCTGCTCGACCAGGATGGTCGAAACGCCCAGATCACGCAGCTTCGCCACCGTCTCGCGGATCTTGGCGATCATCGACGGCATCAGCCCTTCGGTCGGCTCGTCGAGCAGAAGCACCTGCGGCTCGAGGCAGAGCGCGCGCGCCATGGCCAGCATTTGCTGCTCGCCGCCGGAGAGCGTGCCGGAGCGTTGCTTCAGCCGCTCGCGCAGCAACGGGAAAAGATCGAGGACGTTTTCGCGCGTCGCCTTGCCCATGCCCCGCGCCATCAGGCCGATCTCGATGTTTTCCGCCACTGTCATGTCGGCGAACAATCGCCTGCCCTGCGGCACATAGGCGACGCCGGCCTTCGGCACGTCATGCGCGGCGAGCCCGGTCAATTCCTTGCCGTCCAGCCTGATCGAACCGGCCGCGGCAGGCACCAGGCCCATGATCGCCTTCAGTGTCGTCGTCTTGCCGGCGCCGTTACGGCCGAATAGACAGAGGACCTCGCCCCTGTTCAGCACGAGGTCGAGGCCATAGAGCACCTGGACTTCGCCATAAAAACAGTCGAGCCCGGAAATGGAGAGCAGGCCTCGATCGACCATAAGGGGGTCAGCCATGGGTCGCTCCGAGATAGGCATCCTGGACTTGGCCGTTGGCGCGGATTTGCTCGGGCGTGCCTTCGGCGAGGATCTTTCCCGAATTGAAGACAGTGATGCGGTCGGCAAGCTGCATGACTACCGGCATGTTGTGCTCTATGAGAAGCACGGTGGCATTTTTGGCGATCTCGCGCACCAGCGCGATGAAATTGTCGATCTCGCTGTCGGCCAGGCCTTGCGTCGGCTCGTCGAGGATAAGCAGGCGCGGCTTCAGCGCCAGACCCATTGCGACTTCGAGCAGGCGCTGGTGGCCGTAGGACAACTGCCCGGCCAGCGTGCCGGCGCGATCGGCGAGGCCGGTGCGCTCCAATGCTTCCATGACACCGGCTCTCACCTGCCCCTTCGAGCGGCCGTCGGTCAGCGTGCGCTGCACCGGCAGCGCGACATTGTCGAAAGCGGTGAGATTGGCGAAGACGCTGGTGATCTGGAACGTATAGGCAACGCCGAGACGAACCCTTTGGTAAGCCGGCATGCCGGTGATGTCGGCGCCGTCAAAGACGATCATGCCCGCAGACGGACGGATACGGCCGCTGAGCAGGCTGACGAAGGTGGTTTTGCCGGCGCCGTTGGGGCCGATGATAGCGCGGATCTCACCCGGCATCAGCGCGAAGTCGACGCCGTCGACGGCGCGCAGGCCGCCGAAATGGCGCGACAGGCCCTTGGTGGTGAGCAGCGGCATCACGGCAACCACCCAAGCCAGCGTTGACGGATGGAGCCCAGAATGCCCTTTGGGGCAAACAGCACCAGCAGGATGAGCGCGATGCCGACGATCAAGAGATAGGCGGAGGTGAAGCCGCTGGTGATGTCGGTGACATAGTACATGAACAGCGTGCCGACGAGCGGCCCAAGCGCTGTTGCGGCGCCGCCGAGCAGCACCCAGAGCAAGGGCAGGATCGAATACTGCACCGACGCGAAGCTCGATCCGATATAGCCGAACAGCAGCGCATAGGCAGCGCCGGAGGCCGCGCAGATGGCGCCGGAGGCAACGACGGCGGCAAGCTTGTTGGCGACCGTGTCGTAGCCGAGCATCTTGGTGCGCTCCTCGTTCTCGCGAATGGCGACCAGCACGCGGCCGAAGCGGGAACGGACGACGGCAAGGGTGACGATCAGCGCGACCGAGAACAGCGCCAGCGCGGCCATGTAACGCACGGTCGGGTCGGTCAGGTCGAGCGCGGCGCCGCCGAGATTCAAGGTGCGCGCCGCCTGCTGTATGACTAGGCCCTGGTCGCCGCCGGTCCAGGCGGCGAAATAGAGGATCAGCAGGTAAAAGACCTGCGCGAACATCATGGTGACGATCATGAAGGCCACACCCGAGGTGCGCAACGCGAGCAGGCCGACGACCAGGGCGAGCAGCGCGCCGCAGGCGACCCCGGCGACGAAGGCTTCCGGCACACCCCAGCCGAGATGGTAGACGGTGAGCCCGGCGCCATAGAGACCGGCGGAGAAGAACATGGCGTGGCCGAGGCTGAGCAGGCCGACATAGCCGAAGAGCAGATTGTAGCCGATGGCAAAGACGGCCAGCGCCATGATGCGGGCGAACAGCCCCTGATGGTAGTCCGGCAGGACGAAGTTCAGCACGAACAGAAGCGCAATGACGCCGATATGCAGGGCGTAGGTCTTTGCCGGCGAAGCATCCCTCATCGCTGGGCGGTCCCGAACAGGCCTTGCGGCCGGAACACCAGCACCATGGCGACCACCAGCGTGGCGATGATCTTGGCCAAGGTCGGCGAGAAGAACATCGAGATGATGCCGTCGGAGAGGCCGATCAGAATGGCGGCGATCACGGTGCCGCGCAGTGAGCCCAACCCGCCGATGATGACGACGATGAAGGACAACAACAGCGGGTCCTGCCCCATCAGGTAATGCGCCTGGCTGATCGGCACGATCAGCACCGCGGCGATCGCCGCCAGCATGGCGCCGATGGCGAACACGCCGGCATAGACGCGCTCGACCGGAATGCCGAAGGCCTGCGCCGTCTCGCGGTCGTACTGGGTAGCGCGCATGACAAGGCCGATCTTGGTGCGCGTCAGCACTACCCAGGTAACCACGAGCAGAAGTGCCGAGGCGGCGACCACCGAGAGCTTGTAGCCGGAATAGCCGAACCAGGGCAGCAGGATGCGGTAGCTGAAGGGCGGCTCGACGGGGCGGGCCTCCGGTCCGTAGAAGGTCAGCGCCAGCTGCTGAATGATGTAGAGCATGCCGATGGTGGCTACGATGGTGCTTTCGGGATTGTAGTTGAGCCGGCGCAGCACTAGCCATTCAGCAAGAAACGCGGCCAGCCCGACCAGCAAAGGCGCGACCACAAGCGCCGCGGCGAAACCGATCGCCGGATGGCCCGAAATCGCCGTCGAGATCGCCCAGGCAAGCACCGCGCCCAGCATGAAGAACTCGCCATGCGCGACGTTGACGATGCGCATGACGCCGAACACCAGTGACAGCCCGAGTGCCGTCAGCGCCAGCACGGCGGACGTGACGAGGCCTTCGAGGGCGGCGAGGAGTAGGTGGGGTCCGAAGTGCATTCAGGGCGCCCTTGACCCTCCCCCTTGTGGGGAGGGTGACCAGCGGTCGGGTGGGGTGAGAAGAATGAGGCATCGACATAAAAGACCCCCACCCCGTCTCATTGGCTTCGCGAATGCGAAGCCCATTCGCCGACCCTCCCCACGAGGGGGAGGGTAAGGCGCTCACAGCGCCTGCGTCGTGTAATCCCCTTCCGGCTCGTAGAGGCCGTCCTCGATCTTGGTCTTGTGGACGACCTTGAGTTTGCCGCCCTCGACCTTGGAGATGTTCTGGATACCAAAACACTGGTGGATCTTGCCGTTGAAGGTTTTTGGCCCCTGCGGATGCTCAGGCCCTTCGGCGAATTCCTTCAGCGCCTCGGTCGCCTCGACCAGCTTGGCGCGGTCTTCCGGTCCCTTGTAGCCGGCATCCTCCATCGCCTTCTTGACGACATAGAGCGTTTCCCAGCAGCCGAACATGTGGGCGGCGGTGGAGACGTCCTTGGGATCACCGACGGCGGCGCCGTTGTCGTCGATGCCGACGGCAGCGCGGTAGGCTTTCTGCGCCGCGGAATCGTCAGGCTGCGCATAGCGCGGCGAGCCTTCCCAGAAATGGCTGCCGTCGAGGAATTCCAGACCCGGGCTGTTGATGTCGACGGCTTCGAGCGAGTCGATGAAGCCGAAGAGCTGCGGCCTTTGCGAGCCATAAAACTCGCCGAGCTCCTTGACGAAGGTGAGCACGGCCGGGCCGACCATGACGTGGTAGATCACCTCGGTCTCGGCCGGAATCTGCGGGAAGTATTTGGTGAAAGACGACTCCGTCGGCGGGATGGCGATCTGGGCGATGACGTCGGCGCCTTGCGCCTTCAGCGCCGGCGGCAGGTAGTCGCGATGGTCGTAGCCGAAGGCGAAGTCCGGGAAGATCTGCGTCACCTTCTTGCCGGCGTTCGCCGCGATCCACGGCGCCATCGCCTGGATCTGGCTCTTCACGTCGGTGATGCCGGGCTGGAAGACGTAGCGGTTGAGCTTGGTGGAGGCGACGTGGTGGCCTTCGCTGACCACGAAATAGGGGATCTTGTTCTCGCCGGCGGCGGGCGCCGAGCCGATCACGACATGCGAGAACAGCGTGCCGAAGACGATGTCGGTCTTGTGCTGCTTGGCGAACTTGCCGACCACCTCGGCGCCGCGGGCGGGATCGGTGCCGTCATCCTCGATCACCAGCTCGACTTTGCGGCCGCTGATGCCGCCGGCATCGTTGATCGCCTTGACGGCGGCAGCGCTCGTCTTCTCGTACCAGCGGCCGTAGGCTGCGCCAATGCCGGTACGGTGCGACTGGAAGCCGATCTTGATAGGGGCCGAGCTCTGCGCCTGGCTGTAGCGGACGAAGCCCGGCGCCAGCGCAAGGCCGGCGCCGGCGGCCATACCCTTCAGCGCGGTGCGGCGCGAAAGCGTGGTCTTGGAGAGGTCGAAAAATCCGTTCTTGTCAGCCATGTCCGTTCCCCTGTTTTTTTCAATTCTGACCAGCGATAAGGCGGCTCGATCCTCCGCGCTCGGAGGATGCGAAAATTGCATGTGTACAAACTAAATCACCAAAGCTGTGACCTGGCAAGCGAGCTTCCCCAGGGACACTCTCACCCAGCGGTCGGCGTGGCAAGCAGCCATAGGCCGAAGACCGTGTAGGCGATCATCAAGAAGGTCAGCGGAAGCTGACTGAGCGCCGCGCGAGAGACTTTCGGATGCATCCGCCAGGCGAGGCCATGCGCGACGAGCACCGCCAGCACATGGCCGGCAATGATGACACCGGCTTGGCAATTCCACAGCCACCATGCCGACTCGGCGCCGGCGACGACGCCCGCCTCGACTTCCATGTCGGCGGTGTCGAACAGGTTCCAGCCAAGCGCGAACGGATCGGATAGCGCGACCAGCGCATATTGGCCGTCGACGAGCAGCGCGGTGAGGTAGTGCGCGATGTGGTAGGCGAGCGCGATCGGCACGATCGACCACACCAGCAGGCCGGCGGCTTTTTCGAACGGCTGTGCATCGCCGGCAAGGCGCTGGCCGAGAAGGACGGCAAGCGCGAACACGGCCGCGAGCAGAAAGAACGTCAGCACGAGGCCGAAGCTGCCGATGCCGATCAACACGGTGCGACCGGGAAATTCCAGCGGGTTGATGCCGAACAGGCCCAGCCAGAAGAAGGTTTTCGACAGCCCGTCGAAGGACACCGACGACAGCGCCAGCAAGAGGAAGGCCGTTCCGCTTGGCGGCAACGGTTCGGCTGCGAGCAGCTTCGCGCCTGGCCAGCATAGGCTGAGATGGCCTTCTTCGCGCTGCAGCGGCGCGAAGCGGGCAACCATGGAGAAGAATACCGTCAGGAATTCGCCGCGCCGGCTCCAGTCGCTGTAGCCGAAGGCGAGCATGGCGACGAAGCCGACCAGCCAATAGGCGCCGGCGGCATAGGCCAGGCGGGACGGATCGTCGGGCGCCGGGTCGATCAGCTCGAACCAGGCGAAGGCGAAGAACAGCACGAAAGCCGGCCAGAAACCGAGCCATTTGGGGAGGCGCGGTGACCGCTTCTCGTCGCCACGAAGGCCGAGGACACGGACCGCGATCCGCCAAGGTCCATACCATGGGTTGAGCCACGACCAGAGATCGCCGAAGACGCCCTGCAGCAGGGTGAAGCCGGTCCAGAGCAGCGTCCAGATCGCCAGCGGCAACGGGTTGGAGAGCGGGTCGCGGCTGCCGAAGAGGCCGGCGGCGATGAGCAACGCGAAGCCGGCAAAGGAAAGCAGGCTGACGATGGTGCGCGGGCCGTCCCCGAAGGCGATAAGCGGGAGGCGCCGGCGCCAGAAATTGTCGAGGGCGGCAGGCGGAAGTAGCGCCAGGACGAGGAAGCTGACGGCCACGGCCAGCGCGCCGCCGGCAATGTAGTAGCCGGTCGGGAGAAGGAGAACATGGCCGCGGTCGGAGGCGTGGGCGAAGGCGGGGGTGGGGAGAAGGACCAGGGTCGCTACGAGAGCCAACCACAGGGGCTCGCGCTCTACGGCGCCCCCCTCTGTCCTGCCGGACATCTCCCCCTCAAGGGGGGAGATTGGCAGTTCGGCTGACGGCGCCTCTCTTGCAGCGCCGGAGATTAGCGAAGGCGGAGACGACAAGATGATCTCCCCCCTTGAGGGGGAGATGTCCGGCAGGACAGAGGGGGGCGCGAAGGAACTCGGCGTATCCAGGCTCGCTTTCTCGATTGACGAAGCCGGATCAACACAGGTCACTGGTGGCGACCCTCACACCTTGACCAGCTGCCTCACCCGATCCTTCTCGCCGAAAATCCTAAGATACCTTTTGATCTCCTTCCCATCCCCCGTCGCCTTGGCGGGGTTGTCCGACAGCTTCACCGCAGGCCGGCCATTGGCTTCGCTGACCTTGCAGACCAGCGAGATGGCGTCGAGGCTCTTGGTTTCGGTCGGCGCGCAGCCTTCGAAATCGTTGGTGAGGTTGGTGCCCCAGCCGAAGGACATGCGCACCTTGCCCTTGAAGTGACGATAGGTCTCCTCGATGGTCTCGACCTCGAGCCCGTCGGAGAAGATGAGCAGCTTCTGTTTCGGGTCCTTGCCCTTCTCGCGCCACCAGGAGAGGATCTTCTCGCCGCCTTCGATCGGCGGCGCGCTGTCGGGGCGAAAGCCGGTCCAGTCGGCGATCCAGTCCGGCGCGTCGCGCAGGAACGCAGCCGTGCCGAAGGTGTCGGGCAGCACGATCAACAAATTGCCGCCATAGTAGCGCTGCCAGTCCTGCAGCACCTTGTAGGGGGCTTCTCTTAGTTCCTTTTCGGAATTGGCGAGCGCCGCAAACACCATCGGCAATTCATGCGCGTTGGTGCCCAGAGCCTCGAGGTCGTTGTCCATGGCCAAAAGCACGTTGGAGGTGCCTGTGAAGGCGTCGCCGATGCCTTCCTTCAGCGCCTCGACGCACCAGCGCTGCCACAGGAAGGAGTGGCGGCGGCGCGTGCCGAAATCGGAGATGCGGATGCCAGGCAACGCCTTCAGCCGCTCGGTCTTGTCCCACATCTTGGCCTTGGCGCGGGCGTAGAGCACGTCGAGCGCGAACGGGCCGAAGGAGCGCAGGGCGGCGCGGGAGCGCAATTCGTTGATGATGGCTAAAGCCGGGATTTCCCAGAGCGTCGTATACATCCAGGGGCCGCTGAAGGAGAGTTCGAACTGGCCGTCACGCCTGGAAAGCTCGTATTCGGGCAGCCGGAAATCCTCCAGCCAAGCAAGGAATTCCGGCTCGAAGATCTGCTTGCGGCCA
This sequence comes from Mesorhizobium captivum, assembly GCF_033977165.1. NCBI lineage: Bacteria > Pseudomonadati > Pseudomonadota > Alphaproteobacteria > Hyphomicrobiales > Phyllobacteriaceae > Mesorhizobium > Mesorhizobium captivum. The sequence goes on from NZ_JAVIJB010000014.1 coordinate 113,543, forward strand.
TAGAAGGTGTTGCCGCCCAGCCAGATCATCTCCTTCTTGGAGAAGCGCAAGGTGCGGGCATGGTCGAGCTGCTCGCGCAGTTCCCCTTCGTCGATCTCGTCGGCAAGGCGCACCGAGGTCGTGCGGTTGATCAGCGAGAAGGTGGCATCGACCTTGGGATACATGCCCCAGATCATCTGCAGCATCAAAAGCTTGTAGAAGTCGGTGTCCAGCAGGCTGCGGACGATCGGGTCGAGCTTCCAGGTGTGGTTGTAGACGCGCCGCGCTATATCGGTTCGTGCCATATCTTGCTCATTCCAACAAAGGCATTGCGCCCTGACGATTTCAGGCGCCGCGCTTCAAGTTTTTGTCCTCACGCAATTCCGGACGGAAACCCGCCGCGCGGTTTTCCTGGAATTGCCTTAGCCAACCGCCTCTTAGCATTCTATTTTTGAAAGCGCTGCCCGCTTTGCAAGCTGGCCCGACAAAAAGAGGCCGCCTGCGGCAAGCCGCCGGGCCCGAACGCAATTGATTTTTCGCATGGGCTACCGGACACTCCGCCGGACAAGAGACAGGAGAACCCGGACATGGGATACGATCGCGGCAAGCTCGAAGCGTTGCGTCGCAAATATGGCGAGAGCCATGGCGGCGAGATGTTCGATCCGAAGTTCCGCAAGGTCGCCGACAAGATCTTTTCGAAGAGCGGCACCCGGCTGGCGCCCTATGCCGGCGTCCCGACCTTCCTTGCCGCGCCCTACCGGCAGATGGCGCCCGACAATCCGGATTTCGGCGACCTGCAGGTGGCGATGATCGGCGTGCCGATGGACCTCGGCGTCACCAACCGGCCCGGCGCGCGCTTCGGGCCACGCGCATTGCGAACGATCGAGCGCATCGGCCCCTACAACCATGTGCTGGAATGCGCGCCGACGCACGAGCTTCGCGTCGCCGATATCGGAGACGTGCCGTTCCGGAGCCGCTACCGGCTGGAGATCAGCCACGAGGACATCGAGCGCCGCACCAACCAGATCGTCGACGCCGGCGTCATTCCGCTCTCGGTCGGCGGCGACCACTCGATCAGCCACCCGATCCTGAAGGCGGTCGGCAAAGAGGCGCCGGTCGGCATGATCCATATCGACGCCCATTGCGACACCAGCGGCCTGTTCGACATGACCAAGTTCCACCACGGCGGACCGTTCCGCAACGCGGTGCTGGACGGCGTGCTCGATCCCACCCGCACGATCCAGATCGGCATTCGCGGCTCGGCTGAATATCTGTGGGAGTTCACCTACGAATCCGGCATGACGGTGGTCCATGCCGAGGAGGTGACCGGCCTCGGCATTCCCGCCATCATCGAGAAGGCGCGCAAAATCGTCGGCGACGGCCCGACCTACATCTCCTTCGACGTCGACAGCATCGATCCGGCCTTCGCGCCGGGCACCGGCACGCCTGAAGTCGGCGGGCTGACGACACGCGAAGTGCTCGAGCTGCTGCGCGGTCTGAAAGGCTTGAACATCGTCGGCGGCGACGTCGTCGAGGTGGCGCCGCAGTACGACGCGACCACCAACACCGCCCATGTCGGCGCCCAGGTCCTGTTCGAGATTCTGAGCCTGATGGTGTTCAGCCCGGCCATCAAGAAGGGCTGACGTCTTTTTATTTTCACGCAATTCCGGACGGAAGCTATGGCGAAGTCGCCAAGCCTAAACCGCGTCTCACTTTTCCTGGAATTGCTCTAACCGATACGGCCGCCGCGCTGGAGCCGGCGGCCGTCTCTCAATGGCTGAAGGACAGCGCCGGCGCGATGCGATCACGCCGCAGCCAGCGCGCGAGCAGAAGCGCCGCCACCACGGCCAGCCCCGACGCCAGGCCGATCCAGATGCCGACGCCGTGGAAGCCGAAATGGAAGGCGAGCAGCACGCCGAGCGGCAGGCCGACGCCCCAATAGCCGATCGCGGCATAGATCATCGGCACCTTGGTGTCGTGCAGGCCGCGCAGCATGCCGGCGGCCACCGCCTGCGCGCCGTCGAAAATCTGGAAAAGTGCGGCAAAGGCCAGGAACGAGACGGCAAGCCCGATCACCCTGGTATTGGCCGGATCGGCAAGGTCGATGAAGGCGCTGATCAACAGATGCGGCCACAGGATCATCACCAGTCCCATCAGCGCCATGAACGAAACGCCGATGACAAAGGCGGTCCAGCCGGCGCGCGAGACGCCTTCGGGATTGCCGGCGCCATGAGCGAGCCCGACGCGGACGGTGACCGCCTGGTTGAGGCCGAGCGGCACCATGAAGGAGATCGAGGCGATCTGGATGGCGATGGCATGGGCGGCAAGCGAATCCGCGTCGATCAGGCCCATCAGGAGTGCTGCCGCGTTGAAGATCGTCACCTCGAAGGCAAGTATGCCGGCGATCGGCAGGCCGAGCCTGAGCAGGCCGCGAAAACGCGGCCAGTCGGAGCGCCAGAAGCGACCGAACAGGCGATAACGGCGGAATTTTTTCTCAAGCAACACCACGGCGGTCAGACCGGCAAACATCAGGATGCTCGATAGCGAGGTGGCAAGGCCCGAGCCGGCGATGCCCATGGCCGATACGCCGAGATTGCCGAACATGAACACCCAGTTGAAGAAGGCGTTGCAGGCTACTGCGACGAACACGATGATCAGCGCCCAGCCCGGCCGCTCCAGCGCCGAGATGAAGGAGCGCAGCACGATATAGCCGTAGAAGGGCAGCACCGCCCATTGCAGCCAGCGCAGGTAGATGCCGGCTTGATGCGCGAGCTCCGGCTTCTGACCCATGGCCAAAAGCACCTCTTTGCCGTGCCAGAGGAACAGCCAGATCGGGATCGAGACGAGGACCGCCAGCCACAGACCCTGGCGCACGGTGCGGCGCAGGTCGCGCACGGAATGGCGGCGACGGCCAAGCTCGGTCGCCATCATCGGCGAGGTCGCCAGCATCAAGCCGAGCCCGAAGATCAGCGGCATGAAATAGAGGTTGGAGCCGAGCGCGCCGGCGGCGAGCGTATCCGGCCCCAGCCTGCCCATCATCATGACGTCGGTCGCGGTCATGGCGGTCTGGCCGAGATTGGTGAGCACCATCGGCCAGGCGAGCGCCAGCGTTGCCCTGATTTCCTGACGCCAAAGATTTTCCGGCGCGCGAGCGCCGGCTTCGATCGCAGACATTTTCCGCTCTTTCAGATCGCGGCACGTCGGGACGAGGCCCGGAAGCCGCACGCAACGGCGAAAATTCGCGCCGTTTGCGCCGTCTATTGAACGAAATGCGACATGTTGGCAAGGGAGGAGGAGCGGCCAGTCGTTGATCCAGCGGCAAGCCGGCGACCGCGTTCACTTGCCGGCCCGTGGCTGCTACGGATGTGCGACGATACGCAGAGCCGGCGAAACATGCCGGGAGGAATGGATGCCGTTCAGGCGCAGAAAGAACACGGCCGCGATCCCGCGAACGGCGCCGGCCTTCGAGCATATCGTCACCGAGGCGAGCGAGAGCTTCCTGTGGCGGCTGGACGACTATCCGTGGGAGCGCAATGTCTGGAATTTTCACCCCGAATACGAGATCCATCTGCTCAGGAAGTCCTCGGGCGTAGTGCTGGTCGGCGACCATATCGGCGAGTTCGGGCCGGGCTATCTGACGATCGTCGGTGCCGGCCTGCCGCACGACTGGGTGACGGCGGTGCAGCCGGGCGAGCTGATCGAGGGCCGCGATATCGTGCTGCAGTTCGACCCGGAGCGACTACGAGGTTCGGCCGGGCTGCTGCCGGAACTGCGCGAGCTGGAGCCGTTTCTGGAGCGCTCGCTGCGCGGCACGGTCTTCCATGGTCGCACCGCGATCGACGGCGCCGAGCTGATGGAGCGGATGGGCACCGTGCAAGGGCTCACCCGCTTCCGCCTGTTCCTCGAACTGGTCGATATGCTGGCCAGGACCGACGAGTACGAGCTCCTGTCGTCGCCGGATTTCTCGCCGGTGCTCGACGCCGCCTCGTTGGACATCATCCAGCGCACGTTGACCTAACTCTTCCAGCACTTCGCCGAAGATTTGAAGCTGCCGGAGCTGGCCGCACTTGCTGGAATGAGCGAAAGCACTTTCTCTCGCTTCTTCCAGAAGAACACCGGCAACAGCTTCAGCGACCACGTCGCCAAGCTAAGACTCTGGCAGGCCTGCAAGCTTCTTGCCGACACCGACATCCCGATCACCGACATCTGCTTCCAGGTCGGCTACATGAACATCTCCAACTTCAACCGCGCCTTCCTGCGCAAGCACAAGATGACGCCGTCATCCTACCGCAAGCTGTCGCGACAGCGGCTGACACTGCGGGCCTGATCGGGCGAAGATCGACTCTCTCTGACGGCACTGATACTCGTGTGACAGACAGACTCCGCGTGTGCCATTTTTTGCGCCGCACAATGCATAAAAGTACAGGTTTGTCGCAACAAGGCTTCTAGTCTCGCCCTGTTCAACTCCTCATTTTGGCGACGGGTGGCAGGTCGCCCGGGCGACGGTGAGGGTCGCTTAGCCCGAGGACCTCCGCTTCCTGCGAGTGTTCCTGGAGGAGAAAAACCAATGAAATCAAATCGGCTCGCTGCCGGCCTCGGCGCAGCGTTCGTGCTTACCGCTTCCGTATCAACCGCAGCATTGGCGCAGGCGCCGGTCTGCTCTGCGCCCGTCAAGGTGCTGGCACAGCCGCGCGACGGGCTGACGCTTCTGGAGGACTCCAAGGACGAGTTCAAGAAGCTCTCCGGCGCTTCCTTCCAGATCGACTATCTCAACGAGAACGACCGGCGGGCCAAGTCGCGCGCCGATGCCTCCACCGTCGGCAATTACAACGTCTACTATGTCGACGAGGCCAATGTGGCGCTGTTCGCGTCCTCGGGCTGGATCGCGCCGCTGACCGATTATTATCCGGCTGAATACGACTTCGCCGATTTCGATCCGGGCCGCCAGAAGGTCGCCACCTATGACGGCAAGGTCTGGTTCGCACCGCTGACCGGCGGCGGCGACCTGATGGTCTACCGCAAGGACGTGCTGGAGGCCGCCGGCGTCCAACCGCCGAAGACGCTGGACGAGCTGATCGCCAACGTGGCGAAGCTGAACGACCCCGACAAGGGCATGTACGGCATCGCGCTGCGCGGCGCGCGCGGCTCGGGCGCCAATGTGTGGCGCTGGATGCCTTTCTTCAAGGCTTATGGCGGCAAGTGGTTCGACGGCGACAAGCCGGCTTTCAATTCGGACGCGGCCGTGAAGGCGACCGAGACCTATCTCAAGCTGTTCAAGGACTCGGCTCCCGGCACGCAGACCGGCAGCTGGGATGAATCGACCGGCGCCTTCCTCTCCGGCCAGGTCGCCATCCTCGTCGAATCGACGCCGCTGTCCGGCATGGCGGTCGATCCGAAGACCTCGCAGGTCGTCGGCAAGGTCGGCTTCCTGCCGCCGCCTTCGCCGCTGCCCGGAGGCGGCTACGGCCACGGGCTCGCCATCGGCACCAAGGCCAACCAAGACGACGCCTCGAAGAAATGCGCCGGCTTGTTCATCGCCTGGGCGACGTCGAAGGAGAACGAGAAGCGCCGGCTCGACGCGCATCAGTTCGGCGAGCTCAACCGCACCAGCATCCTCTCCAGCAAGGAATTCGCCGACATCTACGGCTCCGATCTCGGCCAGGCGCTGGCCGACACCGGCAAGGTGACGGCAGTGAACTTCTGGCAGGATCCGCGCTGGCCCGATCTCGGCGACCGCTGGGGCATCATCCTCGAGGAGCTGGTCACCGGCACCCGCACCGACATCAAGGGCGGCCTGAACGAGCTCGATGCCTACGCCAACGAGCTGGTGAAGAAGAAGTAATCCTCCCGCCCGCGGCGCAGGGTCGGCGGCATTCGTCGGAATGCCGGACCCGTGCGCCGCGGGTTCACGCCAGCGATTCCAGTGCATCCGCGATATACCAAGGATAGGCAATGCGCCGACGCTCTTCCCTGCCCGTCATCTTTCTCGTTCCGACGCTCGCCATCCTGCTCGTGCTGTCGATGGTGCCGACGCTCTATGCCATTGTGATTGCCCTGCAGAACCGCGAATTGAGCGCGCCTGGCTATTCCTGGGTCTGGTTCTCGAACTTCGCCGATCTCTTCCTCGACCGCCGCTTCCTCAACGCCGTCTGGGTTTCGGTGAAATGGGAGATCGTCACCGTCGTGGCGACGATGGCGGTGGCGATCGGGCTCGGCGTGCTGATGTTCGAGGTCGCTTCGCCGCGCTTGCGCAACGTCTACTGCCTGCTGTTCATCATCCCGGTTCTGCTGCCGCGCGTCTCGGCGGCTTTCGTGTGGAAGTTCGCCTACCACCCGCTCTACGGCATCGCCACCTATCCCTACCGGCTCATCACCGGCGGGCTGATCTTCGACCCGCTGTCCAAGGCCTCGACGGCACTGTTCGCCGTCGCGTCGGTCGACGTCTGGCAATGGGGCCTGTTCTTCGCAGTCATCGTGCTCAAGCTGCTCGAGACCTTGCCGCCGCAGCCGATCGAGGCGGCGCGGCTCGACCATGCCAAGCGCTGGCAGATCCACGCCTATGTCACCCTGCCGATGCTCAAGGCGCCACTGATCAGCCTGATGTTCGTCAAGATGATCGAATCGCTGCGCTCGTTCGACCTGATCTATGTGATGACGCGCGGCGGACCTGGCGTCGCGACCGAGACACTCGACATGTACGCCTTCTCGCAGGGCTTCATCGAGTCCGGCAAGGTCTCCTACGCATCGGCCATGGCGGTGCTGATGATGGTGGCAACGGTCATCACCTTCACCATGCTTTGGAAGCGGGTGCAGGCATGAGGCCATATCCGATAAGACTGGGCCGCCTGATCGCAAAGGCAATACTGGCGCTGGCCGGTTTCCTGGCCGTGTTCCCGCTCGTCTGGACGGCGCTCAACGCGCTGAAGAACAATGTCGACATCATCACCCGCGTGCCGCGCCTGGTGTTTTCGCCGACGCTCGCCAATATCGGCTACATCCTCGGCCGCGACAGCGTGCTGACCGGGCTCTACAACTCAATCGTCGCCTGCGGCTCGGCGGTGCTGATCGGCGTCGCGCTCGGCCTGCCGGCCGCCTATGCGGTGGCGCGCTATCCCAACCGCTTCGCCGGCGACATCCAGTTCTTCGTGCTGTCGCTGCGCTTCCTGCCGCCGGTGGCGGTGGCCATTCCGCTGATGGTGATCTGGCTGCAGGTCGGTCTCTACGACACTTTGTCGGCTTTGATCGTCACCTATTCGCTGCTCACCATCTCGGTGATCATGTGGCTGGCGATCCCTGCCTTCCAGGGCGTGCCGAAGGAGGTCGAGGAAGCGGCCTTCGTCGACGGCTACGGCGCCTATTCGGTGTTCTGGCGGATTGCGCTCCCCGTCGCGGCGCGTTCGCTCGCCGGCGCCATCGCCTTCAGCTTCGTTCTGGTCTGGAACGAGTTCCTGATCGCGCTGATGCTGTCGAGCTCCAATGCCAAGACCTTGCCGATCGTCGCTTCGGAACTGTCCCAGCAAGGCATGAACGTGCCCTGGGGGATCCTCAACGCCTCGGTGGTGTTGCTCTCGCTGCCGCCGCTGCTGTTCCTCGGCGTGCTGAGCGGCTTCCTGAATTCCGTTTTCCGGCAAAAGAAAAGATGATGCGAGGATACCCGATGCGGGCACTGGTGCTTGAGAAAAAAGGCGAACTGTCGCTGCGCGAGATCGCGCTGCCGCTCGATGTCGGACCGGACGAAGTCAGGATCGCCATCCACACTGTCGGCGTCTGCGGCAGCGACGTGCATTACTACACGCATGGCGCCATCGGCAGCTACATCGTGCGCCAGCCGATGGTGCTTGGCCATGAGGCGTCGGGAACGATCGTCGAGGTTGGCGCCAATGTCACGAGCCTGAAGGTCGGCGACCGCGTCTGCATGGAGCCCGGCGTGCCGAACCTGTCGTCGCGCGCGACGAAGCTCGGCATCTACAATGTTGATCCGGACGTGCGCTTCTGGGCGACGCCGCCCGTGCATGGCGTGCTGGCGCCCTACGCTGTTCACCCGGCCACCTTTACCTACAGATTGCCGGACAATGTCTCCTTCGCCGAAGGCGCGATGGTCGAGCCCTTCGCCATCGGCATGCAGGCGGCCGCCCGGGCACGCATCGTTCCCGGCGATGTCGCCGTCGTCGTCGGCTGCGGCCCGATCGGCATCATGATCGCGCTGGCTGCGCTGGCGGGCGGATGCTCGAAAGTGCTGATTTCCGACTTCTCCGCACCCAAGCTCAAGATCGCCTCGCAGTATCCGGGCATCGTGCCGGTCAATATCGGCGAGCAGTCGCTGGTCGAGGCGGTACGCATGGCCACCGACGGGTGGGGCGCCGACATCGTGTTCGAGGCGAGCGGCAGCCCCAAGGCCTTCGCCAATCTGTTCGACGTCATGCGGCCGGGCGGCGCGCTGGTGCTGGTCGGGCTGCCGGTCGAGCCGGTCAGCCTCGACGTGCCGGCGGCGATCTCCAAGGAAGTGCGCATCGAGACGGTGTTCCGCTACGCCAACATCTTCGACCGTGCCCTGCAATTGATCGCCTCCGGCAAGGTCGACCTCAAGCCGCTGATCACCGGCACCTATGATTTCCTGGACAGCATCAAGGCATTCGAGCGGGCGGCGCAGGGCAACCCGCAAGACGTCAAGCTGCAAATCCTGCTCACCGGCGAGAAGGGCTGACCCATGTCCGCGATCGTTTGCTCCCATGTCGACAAGGCCTATGGCGCCACGACCGTCATCCGCGACCTCAACCTTGCGATCGAGGAGCACGAATTCGTCGTGTTCCTGGGCCCCTCCGGCTGCGGCAAGTCGACCCTGCTCAGGATGCTGGCCGGGCTGGAGGATATCAGCGGCGGCGAGGTTTCGATCGGCGGCAAGGTGGTGAATGATCTCGAGCCCGGCGACCGCGGCATCGCCATGGTGTTCCAGAACTACGCGCTCTATCCGCACATGACGATCTTCGACAACATCGCCTTCGGACTGAGGCGACAAAAGGTACCGGCGACGGACATCAAGAAGCGGGTCGAGGCGGTTTCCAGGACGCTTGGGCTCGAGCCCTATCTCGGCCGCAAGCCGACCGAGCTTTCCGGCGGCCAGCAGCAGCGCGTTGCGATCGCGCGCGCCATGATCAAGACGCCGAAAGTGTTCCTGTTCGACGAACCGTTGTCCAACCTCGACGCCAAGCTGCGCAACCATATGCGCGTCGAGATCGCCAGGCTGCACCAGTCGCTGAAAACCACGACGGTCTATGTCACCCACGACCAGCTCGAAGCGATGACTCTCGCCGACCGCATCGTGCTCTTGAAGGACGGCGTGATCGAGCAGATCGGCTCGCCTGCCGAGATCTATCGCCGGCCCAAAAACATGTTCGTGGCGGGCTTCATCGGCACGCCGAACATGAATTTTGTCGAGGTGACGGTCGGCCGGTCCGGAAACGGCTGGACGCTGAACGGCGCCGGAACGGTTCTTTCGATCGAGGGCCGGGGCTTCCATCTGCAGCATGGCGATCGCGCCGTTCTCGGCATCCGGCCTCCGGACCTGAAGACGGCGAACGCCGATGCGGTCAGCAATCTCTTGCTCGGCACGGCCGACCTCATCGAATTCCACGGCAACGACGCGCTGGTGACTTTAGGCTCCGGCGGCAAGGAGATCAGCGCGCTGGTGCCGGCCCGCGAATGCCCTGAGCTGCGCGCGCCCGTGCGTTACACCTTCGACGTAGAAAGCATCCATCTGTTCGACGCGGCGACGGGTATGTCGCTTCGCAAACAATAGCTCGGGCCAGTCTATCCTATCTCATCCAACGCCCGCCGCTGGCGGTGCATCTCGAGGAAGACGCGGTAGTCGCGGTCGAAGCGGGCACCGGCAGCCGGGTTCGAAGCGCGCGTCTTGCCGCCCTGCTGCATGGCGACACAGGCCGCGTTGAGGTCGGGGTAGAGTCCGGCCGCGGTCGCCGCCACCATGCCGGTGCCGAGCAGCACCGCCTCGTCGGCCAGCGGCTCGATGACGGTGCAGCCGGTGGCGTCGGCATAGAGTTCCATCAGCAGCGGGTTCTTGGTGTGGCCGCCGGTGACATGCAGCGTGTCGATCAAATAGCCGTTCTCGTTCAGCGCCTCCAGCACATGGCGCACGCCGAGCGCGATGCCGACGGCGGTGCGCCAGTAGAGCTTGCACAGGCTGTCGAAGGAGGAGTCCAGCGTCAGGCCGCTGACGACGCCGACCGCATGCGGGTCGGCGAGCGGCGAGCGGTTGCCATGGAAATCCGGCAGCACATGCAGCCTTGCCGCCAGCGCATCGCCCTCCACGGCGCGCAGTTCGGCGACGCGCTTGGCGATCTTCGCATGCATCGCTGCATCCGGCTCGCCGCCAGCGCCGTGCCAGCGGATGATGTGGTCGAGCAGCGCGCCCGTCGCCGACTGGCCGCCTTCCGACAGCCAGAGTTTTGGCAACGCCGCGCCATAGTATGGACCCCAGACGCCGGCGAAAGGCTGCGGATCCGGCGACATCGCCATGACGCAGGATGATGTGCCGGCAATCAGCGCCAGGTGCCGGCTGATGTCCGTCTCGTCGCCGGCAAAGCCGCCGAGCACGCCGAGCGCGCCGGCATAGGCGTCGATGACGCCTGCGCCGACCCGGCATTTTTCCGTAAGGCCGAGATCTGCCGCCGCATTGGCCGTCAGTGGGCCGATATCGGCACCGACGGGGCTGGCCTTTTCCGGAAGGTTGCCGTGCTCGAAAAGATCGCCGAGGCCGACGAGCTCGAAGAAATCGCGCCGCCAGCCCGTCTCCTCATGCGCGAGATAGGTCCATTTGGCGGTCAGCGTGCATTGCGAGCGCGCGAGCGAGCCGGTCGCCTTCCAGGTCAGGAAATCGGCGAGGTCGAACAGATAGCCGGCTTCGTTCCATGTCCCGGGCAGGTTGCGCTTCAGCCACATCAGCTTCGGCGTTTCCATTTCCGGCGACATCACGCCGCCGATATAATCGAGCACGGCGTGGCCGCTTCTGGTGCATTCGTCGGCCTCGGCGATGGCGCGATGATCGAGCCAGACTATGGTGTCCCAGCGCTTCTCGCCGGTGACCGAGACACTGAGCTGGCCGCCCTGCCTGTCGCGCACCACCAGCGAGCAGGTGGCATCGAAGGAGACGCCGACGATATCCGCGGCTGCGACGTTCGCCTTCTCACGCGCGGCGCGCACGGCAGCGCAGACGGCCGACCAGATATTTTCCGAATCATGCTCGGCGTGATCGGGCTTGGGCTGGTGCATGGCGATCGGCCGCTCGGCGCGGCCGAGCAGATTGCCCCGAGCGTCGAGAATGCCCGCGCGAGCGCTCCCGGTGCCGACATCGACCGCGCAAACGAAACTCCTCAAGATGCTTTTACTCTCGCTCCCAGGCCTGCAATCAGATCGGGCAATTGCAGCATGTCAGCGAATATAAAGTCCGGTTCGGTCGACGCAAGCCGCGCCTTCAGCACGGGGTTGTTCGCGTGCGAGCCGCCGGTGAAGGCAAAGACGCGCATGCCCGCCGCCCGCGCCGCGGCGATGCCGGCCGGACTGTCCTCGATGACCAGGCATTCGCGCGGGTTTGCCCGCATGGCGGCGGCGGCATGGAGGAACAGGTCCGGCGCCGGCTTGCCGCGCTTGACCATGGCGGCGCTGAAGAGGTTGGACTCCAGCCAGCCCAGCAGGCCGGTGACCTCGAGCGCGTAGCGGATGCGCTCAAGCGTGCCGGAAGAGGCGACGCAACAGGGCAATCCCAGCCTTGGCAGGATCTCCTTGATGCCGGGGATCGGCTTCAGTTCCTCGCGGAACTTGCGCATCAGCTCGGCGCGCATGGCGGTGAGATGCTGGTCGCTGATCTCGATGCCGAAATCGCGGCCGAGGATCTCGCGCACGCTCTTCATGCTCTTGCCAAGGAAATGCTCGTAGGCGGCGTCCTCGCTGACGGTGCCGCCGGCAAGCTCGATCATGCCGAGCAGCGCCGAGACGGAAAGCGCCTCGCTGTCGACCAGCACGCCGTCACAGTCGAAGATGACCAGTTCGGGCGTCATACCGGGGCTTCCAGTGGCTTAGAGCTTACCGGCGAGATAGCGCGTCAAGGTTTCGCGCGCACCGTTTGCCCAAAGCACGTCGAGCGCATGGGCAAAGGCTTGCGTGAAAACCGGCGAGCGGCCGACATCGCCATAGATGTCGTCCATGGCAAGCCAGGCGCCGGGCTTGTCCTTTGCCGCTTTCGCGGTCGCCTGCATACGGTCCCAGCTCGGATCGTTCGGCTCGATGACGGCGCCGCTGTCGGTGGTGCCGAAGCAGTAGCGGCACCAGAGCGCCGATTCCAGCGCCAGGCCGGCGACGCCCTTGCCCGCCTTCAGCCGGTCGGCGATGGTCGGGATGATGAATTTCGGCTGCCGGTTGGAGCCGTCGAGGCAAAGCCGGCGGATGGTGTCGCCGATCTTCGGGTTGGAGAAGCGGCGCTCGATGAGCTGGTAGTAATCCTCCAGCATCGTATCCGGCACCGGCGGGACGGTCGGGATGACCTCGTCGCGCTCCAGCTTGGCGAGGAAGCCGCGCACCAACGGCTCCTGCATTGCCTCATGCACGAAATGGATGTCCATCAGCCCGGCGGGATAGGCGATTGCCGCATGGCCGCCGTTGAGGATGCGGATCTTCATCAGTTCGTAGGGCGAGACATCCTTGACGAACTGCACGCCGGCCTTTTCGAGCGGCGGTCGGCCGGCGGTGAAATGATCCTCCAGCACCCATTGCTTGAACGGCTCGCAAAAGACCGGCCAGTTGTCCTCAAGCCCGAAATCGCTCGCCAGGATGCCGCGCTCGCGGTCGGTGGTTGCCGGCGTGATGCGGTCGACCATGCCGTTCGGGAAAGCGACATTGTCCCTCACCCAGTTGGCCAAATCCTCGTCGATCAACCGCGCAAGGCCGATGACGCCGTCGGAGGTGACGTGGCCGTTGTGGGGAATGTTGTCGCAGGACATGACGGTGAAGGGCACGATGCCGTCGGCGCGCCGGCGCACCAGCCCGGCAAGGATGATGCCGAACACCGTTTTCGGCGCAGCGCCCAGTTGAGCGTCGGCGACGATGTCGGGATGGGCCGGGTTGAACTTGCCGGAAGCCGGATCGATGAAATAGCCGCCTTCGGTGATGGTCAGCGACACGATTTTGATCGCCGGATCGGCAAGCCGCTCGATGATTGCCTCAGCATGGCCTGGCATCAGGAAGTCGATCATGGCGCCGGTGACGCGGGCGCTCATATGGCCAGAATCCTGCTCGACGACAGTGGTCAGCCAGTCCTGCTCCTCGAGCTTCGAGCGCCCGACTTTTTCGCCCTCGAACACGCCGGCGCCGATCAGCGCCCAGTCATGGCCGAGTCCGGAATTGAACAGGTCGTCGAGATAGACGGCCTGGTGCGACCGGTGAAAATTGCCGACGCCGAAATGCACGATGCCGGCTTTCAAAGAGGAGCGGTCGTACTTCGGTCCGGAAACCTTCGAAGGAAGCTTTGCGAGGTTCGAGGAAGAGAGTTTCACGGTCATCTGCTTTTACCCTTTGGCCGATACGCGGCCCGACAATTCCGTCTTTTCCCGCCCCCAGGGAGAGCGGTGAGGGACGGCGCCGGCTGTTCCGTGCCGCCCCTCACCTGCCCCTCGGCGCATGCTCCCGGAGGAAGGGAGACGCGCCTTCCCCCTCAACTCATGCCCATCAACTCATCCATTGGCCGCCATCGACATTGTAGGTCTGGGCGACAATGTATTCGGCCTCGTCGCTGGCGAGGAAAACCGCCATGCCGGTCAGGTCTTCCGCCCGGCCCATGCGGCCGTAGGGCACGCTCTCGCCGACCAGGCGCTTCTTCTCGCCCTTCGGCCGGTTCTCGTATTTGGCGAACAGCGCATCGACGTGATCCCAATGCTCGCCGTCGACGACGCCCGGCGAAATCGCGTTGACGTTGATGCGGTGCTTGATCAGGTCGAGCCCGGCCGACTGGGTGAGCGAAATGACGGCGGCCTTGGTGGCGCAATAGACCGCGACCAGCGGCTCGCCGCGGCGGCCGGCCTGGCTCGCCATGTTGATGATCCTGCCGCCCTTCCCGCGCGCGATCATCGATCGCGCGGCTGCCTGCAGCATGAACAGCGTGCCGGCGACATTGACGGAGAACAGCTTGTCGTAGCTCGCCCGGCTGATCTCGACGATCGGCGCCAGATCGAACAGGGCGGCGTTGTTGATCAGGATGTCCAAGCCGCCGGCCTTCGCCTCGACCGCTTTCACCGCGGCCTCGATCGAGGACTGGTCGGTGACGTCGAGCCCGACCGCATGGGCGGCCGGACCGATCGCCTTCGCCGTCGCCTCCGCCGCTCCGAGATTGATGTCGGCGATCGCCACCGTGGCGCCTTCGCGCACATAGGCTTCGGCGAAGGCCCTGCCGATGCCGCGCGCCGACCCGGTGATCAGCGCCGATTTGCCTTTCAGCCTCACTGTCCCGTCCTCACTGGGCCAGCGCCTTGCCGTCGGCGCCGAAGCGATGGAGCTTGGTCTTGTCGGGCGTCAGATAGACGGTGTCGCCATGCTTGACGGCGACCTCGCCGTCGGCGCGCACGTTGATCGTGCCGATGCCGTCCGTCTGGACATGCAGGAAGGTGTCGGAACCGAGATGCTCGGCAACGCCGACCGTCGCCTTCCAGTCGCCCGCCGTGGTCGAGATGTTGATGTGCTCGGGCCGGATGCCGATGGTCTTGGCGCCGTATTTGTCGGCCGGCGCGCCTTCGATCAGGTTCATCTTGGGCGAGCCGATGAAGCCGGCGACGAAGAGGTTCTTCGGCGTGCGGTAGAGCTCCATCGGCGAGCCAACCTGCTCGATGTTGCCGGCGTTGAGCACCACGATCTTGTCGGCCATGGTCATGGCCTCGACCTGGTCGTGGGTGACGTAGACCATCGTCGTCTTCAGCTGATGGTGCAGCTCGCTGATCTCCAGCCGCATGGTGCCGCGAAGCGCTGCGTCGAGGTTCGACAGCGGCTCGTCGAACAGGAAGGCCGAAGGCTGGCGCACGATGGCGCGGCCGATGGCGACGCGCTGGCGCTGGCCGCCGGAGAGCTGGCCCGGACGACGCTCGAGATAGTTGGTGAGGTTCAAGATACGCGCTGCGTCCTTGACCTTCTTGTCGATGGTCGCCTGGTCTTCGCCGGCCATCTTCAGCGGGAAGGCGATGTTCTTGGCGACCGTCATGTGCGGGTAGAGCGCGTAGGACTGGAAGACCATGGCAAGCTTGCGCTTGGCCGGCGCCTCGCCGGTCACGTCACGGCCATCGATGCTGATGGTGCCGCCGCTGGTGTCCTCGAGGCCGGCGATCAGCCTGAGCAGCGTGGACTTGCCGCAACCCGACGGGCCTACGAACACGACGAACTCGCCGTCCTCGATCTTAAGGTCGATGTTCGGAATGATCGTCGTCGACCCGAAGGACTTGGAGACGTTCTTGAGCGTGATATTTCCCATGGTTTCCTCCCGGGGATTTCGTCCGCCGCTTGCGAATCTTACTTCACGGCGCCAAAGGTCAGGCCGCGCACCAGTTGTTTCTGGCTGAACCAGCCCATGATCAGGATCGGGGCGATCGCCAGTGTCGAGGCCGCCGAGAGCTTGGCCCAGAACAGGCCTTGCGGACTTGAGAAGGAGCTGATGAAGGCGGTAAGCGGCGCGGCGTCGGTGGTGGTCAGCCGGATCGTCCAGAACGCTTCGTTCCAGGCCAGGATGATGTTCAACAGCATGGTCGACGCGATGCCTGGGACCGCCATCGGCGTCAGCACATAGATGATCTCGTTCCACAGCGAGGCGCCGTCCATGCGCGCCGCTTCGAGGATCTCACCCGGGATCTCGCGGAAGTAGGTGTAGAGCATCCAGACCACGATGGGCAGGTTGATCAGCATCAGCATCACTGTGAGGCCGATGCGGCTGTCGAGCAGGCCGGTGTCGCGGAAGATCAGGTAGATCGGGAACAGCACGGCGACGGCCGGCATCATCTTGGTGGAGAGCATCCACATCAGGATGTCCTTGGTCCGCTTGGTCGGCGAGAAGGCCATCGACCACGCCGCCGGTATCGCGATGACGAGAGCCAGGATGGTCGAGCCGACCGACAGGATCACCGAATTCAGGAAGAACTTGAAATAGCTGCTCTGCGCCTGCACTTCGGCATAGCTTTCGGTGGTGCCCGACGGGATCAGGGCGAAGCCCTGGATCGCCTCCTGCTCCGACTTGAACGAGGTGATGATCGTGTAAAGGATCGGGAAGAAGATCAAAAGCGCGACGATCCAGGCTGCGGCCGTGGCGATCGTCTTGTGCTGGGTGGTGACTGCGCGTGCCATGGTCAGGTCCTCCCGTATCGGCGATGTTGGCGGCAGGGTCGACCCCCACTCCGGTTTGCTGCGCAAACCACCTCTCCCCCGATCGACGGGGTAGAGGAAGGGCGCGGCTTCGATGTAGGCGTTTCCTCTCCCCCGGGCAGGGGGAGAGGTGTCCCGCGCAGCGGGACGGAGTGGGGGTGGTTCAGCGCACGCAGCATCGTCTCCTCCTTCACCTGTCCAGGTTCTTGCCGACGGCGCGCATGACGAAGAAGGCGACGATGTTGGCGAGAATGACCGCGATGACGCCACCTGCGGACGCCTGGCCGATTTTGAATTCCAACAGCGCCTTCTGGTAGACGAGGAACGGCAGGTTGGTGGAGGCATAGCCCGGGCCGCCATTGGTGGTGACCAGTATCTCGGCATAGATCGAGAGCAGGAAGATCGTCTGGATCAGGATGACGACGGTAATAGCGCGCGACATGTGCGGCAACGTCAGGTACCAGAAACGGCTGAGGAAGCCGGCGCCGTCCATCTCGGCCGCCTCTTTCTGCTCGGCGTCGAGCGATTGCAGGGATGTGAGCAGGATCAGCGTCGCGAAGGGCAGCCACTGCCAGGCGACGATGAGGATGACCGCCGTCAGCGGGTGCTGCCCGAACCAGTCGATGGGGTTGGCGCCGAAGAAGCGGGCAATATCGGCGAAGACGCCATATTGCGGGTGCATGATCATGTTTTTCCACACCAGTGCCGCGACCGGCGGCATGACGAAGAACGGCGAGATGACGAGAATGCGCACGAACCCCTGGCCCCAGATCGGCTGGTCGAGGAGCAGCGCCAGAAGGATGCCGCCGATCACCGTGATGACCAGCACGCTGACGACGATGGTCAGCGTATTGAGAATCGACTGCAGGAAGGCCGGGTTGGAATAAAAGAGCTTGTAATTGGAGAACCAGACGAACCCGTCGCGGATCGGATTGAGCGGGTTGTACTGGAGGAACGAGAACCAGATCGTAAAGACCAGCGGCACGATCATCCAGATGAACAGCAGGATCACCGATGGCGCCATCATGAAACGGGCAAGCGAACGGGTTTGCTGAGTAGCCATGACGGTCACCCTCCAATAGTCGGCCGGATTTCAGAGTCGTGCCAAATTTCCTGATTGCAAAGGTGGCCGCCCGAACTGGGTTTCGGGCGGCCAGTGCCGGTCATGATGCGCTACCGGCGTTCGGCACCGGGAGGAGCCTTACTGGATATAGCCGCCTTCGGTCATCGCGGCGGTCGCCGCGTCCTGCGCCTGCTTCAGCGCATCGTCGACGCTCGACTGGCCGGCGAGGGCGGCCGAGAAGAGCTGGCCGACGGTGGTGCCGAGGCCCTGGAATTCAGGAATGGCCACGAACTGCACGCCGACATAGGGCACCGGCTTGACGGTCGGATGCGTCGGATCGGCGGCGTTGATGGAGTCCAATGTCATCTTCGCGAAGGGAGCGGCCTTCTGATACTCCGGATTGGCGTAGAGCGACGAGCGCGTTCCCGGCGGAACATTGGCCCAGCCTTCCTTCGAGGCAACCAGTTCGGCATAGTGCTTGCTGGTTGCCCACGACACGAACTTCTCGGCGGCATCGGCCTTCTGCGTGCCGGCGGGAACGGCCAGCGACCATGCCCACAGCCAGTTGCCGCGCTTGCCGAGACCGGTGTCGGGCGCCAGCGCATAGCCGACCTTGTCGGCAACCTGCGAGGCCTTCGGATCGGAGACGAAGGAGGCGGCGACGGTAGCGTCGATCCACATGCCGCATTTGCCCTGCTGGAAGAGCGCCAGGTTCTCATTGAAACCGTTGGACGAAGCGCCCTCGGGACCGTCGGCCTTCATCAGGTCGACATAGAACTGCAGCGTGTTCTTCCATTCCGGCTGGTCGAATTGCGGCTTCCAGTTCTCGTCGAACCAGCGCGCGCCGAAGGAGTTCGACATGGCGGTGAGGAAGGCCATGTTCTCGCCCCAGCCGGCCTTGCCGCGCAGACAGACGCCGTTCACGCCGTTGGCGCGGTCGGTCATCTTGTCGGCGGCCTGCTTGATGAAGTCCCAGGTCGGGGCGTCGGGCATCTTGAGGCCGGCCTTCTCCATCAGGTCCTTGCGGTACATGACGAAGGAGCTCTCGCCGTAGAAGGGCGCGGCATAGAGCTTGCCGTCGACCGAGAGACCGCCGGCGATGGCCGGGATGATGTCCTTGACGTCGTAGTCGTCGCCGAGCTTGTCGAGCGGCAAGAGCCAGCTCTGCTTGGCCCAGATCGGAACCTCATAGGTGCCGATGGTCATCACGTCGTACTGGCCGCCCTTGGTGGCGATATCGGTGGTGACGCGCTCGCGCAGAACGTTCTCTTCCAGGGTGACCCAGTTGAGCTTGATGTCGGGGTTAGCCTTGGTGAAGTCGTCCGTCAGCTTCTGCATGCGGACCATGTCGCCATTGTTGACGGTGGCGATGGTGATGGATTCGGCATGCGCGGCGAATGCAAGGGCGCTGGCCGACAATAGGCCCAGGGTGAGCGTGCGAAGTTTCATCAATTCCTCCCATAAACCAAGATGAGCATTTGCCTTGGCTGTGGGCAATTACTCACTTTGCGTGAATTATGTCAAGCCGGAATCGATGCTGCAGCGCAGCAGAAATGACGCAACGTGACCCTGCCGGGGAACGCGGTCAGGTCATTCGGAACGGAGATTGAGGGACGCCGGTCTACTGGCAGGCGATCTCGGCGAGGATCCAGTCGCGGAAGGCACGGATCTTCGGCACGTTGCGCCGGGCCGTGGGATAGACCAGCCAGTAGGCATGGCCGTCGTCGCCGACCAAGTCGAAGGGCTGGATCAGCCTGCCGTCGGCGAGTTCGTTCTTGAACAGGGCCCTGGTCAGGATCGCCACGCCGTGGCCGGCCATAGCGGCATTAGCCTCATAGGCCTGCGCACCCATGCTGGTACCGGGGCGGCTGGCAAGCTCTTCCGCCGGCAGACCGGCAAGCGCGAACCATTCCTGCCACCAGATGTCGCCCGGATCGAGGATCGGCAGCTTGAGCAGGTCGGCCGGCTCCTTGACGCCGCCGATGCTGGCGGCAAGCCTGGGGCTGAGCACCGGGGTGAAGTCGGCCCTGAACAACATATGCGTTTCCACGCCCGGCCATTTGCCGCCGCCGGAACGGATGGCGATGTCGATATCCTCGCGGGCGAAATCGACGACACGATTCGAGGTATCGACACGCACGGCAAGCGAGGGATGAGCGACCTGGAAAGAGCCCAGGTGCTGCGCCAGCCAATTGGAAGCGAAGGTAAGCAAGGTGGAAACGCAAAGCATGCCATCTGCTCCGGCTCGGGCGGCCGAGTAGGCGCCGCTCAACAGCGCAAACGCCTCGCTGACGGCCGGCGCCAGGCGCTTGCCGGGCTCGGTCAGCTCGATCTGCTTGGGCCGGCGCAGGAACAGCGGGGCGCCGATGCGCTCCTCGAGCAGCTTGATCTGATAACTCGCGGCGGCCTGGGTCATGCCGAGCTCCTCGGCGGCCTTTGTGAAGGAGAGGTGCCTGGCCACAGCCTCGAAGACTCGGATCGCCTGCAGCGGCGGGAGTTGGACATTCTGCCGGGAGCTCAGATCGGGCATAAGGCCTCCTTATGGGTCATGATCGACGTTTGATTGGAAGCACCTGCCAATCAGCCCGATATTTGGGGTCGAAGATCAATACAGTTCAAGCATGGCGAAGGCTGACGATCATGACCACGATTCAGGAAAAATTCGTTTCGACCCCGGCACGCAATTGGATTTCGCTGCTGGCGCGGGAATTTTCATGGCTCGCCAGCCGCAAGCGCGGTTATGTCGATGTCCGGGAATTGTCGCCGCATCTGCAGCGGGACATGGGTTTCCTCGACGGCAACGATCCGCGCGAACGCTACGAATAGCCCGGCTCTCTTTTATCGGCGAGCGACTCTAATCGCGACACATCAATCCTTCCGGGCCTCCGGCTCCGGTCATGCGGCGCGGAGAAGTGCCGCGGCCGTCCGCTCATCGGTGATGAGGCCGTTGACAAGCCGCCGGTTCACTGCGGCGAGGATGCCCGGCAGCTTTCGATCGCCCATGGCAAGCGCGATGACCAGCGATTTCTCGCGCGACGGCAGCGCCGCCGACGAGACGCGGTCATTGGTGATGCCTTCGATCATGCGGCCTTCGCGGTCGAACACCCAGCCGACGATCTCGGCGACGCCGCCGGCCTTCTGCAGCGCTTTCAGGTCTCCTTCCGAGATGAAGCCGTCCTCATAGAGCGGCGCCTTCGGGCCAAGATCGCCGATGCCGACGAAGGTGACGTCCGCTTCCGCGGCGAGCGCCAGCGTCGGTTGGATCATCGGCTGGCTGAGCAGCATGTCGCGCTCTTCCGGCGAGGAGGCGATGACCGGCAGCGGCATCGGGAAGGAGCGAGCCTTGACGCGGTCAGCCATGGTGAAGATGACGTTGTAGAAAGCGGCCGAACCGTCGGGCGAGATGTTGCCGGTGAGCGAGACGACCTTGTGCTGCGGACACTCCATCGGTGGCAGCTGCTCGATCGCCGCCTTCAGCGTGCGCCCGGTGCCGATCGCCATGACGATGGGCGCAGCCGAGCGCAGCCGCCGCTCGATCTCGGCCGCGGCGGCCTCGGCGATACCGGTCGTCGTCGAGGACGAGGTCGGATCGCTCGGCACCACTTCGACCAGATCGAGCGCGAAGCGCGATTTCAGGCGCGCGGCAAGGTCGAGGCAGTTGGCGATCGGATGATCGACGCGGACCTTGATTAGGCCTTCCGACATCGCCAGTGACACCAGCCGCTGCGCCGTCTGCCGGGAAATGCCCAGCTTGGCGGCAATCTGGTCCTGCGTGTTGCCGGCGACGTAATAGAGCCAGCCGGCGCGCGCGGCGTCGTCCAATCTGGTGTTGCCGGTTTCCTGTCGCGAGTTCACATCCTGCCTCCCCAGCCCGCATGGGCGGGCGCTATAGATTACAGCGAAAGCGGCTATGCGCAATTGTCTATCGAAAGAGCAATTGCCTGCGATGACTATCTGCCATGATTTGACCAATTCCGTAGCCATTTGCCTGCGAGGCGGTTTATCTCGGCGTGCAAACGCATTAAGGGGATCGGCAAAAGGAGCCTTGTATGACGCCGAAAGCGGTTTTCTGGGACATGGACGGCACGCTGGTCGACAGCGAGCCGCTGCATGAGGCAGCGCTGGTGGCGGCCCTGCGCAGCGTCGGCATCGCGCCGCCGACCAACCTGCACGAGCGCGTGCTCGGCATCGCGGCATGGCCGGTCTATGAGATGCTGCGCGACGAGTTCAGCCTCTCCCTGCCGTTCGACGACTGGATCGTGCGCAAGTACGATCACTACCTGCCGATGGCCGAGACGCTGAAGCCGCGCCTGGGCGCGATCGAGGTGTTCAACGAATTGCGGGCATTGGGCGTCGAGCAGGCGGTGGTCTCCAATTCCGACCGGCTGATCGTCGACGCCAATCTCGGCGCGGTCGGTCTCGTCTATCCCGGCATGCACACGGTCAGCCGCAACGACGTGCGGCTAGGCAAGCCGCATGCGGAACCGTTCCTGCGCGCCGCGTATCTCGCCGGCGTCGATCCGGCCGACGCCATTGCGATCGACGACAGCCACACCGGCGCCATGGCCGGGCTGGCTGCGGGCATGAAGACGATCTTCTGGCCGGAGGCGCCAATGGAAGGACCGCCCGGCGCGATCGTGATCAATAGCGCCGAGGAATTGCGGGCGCAATTGGGGCTCTGAGCTAACCGCAGACGTCGGCGCTGCCCCTCATCCGCCCTTCGGGCACCTTCTCCCCGTATAGTAACGGGGAGAAGGAAAAAAAGTCTCAGTTCCTGTAGACCGGCTCTTCCTCGTCGAGGATCGCCTTGAGTTCGGAAAGATGGCGCTCGGCCTGGCCGGGATAGTCGTCCATCTCGCTTGCCGCCTTTTCGGCAATCGCATCGGAGAGCGTGCGCAGCGGCCTCCCCGTCCAAAGTGCCTTGATGTAGGTTTCTGCGGCGCGCTCGAAATAGAACATGCGGTTGAAAGTGTCGGCAACGGTGTCGCCGACAACCATCACGCCGTGATTGCCCATCACCATCACCTTGACCTTGGGGTCGGTCAGAAGCTGCGAGCAGCGCTCGCCCTCCTCCTCGAAAGCCAGCCCACCATAGTGAGCGTCGACGACATGGCGGTTGAAGAACATGGCCGAGTTCTGATCGATCGGCGGCAGCGTCGAGTCGGCCAGCGAGGCAAGCACGGTGGCGTGGATGGAATGCACATGCATGGCGCAGCGCGCATGCGGCACGTTGCGGTGGATGGCGCCGTGCAGGCCCCAGGCGGTCGGGTCGGGCGCGTTGGGACCGGATAGCGTGTCGGGATCGTTGGCGTCGATCAAAAGCAGGTCGCTCGCCTTTATGCGCGAGAAATGCACCTGGTTGGGGTTCATCAGGAATTTGGTGCCGTCCTCGTTGACCGACAGCGAAAAGTGATTGGCCACCGCCTCGTGCATATTGAGCCGCGCCGTCCAGCGGAAGGCGGCGGCGAGATCGACCCGCTCCTCATAGTAAGGAAGATTGGTCAGGGTTTCCTTCTGCAAGCGGGCGACGCTCATCGAAAATCCTCCGGTTTTGGCGGTTCTGCCGTTACGCGATTCCGGACGGAAAACCGCTACGCACTTTTCCTGGAATTGCTCCAGAATGCCGTGCATGGCCGTGGCCAGCAACCGTAAACTGGTGGGTCAGGCCAAACGATCGGTCAGGCCGCGGGCCGCGCCGATTGCAGCCCGCCATGCTCGACGATGAAGTCGATCACCTCCTTGAGGCCCTTGCCGCGCGACAGATCGGTGAAGCCGAACGGCCGCTTGCCGCGCATGCGGGTGGCGTCCCGATCCATCACGTCGAGGTTGACGTTCACATAGGGCGCGAGATCGCTCTTGTTGATGATCAGGAAATCGGAGCGGGTGATGGCCGGGCCGCCCTTCCTCGGTATTTCCTCGCCCTGGCAGACCGAGATGACATAGAGGGTGAGATCGGCAAGGTCCGGCGAGAAGGTGGCGGCAAGATTGTCGCCGCCGGATTCGATGAAGACGATGTCGAGGTCGGGAAACTTCTTGTTCAGCTCGGCAATCGCCCGCAGGTTGATCGAGGCGTCTTCACGGATGGCGGTGTGCGGGCAGCCGCCGGTCTCGACGCCGACGATGCGCTCCTCCGGCAACGCCTGCAGGCGGGCCAGCATCATGGCGTCTTCCTTGGTGTAGATGTCGTTGGTGACGACGGCGATCGAGAAGTCGCCGCGCAGCGCCTTGCAGAGCTTTTCGGTCAGCGTCGTCTTGCCGGAGCCGACAGGGCCGCCGATGCCGATGCGAAGGGGACCGTTTTTCGATGTCATGCCGGAAACTCCGTGATGGCAAGGATGGCGAAGCTCGCCCCGATAAGCAGGCAGAGCGGCGAATAGAGGCTTTGGTCGAGCCGAGCGAAGGGCTGCTCCGGCGTCAGCCGGCGCCACCAGGGCGTGAAGCCGGCGACACCGCGGCTAAGGAAGACGAGGCCGAAGAGCAATGCGGTGGCTGCCAGCCCTTCCTTTGGAAAGGGCGCCGCGAAGACGCCTTCAAGCGCCAGCGGCCACAGTGTAGCAAGAGCCAGGCACCCACCGACCGCAAAGCTCGCGACCGGCGAGGGCATTTCGTCGACGCCGCGAAAGCCGACGACGGCGTGAGCGCAGGATTTTGCATCCCTGCCCGGCCAGATGCCGCCGATGCCCCAATAGACGTGCAGCGTGGTGATCAGGAGCAGGACGAAAGAGAGGGCGAAGGCAAGGATGGTCATGAACGGAACAGACGCGAATATTGGGTTTCGTGCTTCATCGCCATGATGTCGGACATCGAGGCTGCGCCGCCGAGATCGTCGAGCGAAGAATTCGCGGCGCGGTCGGCCGTCGCAAGAGTCAAAGACTCAAAACCGGCTAACAATGCCGTTGCGTCGACCTGCCCTATCACACCGAGCCGGATCGCGGCCTGCACGAGGTTGGAGAAGAAGGCCTGCAGGGAGGCAGACAGCGCCTCCGCGAGGCCGATGCCGTTGCTCCCGGCAACGGCGCCGACGGCAACGCAGTAGGCGCAGTCGGCCGGCAAGCGCTCCAGCGCGGGACACGGCCAGGCGGAAGCCGCCTTGAGGAAGGCAGCGCCCTGCAGCATGGTTTCCATGTGCCGCTCCTGCGACCCGGCGAACGCCTCGGCAAGCGCGGCGACTTCCGCGAGATCGCCGCCGTCACGCGCGCGCCGCCAGCTTTCGGCGAACAGCACGGCATCGTTCCAGCCGGAACCCATCTCGACCAGCGTCTCCAGCCAGCCGGCGAGATCCTGGCGATCGGCGATCAGTCCTTCATGCACGGCGCGTTCGAGGCCATGGCTGTAGGAAAAACCGCCGACCGGAAAGGACGGCGACAGCCAGGTCATCAGCCGCAGCAGCGCTATGGGCGACGGCTGGTCAGTCATGGTGGTGGTGGTCATGGTCATGATGGTGATGATCATGATCGTGATGGTCGTGATCGTGATGGCCGTGGCCATGATGGTCATGGTCGTGGCCATGGCCGGAGTAGGCGCCGCGCACCGGAGTGAACGGTTCTAGCACCTCGTTGACCGTGGCGCCCAGCCCTTCCAGCATCGCCTTGATGACATGGTCGCGCAGGATGAGGATGCGGTCCGCCTCGATCGCCGCCGCGAGATGGCGGTTGCCGATATGCCAGGCAAGCTCGGCCAGATGCACGGCGTCGCGGGCGCGGATGTCGTAGACCTCTTCCGGGGCGGCGACGATCTCGAGCTGCCGGCCATCTTCCAGCACCAGCCGGTCGCCATTGCCGAGAGCCACCGGCTCGGGCAGGTCGACCAGCACCCTGCCGCCTGCCGCCGTCTCTATCGCACGGCGGCGCAGATGCCGTTCGTCATGGGCCAGCACTGCCTTGTCGTAGGCTGCGGCTGCCGATGCCTCGCCGGCCGGGAGTACCGAGACGGCGCGCGGAAACTTGGTGAAATCGGTATTGATGTTGAGCTTCATGTGAAGGCTCCTCCATTCGCCTGCGCACGGGCTCGGGCCGGGCGCTGCAGAACACGATCGAAATAGGCGTTGACCCGATCGGACTCGATCGGAAACCTGCCGGCGCGCGCCCAGCCGCCCATGTCGCCGAGCAGGACGTCGACCGCGGAAAAACGGTTGCCGAGCGCAAAGGGCTTGTCGCCGAGCCGTCGGTCCAGCGCCTTCACCTCGGAAGCGAAATCATGCGCGACGGCAGGGCCGACATCGACCCGCAGCTCCTTGGGCAGCAGGAAGCGGTGGCGCAGCTTGTTCCACAGCGGCGCTTCAAGCTCGCTCTGGGCGAAATGCATCCAGGAATCCATCTCGGCGCGGCCGGCGAGGCCCGGATCGGCGCCCATATTCCTATCGGAATGCTTGTCGGCGAGATAGACGCAGATCGCCGCCGAATCCGTGATCTTCAGCTCGCCGTCGATCAGGATCGGCACTTTGCCGGAAGGGTTCAGCGCATAGGCCTCCGGCGAGCGCAGCTTGATCTCGACGAACTCATAGGGCTGTTCGAGCTCCTCGAGCATCCAGAGCACGCGGCTGACGCGGGAGCCTCGCGATCCGACGGCTTTGTACATGGTTGAACCCTGCCTTTTCCTTGGACCCTAGACCATCGCAGCAATCCACCCAATGCCGCTCAGACGATCGTGTCGAAGAGCCGCAGGATGAACGATATCTGGTAGATGAGGGCCGCCGCGACGAAGGCGATGTGGAAGCGGCGGTCGCTGACCAATATCGCCTCGATGCAGAGCGCGACGAACACCGGCGTGCGAAACAGATATTCGATGCCGAAGCGGGCGAAATGCTCCGGCCCCTTGAGCAGCGTGTCGATCACGTCGAGCAGATAGGTCGCGCCAAGCAGGCCGAAGAACCAGGCCCGGCGCGAATAGAAATAGTCCTCGTAGCTGGTGTAATCGAGCATTGAGTCCGGAAACAGCAGCGCGCAGAGCAGGAACAGCGTGATGGCGTAGAAGATGATGAAAAGATACTTGCCGAAGGTCCAGTTTTCGATGGCGTAGAGCCCGAACTCCCACCACCAGAAATGCACCAGCATCAGCAGAACCGAGCCGACCCAGGCCAGATGCACGGGATAGAGCTTGTATTGGCCAGGATGCTGGACGATGCGGGCAAACCCGGACAAGAGCCGAGTGACGCCAAGGCCGATCACCATGCCCATGACGATGCGGATATGCGGAAAGATGTCGTGGGGAGAGGCGATTTCGGTGGGCATGGTTGTCCGCTATGCAGTTGCTCAACCGCATAGTGCAGGGTCCACACTCCAGCCGCAACGGAATTTGCCCTCTCACCGAAAGGCGCAATCGCGCCTAAAACAGAAAATACCTTTGCGCCATCGGCAGCACCGTCGCCGGCTCGCAGGTCAGAAGCTCGCCGTCGGCGCGCACCTCATAGGTTTCGGGATCGACCTCGACATGCGGCGTCGCGTCGTTGAGCACCATCGAATGCTTGCCGATGCCGCCGCGCGTGTTCTCGACCGCGACCATCGCCTTGTCGACGCCGAGCCTGCCTTGCAGGCCGGTGTCGAAGGCGGCCTTCGAGACGAAGGTGACCGAGGAGTTGGTCAACGCCTTGCCATAGGCGCCGAACATCGGCCGGTAGTGCATCGGCTGCGGCGTCGGGATCGAGGCGTTGGGGTCGCCCATGGGGGCGGCGGCGATCGAGCCGCCGACCAGCACCATCTCCGGCTTGACGCCGAAGAAGGCCGGGTTCCAAAGCACCAGATCGGCGCGCTTTCCCGCCGTCACCGAGCCGATCTCCTTCGACAGGCCGTGCGCGATGGCCGGATTGATCGTGTATTTGGCGATGTAGCGGCGAACGCGGAAATTATCGTTTTCACCGGTTTCCTGCGGCAGCGAACCGCGCTGGCGCTTCATCTTGTCGGCGGTCTGCCAGCAGCGGATCGCCACCTCGCCGACGCGGCCCATGGCCTGGCTGTCGGAGGAGATGATCGAAAAGGCGCCGATGTCGTGCAAGATGTCCTCGGCCGCGATCGTCTCCTTGCGGATGCGGCTTTCGGCGAAGGCGATGTCCTCGGGGATCGACGGCGACAGATGATGGCAGACCATCAGCATGTCGAGATGCTCGGCCAAGGTGTTGACGGTGTAAGGCCGGGTCGGATTGGTCGATGACGGGATGACGTTGGGCAGGCCGCAGACCTTGATGATGTCGGGCGCGTGGCCGCCGCCGGCGCCCTCGGTGTGGAAGGCATGGATAGTGCGGCCCTTGATGGCTGCCACCGTGTTCTCGACGAAGCCGGACTCGTTCAGCGTGTCGGTGTGGATCATCACCTGCACGTCGTAGTCGTCGGCGACCGACAGGCAGCAGTCGATCGCGGCCGGCGTCGTGCCCCAGTCCTCATGCAGCTTCAGGGAGCAGGCGCCGCCCAGCACCATCTCTTCCAGCGCTGCCGGCCGCGAGGCGTTGCCCTTGCCGGACAGGCCGATATTCATCGGGAAGGCGTCGAAGGACTGGATCATGCGCGCCATGTGCCAGGGGCCGGGCGTGCAGGTGGTGGCCAAAGTGCCGTGGGCCGGACCGGTGCCGCCGCCGAGCATGGTGGTGATGCCGCTCATCAGCGCTTCCTCGATCTGCTGCGGGCAGATGAAGTGGATATGCGCGTCGAAGCCGCCGGCGGTCAGGATCTTGCCCTCGCCGGCGATGATCTCGGTTCCTGGCCCGATGATGATGGTGACGCCATCTTGCGTATCGGGATTGCCGGCCTTGCCTATGGCCGCGATGCGGCCGTCCTTCAGGCCGATATCGGCCTTGAGGATGCCGGTCAGCGCATCGACGACCAGCGCGTTGGTGATGACTGTGTCGACGGCGCCTTGCGCGCGAGAAACCTGGCTCTGGCCCATCCCGTCGCGGATGACCTTGCCGCCACCGAACTTCACCTCCTCACCATGCACGGTGAAATCCTTCTCGACCTCGATGAAGAGCTCGGTGTCGGCCAGCCGCACCTTGTCGCCGACGGTCGGGCCATACATCTGCGCATAGGCGGCGCGTGAAATTCTAGCCATCAGCGATTGCTCCCGAAATGAAGGTTGATTGAAGGCCGGCCGCACATTCTCGCCATCCAATGGTCACGCAATGACCCGCCCGGCGACACCTTCCGATCCCATTTGGCGGTTGAGGTGGCCGAGTCAGCCCAAAACCACCGTTTGCCAACCCGATGGAAGGAACATCCATGCGCAAGACGATATTTCTCGCGGCGACCGCCGCCTTGATGATGGCGGGCGCTGCGAGCGCCCAGCAGCAGCCCGCGCCTCAGCCAAGCCCGGCGCCGGCCGCGCCTGCTCCCGCTACCCCCAAGCCGCCGACCATCGAGAGCGTCAACATCGTCGACATCACCGAACTTCCCAAGGATACGCAAACGCAGGTCAACCAGATCGTGGCGCAACGCGGCGACGCCGGCCTGCAGACATTGCGCAAATCGATCGACGCGACGCCCAAGGTGAAGTCCGCGCTCGAGGCCAAAGGAATAAGCTCGGCGCAAGTGATCGCCGCCAGCCTGCAGCCCAATGGCGCGCTGACCCTGATCACCAAGAAGGCAAGCTGATTGCGCCGCCTGGCGGGCCGGTTCCAGGCCCGCCGGCGGCAAGCCTGAGGGAACTTCCGGCTCGCAAGAGACGTTTCGCTCTTTTCGCCCCACAGGAAATTCAGCCAGGAGCGAGCGATGACGGGCGGCGTCAAAATACCTTTTCCAGCTACGGCCGCGGCCGCGCTTATGATAGCCGCCGCCCCGCACGCCGCGTTCCCGGCGCAGCCGCTGGATAGCAACAAGCCGGCTGCGACGATCGTCGATTCCGACGTCAGGCAGGAGGAGGCGCTGTCGAAGACGCAAGCCGGCAAAGTCATTACGGCGATCGACCGCACGCGCGAGAATATCGGCACGGTGCGCAAGACGACCAAGCTCGACACTGTCGACATCGTGTTCCTGACGGATGCCGCGCGCAGCGAGGGCGGACCGCCGCCGGCGATCGAGAACAAGGTGAAGCAGCATCAGGACGACGTCGCGGAACTGCGGCAGGAGATCGAGGCGAACGCGTTGCTGTTCAATGCGATCGATTCGCGCCGCGTGCTCGCCGAGGACGTGCTTGCCGTCGAATTCGACAATCCGGGCAAGATCGTCATCTACGCGGCCGCCAAGCCTCCAAAATGATTTGAGCCCGCCGCCAGACCTCACAGCTTGCCCATCACCTTCTGCTGGAATCCATAGACCTCGCGCTTGCCGCCGAGCGGCACCAGCGTGACGTCGCGTTCCTGGCCCGGCTCGAAGCGCATGGCGGTGCCGGCGGCGATGTCGAGCCGCATGCCGCGGGCGCGCTCGCGGTCGAATTTCAGAGCCTCGTTGGTCTCGAAGAAATGATAATGGCTGCCGACCTGGATCGGACGGTCGCCGCTGTTGGCGACCTTGAGCGTGACCGTCGGCAGGCCCTCGTTCAGTTCGATCTCGCCCTTTGCCGTGATGATTTCGCCCGGGATCATCGCGGCCTCACAGCATGCCGAAGGCAAGGCCGACGCCGACCGCCGCGCAGGCGGCGCCTGCGGCGCGTATCATGCTCCGGAAGCGCAGCCCAAGCCCGAGCGCTGCCGCGATGCCGACGGCATGAAGAAGGGCCGTGGCGACGGCGAAGCCCGCCATATGTTCGAGCCCGCCGGCATTCTCCGGCACTTCGGTGCCATGCGCATGGCCATGGAACAGGGCGAACAGGCCGATGATGGCCACGCCCGCCGAGACCGGCAGATCGACCGCCAGCGCGACCAGCAGCCCGAACGCCACGACCGAAGCGAGGATACCCGGTTCGACGAAGGGCACCGGCACCTGCAGCATGCCAAAAGTTGCGCCAGCCAGCATCACGCCGACGAAGGCGAGCGGCCATGCCCACACCGCCCTGCCGCCTTTCATCGCCGCCCACAGACCGACCGCGATCATCACCGTCATATGGTCGAGGCCGGACAGCGGGTGCATGAAGCCAGCCGTGAAGGAAGAGGTCGTGCCGGCCCCGACATGGGCATAGGCCGGCATCGCGGCGGCCAGAAAAAGGATCGCGGCGAGTGTGTTGCGTTTCGTGGATGCGGAGATCATGGGTCTGCCTTCCAATCTAGCAAATGGTTACGCGGCCTTGCGGGGGCCGCACCCCTCGGCCTTGAGCACACGGTTGGTCGAGGCCGGATATTTCTCCAGCTTTGCCGCCGGCCGGATCGGCCGCGGCGCAAAATTGCCGCCGCAGTTCGGGCAGAGGCCGTCGAGCACGTTTTCCAGGCAGTCGGCGCAGAAGGTGCATTCGAACGTGCATATCCGCGCATCCGCCGCCTCGGGCGGCAGATCCTTGTCGCAGCATTCGCAATTGGGCCTGAGTTCCAGCATCGGTCCTCTCTTCGCCTTATGGGCCTCACCTGATCGGTTCGTGCACGGTCACCAGCTTGGTGCCGTCGGGAAACGTCGCCTCGACCTGGACGTCGTGGATCATCTCGGCAATGCCGTCCATGACCTCAGCGCGGGTGACGACATGCGCTCCGGCCTCCATAAGCTCGGCCACCGAGCGGCCGTCGCGCGCGCCTTCGACGACGAAGTCGGTGATTAAAGCGATCGCCTCGGGGTGATTGAGCCTGACGCCGCGCTCCAGCCGCTTGCGCGCCACCATCGCCGCCATGGCAATCAGCAGCTTGTCTTTTTCACGCGGCGTCAGATTCATGCGGTTTCCCAGTATCCATGATCGAAGTATTCGAAGGTCAGAGTGACCATAATTTGGGCAGACCAGCCTGCCCGTTGAGCAGCTCGACGAGCGGAACCAGACGCTTGCGGAGCTGGTAGCCGTCGCCGGCGGTGAGCCTCGCAAGAAGCTTGCCAGATTGCCCGACGCTCCAGAAACTGACGCCGCCCCGGTGACTGATAGAGGGACCACAGATCATCGGGTCGCCGATGATCGCGCGGACCGGCTCCAGCAGGGTTTCCGCACGCGGAGAGACGAGAAGCATGGTTGCAACTGCGCTTGAGCCGCCGGCCACAGCCGGGCGCTGGAGGCCGGCTGCAATATCCGGCCCAACGCGAAAATCCTCGGCATGGATAAGCCTGCCGTCCTGCCAAACCCGCCAGCGGTCGTGGAAATTGCCCCGGACCGTCCGTTCGCCCATCGCCAGCCGGCCGAAAAGCGTGGCTTCCAGCAAAAGCACCTCGGCGTCCGCCGCAAGCTCCACATCGAGCGTTCTGGCGAAGGCCGCCTGGTCGAAAACGATGGTTTCCTGCGGCAGCCAGGCAATCCGGCCGCCCGCGCCGACATCCAGGCTGACCTTCGTTTCGGCGCGATCGGATGCGGCGCGATAGATTTTTTCGCACGCCTGGGTGGTGATCGAGACCGAGGCGCCCTCGCCGACCTTGATCTCCCAGCCAAGCCGGTCGCCGCCGGTCAATCCGCCGGCCGTGTTGATCAGCACGGCCTCGAGCGGCTCGCCATGTACCGCCGGCATGCGAATCTTGGCCGATCCGTCCTGGTAGAGGCGCCGAATGCTGGTCCGGCCGCCTGTTCTGCCGCAGAAAAGCCTGCCTCGCCCGGCAACACGTTGGGCGGCAGGCGGGGGAACCAGGGTATCGTCGATCATGTCCACGGCGCCAACGTTAAGCACTCCGGTGGCTTTGTCGATATATAGCTTGTTGCTTGACATCGTTTCGGTTTCTATAGAGGGAGCCACCTTGGAGCGGTCACGCGATGCCTGGAGAGGTAAGGATGACGGCGTTTGCGAATCCGGGGACGAAGGGGCGCTGATCAGTTGGCGTCGGAAAACGACAGGGGAAGGAACCGAATGGCTGACCAGCTGACGACCGAAATCATCGAAAAGATCAAGGCCCATGCCGAGACTGGCGGCGACGAAATCACCACCAGCACCGATCTCAACACGCTTGGCATCCATTCGCTGGAGCTGACCGAGATCATCTTCGATCTCGAGGAGAAGTACGGCATCGAGATCGAGATGAACACGGTCGATGCCTGGAGCAACCTCAAGAACGTCGGCGACATGGTCGAGGCGGTTCGCGATCTGATCGCGAAAAAAGCCTGATTGCATGCTGAAACGCGTCGTCATCACCGGCATTGGCGGAATATGCGGGCTCGGCAACGATGTGCCGGCCATATGGAGCGCCATGCGCGAGGGCCGCTCGGCAATCGGCCCGATCGACAACCCTTCGCTGCATGACCTGAAGGTCAAGGTCGGCAGCGAAATCAAAGCGCTGCCCGATCACGGCATCGACCGCAAGCAGGTTGTGTCGATGGACCGCTTCAGCCTGCTGGCGGTGATCGCGGCGCGGGAGGCGATGCAACAGTCGGGGCTGGTCGCCCATGCCGACAACACCTACAGGATGGGCGCCGTCGTCGGCATCGGCGTCGCCGGCTTCGAAACGATCGAGGAAAATTACCGCGCGATCCTGATCGATGGACGCAACCGTGCCGCCATCTTCACCGTGCCGAAGGTGATGCCGGGCGCGGCCGCCGGCCAGGTCAGCATGAATCTCGGCCTGCGCGGCCCGGTGTTCGGTGCTACCTCGGCCTGTGCGTCGGCCAATCACGCCATTGCCTCTGCGGTCGACCAAATCCGACTCGGCCGCGCCGACGTCATGGTCGCCGGCGGGACCGAAGCGCCGCTGGTATGGGGCGTGCTCAAGGGCTGGGAAGCGCTGAGGGTGCTTTCGCCCGATACCTGCCGGCCGTTCTCGGCCGACCGCCAGGGCCTGTCGCTCGGCGAAGGCGCCGGCATGGCGGTGCTGGAAAGCTACGACCATGCCATGGCGCGCGGCGCCACCATCCTCGCCGAGATCGCCGGCGCCGGGCTTTCCGCCGACGCCTCCGACATCGTCGCTCCTACGGTCGAGGGGCCGGAGGCGGCGATGCGCTTCTGCCTGGTCGATGCCGGACTCAATCCCGAGGACGTCGACTATCTCAACGCGCACGGCACCGGCACCAAGGCCAACGACCAGATCGAGACGGCGGCGATCAAGCGCGTCTTCGGCGAGCATGCGCGCGCGCTCTCGGTCTCCTCGACCAAGTCGATGCACGCGCATTGCCTCGGCGCATCGGGCGGGCTGGAGATGATCGCCTGCGTGATGGCGATCCGCGACGGCATCGTGCCGCCGACCGCCAATTACCGCGAGCCCGACCCGGAATGCGATCTCGACGTGACGCCGAACGTGGCGCGCGAGCGCAAGGTGCGCGCCGCGCTCAGCAACAGTTTCGCCTTCGGCGGCACCAATGCGGTGCTGGCCTTCAAAGCGATCTGAGACGAACAGGCATCCATCGGAATGCACTTCCGGCGGATTGCTTGGGTTGACCGTCCGTGCACGGCGGGCCGATTGCCGGCCTATTGATCCAGGCGGATCACGATCCTAATTCTTGCCCACCCGCCACGAGCGCCGCCCGGCGCCAATCCGCATCCGGAGCCTCCGATGACCGACCTGTCCGCCTTTCCGATCGCCAAGCGCTGGCCGGCCAAGCGCCCCGACCGCCTGCAGCTCTATTCCTCTGCGACGCCCAACGGCGTGAAGATTTCGATCGCGCTGGAAGAGATCGGCCTGCCCTACGAGCCGCACTACGTTGATATCGGCAAGAATGAGAGCTGGACGCCGGAATTCCTGTCGCTCAACCCGAACGGCAAGATACCGGCGATTATCGACCCGAACGGGCCCGACGGAAAGCCGATCGGGCTGTTCGAATCCGGCGCCATCCTGCTTTACCTCAGCGACAAGACCGGCAAGCTCATTCCGTCCGATCCGATCCGGCGCTACGAGACGATCCAGTGGGTGTTCTTCCAGATGGCCGCGATCGGCCCGATCTTCGGGCAGGTCGGCTTCTTCAACAAATTCGCCGGGCGCGAGATCGCCGACAAGCGGCCGCTGGAGCGCTATCGCGACGAATCGCGGCGGCTGATCGGCGTCCTCGAAACGCGGCTGAAAGGCCGGGAATGGATCATGGATGACGACTACACCATCGCCGATGTCTCGATGCTCGGCTGGGTGCGCAACCTGATCGGTTTCTACGAAGCGCGCGACCTCGTCGGCTTCGACGATTTCCCGACCGTCGCGGCATGGCTGGAGCGCGGCCTTGCACGGCCGGCCGTGCAGCGGGGTCTCACCATTCCGGCGAGGAGCTAAAGCGCGCGTCGCGCTGAAACGGATTCAGGCGACGCGCTTTAAGCCTTTGTTTTGATGCATGTCGTTGTCCCAGAACCGCTGCACACTTCTGGGCGACATGCATTATTTCGCTCTATTTGGCTTTGGTTTTAGCGCCGCCCCGGCCGAAAACAGACGCGGCAAGCCGAGCGGTGGCGACCACCGCGCCGGCCGCAACGCTTGCAACGGTGCGAACCGGGCCGGACCTCGCCGCCGCCGGCTTATGCGGCTTCACGGGTTTTGCGCCGACCTTGTGCGACGCGCCCGGCACCACTTTCCTGGGCGCCGCCTTGCCGAATGTCGGCTTGGCGTCCTTGGTGCGCTCGGCGGCCGTCGCCTCGGCGGCGCCGGCCTTCGATTGCGTTGTTCTGGATTGATTGGCCCTGCTTCTCGCGGGCGCGGGTTTTCTGGTCTTGGTTGCCATCAGACGGTTCCCTTACGCCGGTACGGCCATAACGGCGCGAAACTCTTAAGGTTCCCGTCCAAAAATAGTGAAAATTGAGCAGGTTAACCAAGCACCAGATCGGCCTCCCGGCGGCGCGCCAGCACGCGCTCGATGTTCGGCATATCGTTGGAGGCGATCCAGGCGCTGGCGTCCTCGTCGGATTTGCCATGCCCGCGCCAGCGCTCCATCAGGCGGCGCTCGAGCTCATTGCGCGGCGCGTCGACGAAGATGGTGAAGTCGAACAAAGGCGCCAGCCGCGACCACGGCTCCTCGTCGAGGAGGAGATAGTTGCCCTCGACAAGAATGAACTTGGTGTCGGCGTCGATCACTTCGGCCGCCGCGCGCGACAGTTCCATGTTGCGGTCGAAGACCGGAATGGCAATGTCCGGTTCGCCGGAGCGGATGCGCTTCAACAGTGTCTCGAAGCCGGCGAAGTCGAAGGTTTCCGGCGCCCCTTTTCGCGCGCGCAGGCCGCGCCGGTTGAGGATGATGTCGTCAAAATGGAAGCCGTCCATCGGCACGACTTCCGACGTGCCTTCCGGCAGCAATTCATGCAGCCTGCCCGATATCGTTGACTTGCCGGCTCCCGGCGGGCCGGCGATGGCAACTACGAAACGCTTGGCTTTGCCAGCGCGCTTGAAGATGGCGGCAGTGATATGGGCCAAGTCAGACATCAGCGCCTCTTTGCTAGCGACTCCGGCCGCATCTTGGCGGCTGTCGGCGGAAATTTCAAACAATGATCCCTATCGCCAAGGGTTCTATCGCACACCCTTGAGGGCGGTCGCGACATTCGACATCGTCATCCTGTGGTCTGCGCGCGTCGCTTCGCTCCTTGCTCCGCCCTGGAATGACGAACTCTCGGGCGCTCTGGCCCGAACCCCTCACGCCGGAACCGAGCGGCCAATGCGCAAGAAGTCGCCATCGAACGGCACCTCCCGCGTGGCCCCGCCCGCGGCAAGGATGCGCAGCCGGTCGGGCGCCGATTCGAGATTGGCCGGCGGCTCGGCATCGGCCAACGGAACCGCGCCGATGACATGGCGGAAGGAGACGCTGCGCCCTTCGGCGAGGGCGAAGGCCGTCGCCACGCCTTCGTGCTTCAGCCAGTTGTCGCCGAGCGAAGCAGCATGGCCGACCGCGGCGCGGCCGTCCTCGATGCCGAGCACCCCGACATGGCGGCCGCTCCAGGGCGCGTAGTCGCGGCCGCCATTGCTGAACCACAGCATGGTGACCGGCAGCTCGGCCGGATTCTTCAGCACCAGCACCAGATCCTGCTCGGCGCGCCGCGCTAGTGCCGTCCAGCCCGGCCCGTCATGATCGGCCTCGACCAGCGTGATGAAATCCTCGCCCCTAGCCTCCATGCGGTAGTCGGTGAGATCGGCGGTGCCGCTGGCCGCGATCGGGAAATGGGTCAGATCGGTGGAGCGGGCGGGATAGGCCAGGCGAAACCGGCCGCGCGCCGGATCTGGCTCCAGCGGAGTGGCCGGCGTCACAGCCAGGCGCTTCGGCGAAAAGGCGAGCCGTCCACCATCCCGCATCGCCGTCATCGGATGATGCGCGACGGAAATGGCGCCGGTACCGCCGGAAAAGACGTGCTCCTGGTAGAGGAAGGGATGGTTGTCGCGCAGCGTGAAGATCTTGTCGACGGCGGCGCCCATCACCTTGCGGCGGAGCCGGAAGACGGCCCGCCAGCCGCCGGCGATGGCGCCGTTTTCGACGACATCCCACTCGCTGTTGGCCGTCCAGCCATGCAGGGGTGCTGCCTCGACATCGCTGGTGGAAAACGGCGCGCAGAGGAAATCGCCGGACAGACGCACCGTGCCTTCAGGGAGATTTTCCGGCAGTTCTTCGCGTGGCGAACCGACCCAGGGCGCGCGGTGCAGCGGCTTCAAGCGGCGGCCGTCGGCCTCGATCTCCATGGCGGCGATATGGCCGACGGCGAGATCGAGCGAGACCGAGATGTCCTTTGCGTTGATCGCGACGGTGTCCATGGCTCTGCCTCGAATCTCTTACAGGTAGGCAGCAAAGCCTGACCCATGCAGAGGATGCAAGCTCGGTGAATGGCATTTTGCGTCAGCGCCCACCCTCCCCCTTGTGGGGTAGGTCGGCGAGCGGTCGGAGCAACGCGGAGACCGCTCGACGGGGTGGGGGTTCAAACAAAAGAATCCTTTCGACCCCACCCCGATCCGCTAGGCGGATCGACCCTCCCCACAAGGGGAGGGTGGGAGCTCCTACTGCCGCTTATACTCCCGCACCGGCGACTTCGTGCCATCCGTGTAGGTTACCTGCACCGCCATCGATTTCACGTCGTCCCTCACCTTGAAGTAGGGCTGGTAGTCGGCGGGGATGGCGTATGGGTCCTTGGCGTCGCAAGGCGGCATCTTGATCTCTTTGTCGAGCGCGGTGCCGTTCAGGCTGTAACGGACTTGCCCGATGGCGCAGCGGAAGGAGAGCATCTGCGTGAAATAGACC
This sequence comes from Mesorhizobium captivum, assembly GCF_033977165.1. NCBI lineage: Bacteria > Pseudomonadati > Pseudomonadota > Alphaproteobacteria > Hyphomicrobiales > Phyllobacteriaceae > Mesorhizobium > Mesorhizobium captivum. The sequence goes on from NZ_JAVIJB010000014.1 coordinate 151,077, forward strand.
AGGCCGTGGTTGCCGCTGGCATCGAAGGCGATCCACGACGTCCAGAACTGGTCGAGGATCTGCTTGTTGCCCTGCTGGAGCGCTGAATCCGGATCGAAGCGGATGGCGAACGGGCCGGTCTCGCGGCCCCTGGTGTCGAGATATTTGATCGCGATGTTGGTTGCCGCGGTGCTGTCCGGCAGCTCGAAGCTCGGATTGGGCATCGGCTTGCCGGTGCGCTGGTCGTTGGTCGCGAGCAAGCCGGTGTCGGTGAACGGGCCGCTGTCGCCGAGCCGCCAGGAAATCGCGGTGGCCGGCTCGGGCAGCGAAATCGTCATCGACCAGCCGGCATTCGAGCGCGTCGGCGTCAGCGTCGGCACGAAGCGCGAGGGGTCGAGCACGTCGCCAAGTGCTGCCAGCCGGGTTCGGCTGCGGTCGAGCCAGTCGGCCAATTGGGTCTGGTCGACGAAATATTTGAGCAGGCCGCCATCTTCTCATAGGAAACGAATTTGGTCAGCGCCTCAGCTTCGCTGCGCTTGTCGGCCAGCGTCTGGCTGCCGAGACGATCCTCCGAAAATTCCTGCGCCTCGAGGAAGTAAGCCGGCGCATAATCCGGATTGGCCGCTATGAAGGCGTTCAACTTACCGAGCCGCTGGGCATCGTCGAACTGGAGCAGGTGGACGAGCTTGATCGACGGCGCCCTGGCCTTTTCGGCGAGCGTGCCTAACACTTCGCGGGCGCCGGCCTTGCCGTCCTGGACTCTCAGCAGCGTGGCGAAGCGCGTGTAGGGATCGATGGCGTCGACATCGAAGCCGGCAAAGGCGAGATAGGCTCGGCGGGCATTGAGCATGTCGCCGGCCAGCTCGTAGACGCGGGCATTGTGATAAAACTCGTCGGGACGCTTTGGATCGGCGATCGCGCCGCCCTGCGGGGCGAGCTGGGCAAAGCCCTTGGCGATCGTGTCGATGGAGGCGGCGATCTGCTCGGTGGTCGCCTGCAATTTCTCGGCCTGCGCCTGCTGCTGTTTTTGGCCTTCGGCGAGCGTATCCATAGTCTGCTTGACCGCCTCGACCGTCTTCTGCGTCTCGGCGCCCTGAGCGGTCTGTTGCTGCTGGGCCGAGGCGATCTGGTCGGTCTTTTGCGCCACGGTGTCGGTCGACTTCTTGACCGCCTCGACGGTTTTCTGCGTCTGCGTGACCGTCTGCTCGATCTTCGCCACCTTCTCCGAGACGATACCCAGCGACTGCTGCAATTGCGCCACCGCCGGCACCAGCGTGGCGATCACGCCGTTCTGCGAGTTGGTCTCCTGCTGGACGCCATAGACGCCGCCGGCGATCGCCGCGGCGCTTGTTGCGAAGATCAGCGCCGGCATGGCCCTGGCCGCCAGCACCAGGCGCAGCACCATGGCGACGGCGATGATCGCGGCTGCGACCGAGGCGACCAGCGCGATATAGGCGGCAAAGGGCCCGAGCGGGTTCAGCACATCCGACACCGCGCCGCTGACGAAAGCGACGCCGCCCGCCCATTTGCCGGTGCGGCTGAGCGAGGCCCTCAGCAGCGGGGTCGTGCCCGTGGCGATTTCCGACATGCCGATCCCCCCAAGTCCAAGCCGCAAGCACCATAGCGGCAAGGGGGTGGGGATGGCAAAGCGGGTCGAAATCGCGCCCTACAACGCCGGCGATTGGCGAAAGCCTAGGCAGCATCCAATCTCCCCCCTTGCGGGGGAGATGTCCGGCAGGACAAAGGGGGGTGTGAAGGATCGCGGCACTGCAGCATGAGCAACGTCAATCAGGGCTTCGTCTAAGGACATGGCGGCCACGCCGGCGGGACAGCACCCCCCTCTGCCCTGCCGGGCATCTCCCCCGCAAGGGGGGAGATTGGCAGCGTCGCCGGCAGCGCAAGCCTCCGAAACCTGGGCAAAGGCCTTGTTACGCCCATTAACCAAATGGACGCGGCAGGTGCGTTACGTTAGCTTCCCCGGCATCTCAGCAACAGCTTAAGAACAGTCTTGTCCACTCCGCGTCCCCTTCCGCTCCTCCAGAAACTGATCGCCGCGCTTGCCTTTTTGGTGGTCGTCGCCGGCTGCACCACCGCGGCGCCGCCGGAAAGCGTGCTCACTGTCCCGGCCGCGCCGCAGAAATACGCGGCGATCGTGGTCGACGCCTCGACCGGCAAGACTTTGTTCGAGGTCAACTCGACGGCGCAGCGTTATCCGGCGTCGCTGACCAAGATGATGACGCTCTACATGCTGTTCGAGGCGCTGGACTCGGGCCGGGTGACCAAGGAAACGCAGATCCCGGTCTCCGATCACGCCGCCTCGCAGCCGCCGACAAAACTGCGTTTTAGGCGCGGCGAGACGATCGACATCGATTCCGCCATCCGCGCCATGGTGGTGAAGTCGGCGAACGACGTGGCGGTGGCGGTGGGCGAATATCTCGGCGGCGGCAGCGAGGACCAGTTCGCCGCCATGATGACCGCCAAGGCGCGTCAGCTCGGCATGGCGAGCACCATTTTCCACAACGCCTGCGGCCTGCCCGACGCCGGCCAGGTGACCAGCGCGCGCGACATGGCGGTGCTGGGCATCGCGCTCGAGCACCGCTTCCCGCAGCATTTCCACTATTTCTCCGAAAGCGACTTCATGTTCCGCGGCCGCCTGGTGCGCGGCCACAACGACATGCTCGGCCGGGTGCGCGGCATCGACGGCATCAAGACCGGCTATATCCGCGCCTCCGGCTACAACATCGTCACCTCCTACAATGCCGACGGCAGGCATCTGATCGTGGTGGTGATGGGCGCCCAAAGCGCGCGCCAGCGCAACGACCATGTCGAGGCGCTGATCCAAAGGAGTCTGGGGCCTATGACGGCGGATGCACAGCCAAGGCTGATGTATGCCGGGCAGGAGCCTGCCGGTTCGGCGCTTCCGGGGCTGCCGTCGCCTGGTTTGGCGGCGCCCGATTCGTCGTTGCCGGGTTTGCCGGCGCAGTAGCAGGTCTCGAGGGGCTGTGCCTGTGCGCCGCGACCTATTGGCCTCGTCATCCTAGGGCGGAGCAAGGAGCGAAGCGACGCGCGCAGACCCTAGGGTGACGAACTACCCCCTTACCGAACCACCAGCACCGGAATCTGCGTCAGCGACACCACTTCCGCCGTCTGGCTGCCGAGCACCAGCCGGCCGAATCCTCTGCGGCCATGCGAGGCCATGACGATCAAGTCGCAGCCTTCCGCGCGGGCGGTGTCGAGGATGGCCTCGGCGGGCGCCTTGTTCTCGACATGCAGGGTCTTCGCGCTGACGCCGAGCGCGTCGGCCTCGGCCTTGCATTTGTCCAGCACCTCGCGGGCATATTTGCGCGCGCTTTCCTGGTAATTGGTGAGCTCGTCGGCGGCGACATAGCCGGCCATGGCGCCGCCCCAGGCCAGCGCCGGGAACGGCTCGGAGACGGTGACGAAGGTGACGGTGGCGCCGAGGCCCTTGGCCAGCTCCAGGCCATGGGCGACGCCCTTGCCGGCGAGCTCCGAACCGTCGGTGGCGATCAGGATGTGCTTGTACATGGTGGCGATCCCTGTTCTGCGGGGCGATGCGCGCCCTTGGTGGCGGGAGCCTGCGATCAGGCCTGAAGCGGATATAGTTTTGCTAGCAGGCCAACCACAGAGGGCAGCTTGATCCGGATCAAGGCCAGGCGGCGGAGACGATTGCTCCAGGCCCATGCGCAGCTCGATAAAGGCTCCCCGAGACCCATGGCGGAAGCGGCGGACAATCGCGAACGGCGGTCCCCCGCTCCGTCTCGGCTTCGCCGATCCACCTCTCCCCCATTTCATGGGGGCGAGGAAACGCCAATCGCGAAGGCCGCGACCTTCGCAAGCCTGGTTTCCTCGCCCCCGCGGAAGCGGGGGAGAGGTGGATCGGCGCGCAGCGCCGAGACGGAGCGGGGGCCTGCGCCGCCATAGGCGATTGCAGTTAGAGGCCGGCGAAGAGGCACGCCCCCATCCAGCCAATCACAAGAACTTGTTCCGTCACACGACCTTCACAGTCGCGATGGATATGCCGCGCCGGCTTGGCGTATCGTATCGGAAAGCCGAAAAGAGGAGCACCGAATATGGCCGGCGACCCCAAGGCGCAGAAGCAAGCCGACGACGAGAACGAAAGCGGCGGCGAATATTTCGAGGCGCACACCTTAGCGGAGGACGCGCACGAGGCGGCGGACGAGATCCTCGAAGCGCCGGAGGTGCCGGATTCGGAACCGCACGTGCCCGGCAGGGTCAAGCCGAAGAAGAAGCCGTCGGCGATCAGCGGCAGAAAGTTCCGCAAGCGCGACCTGGTGCGCATCGACGATCTCAGGCCCAGCCTCGCCGACCGCATCCGCGCCGACCATCCGGACCTGCCGCGCGGCGCGCGCGTCAGCCGCGCCGAGCTCGCCCGCTACCGCATGCGCTACATGGAGGAATTGCTGCAGCAGGAGCACGGCGAATTCTCCGAGCTCGACCGCCAGGTGGTGGAATCGATCGCGAGACAAGACACGATCTCCGAAAACTCGGAAGAGGAGTTCGAGGAGCACCGCTCCTTCGCCGACCGCGTCTCCGACTCGATGGCCGAGTTCGGCGGCAGCTGGTGGTTCCTGATCTCGTTCGCGGCCGTGCTCCTGATCTGGATCGGCCTGAACCTCGCCGAGGGCGCGGTGGGCGGCGCCTTCGACCCCTACCCGTTCATCCTGCTCAACCTGATGCTCTCCTGCATCGCCGCCATCCAGGCGCCGGTGATCATGATGAGCCAGAAGCGGCAGGAAGCCAAAGACCGGCTGCGCTCCTTCAACGACTACCGGGTGAACCTCAAGGCGGAGCTGGAGGTGCGGCACCTGCACGAGAAGCTCGATTACCTGATCTCGCGCCAGTGGCAGCGGCTGGCCGAAATGCAGCAAATGCAGCTCGACGCCATGCACGAGCTGACCGCGAAGAAGCAGAAGCGGACGACGCGCGGGGTGCAGCGCAGGGTGGCGAAGAGCGAGGTGGAGGGATGAGGAGCTAGGAGTTTGGGTTCCTCGCTCCCACAAAGTGGGGAGAGGTAGCTCGGCGAAGCCGAGACGGAGAGGGGGAGCGCCGCACAATCGCCAATTGGCCGTTGAAGCTCGCCCCGGCTTCCGCTAAGAAGCCGTGGCTGGCCGGCTCACCGGTTGGTTCGTTTTCCGGTTTCCCGGGAAGCACCCGTAGCTCAGCTGGATAGAGCGCTGCCCTCCGAAGGCAGAGGTCACAAGTTCGAATCTTGTCGGGTGCGCCAATTTCTCATTGCGTAGCAGGTAGTTAGCCCTACACTTGGCTTACCTGAAGTCCTTCAGGGCCGAGCGGCGTAAGCGCTGAGAATCGGAGTTTAGGCAAAACCATGCCGCCAGATTCCGCAGATTTTCGGGTAAAGCAGTGCGAAACGCCAGTTTCCGGCGAACGAGCTTCAAAAATGAAGGTTGAGCGTTGCTCACGTGGGCAAGGCTCAAAACGACCGAAATGGGGCCGGAGAACGAACCCGCTGCGCGGGATGGGCCCGTGCGGTGAGGTAGAGATCACGAGCCGGACGTCGCGCTC